>NZ_JBITHV010000011.1:0-457898 GCF_044458365.1 Kribbella sp. NPDC050470 | reverse complement strand
AGACAAGTCCCAATCTCCCAGCCCGCAAGGGCATCCTCGCGTTACGGCACGCACACCCCACCCAACTCACCTCAAACCATCGGTGGATCCAGGCTTAGGCGTCGCCGGCGGTTGCCTAGCTGAATGTCCTCGCGGAGCTCTTTGAGGTCGGCCGGGCTGAGCTCATCGTTGGTCTGGTACAAGAACTCACCGACCATGAAGAGGCCAACGCCGACGACGAAAGGCCAATCCCGCTCAACCACGAACCCGACCAACGCAGCTGCAAACGGCTAGGCCCACATCGGGCGCCCGCTCATTGAACAGTCTCATTCACGACGCTCCCACCAGCGCCCACTCACCACAGTCGCGCACGCGTCTACTCCGGTGACCCCCTCGATCGCTCACCCCACGGGTCCCCCACGAGCGGCTTCTCCCGAGATCCCTCCGATCGCCGCTACACGTCCCCAACGGGCGTCGACTCACCACACCGCCGCGAGCCCCACCATCCACAGTTCCTCAGACCGATGCACCGACGTGGGCATTCGATCGCGCGATCAGCGCGCAGCACGCGGGCGGCAGCCCGGTGCTCCGGGCGGTAGCCCGCAGATGGCGGCGGTGGCCGGCAAGTAGGTGCCGGCGACAAGTCGGAGGGTGGGTGGGAGCGGACGTAGCAGGTGCGTTGAGGAGCGGAGCGACGAAGTGCGCGTGCGTAGCGCGCGTGGGAAGGACTACTTCTTCTGGTCGGGGTCGATGACCTCACCCTGGATCACATCGTCGGAGGGTGGAGTGGGCCGCGTGCCCGGGTCGAAGCCCGAGGCGGGCGGGAAGCCGGTCAGGTTGACGCTGCCCAGTTGGGTGGTGAGGCGGCGGCTGAGGAAGGCGGACAAGCCCCGGCGGGCGATGGGGCGGGTGAAGGGGAGGACGAAGAAGAAGCCGAAGATGTCGGTGACGAAGCCGGGGGTGAGCAGCAGCGTGCCGCCCACCAGCACCAGGGCGGCGTCGGAGAGTTCGCGGCCGGGCATCTTGCCGGTTTGCAGCGCGGACTGGAGCGCGTTCCAGGCCCGTCGGCCTTCGCGCTTGATGATCCAGGCGCCGAGCGCGCTCTCGACGAGCAGCAGGCCGACGGTCGGCCAGCCGCCGATCACCTGGCCGATCTGGATGATCACGTAGATCTCCAGCATCGGCACCACCAACAGCGCCAGCGCCACGAACCATGGCATGTCCTACCCCTTCCGGAAGAGACTTCGGAGCTGACGTGCCCGGTGACCAACGCCCCACCGGCCGACCCGGGCCATCGCCTCGACGACGATCGCCCGCGACATCTTGGACTGACCTCGTTCGCGCTCCACGAAGGTGATCGGCACCTCGACCACCCGGAACCCGGACTTGATCGCCCGCCACGCCAGATCGACCTGGAAGCAGTAGCCCGCGGAGGCGACCTCGTCCAGTCCGATCCCCTCCAGTGTTGCGCGCCGGAACGCCCGATACCCACCCGTGGCGTCCTGCAGCGGCACGCCGAGCGCCAGCCGCGTGTAGATGTTGCCGCCTCGGCTGAGGATCTCGCGCGACTTCGGCCAGTTCTGCACCTCGCCGCCCTTCACGTACCGCGACCCCAGCACGAGGTCCGCGTCGCGCAGCGCCGTCAGCAGCCGAGGCAGCTGCTCCGGCTGGTGCGACCCGTCCGCGTCGTGCTCGACCAGGACGCCGTACGAGCGCTCGATGCCCCAGCGGAAGCCCGCGATGTACGCCGCGCCGAGGCCTTCCTTGCCCTTGCGGTGCAGGACGTGCACGTGGTCGTCGTTGGCGGCCAGCTTGTCCGCGAGCTCACCGGTGCCGTCGGGCGAGTTGTCGTCGGCGACCAGGACGTCGGCCTCCGGTACGGCGTCGCGCAGCCGGCTCACGATCGGCTCGATGTTCTCGGCCTCGTTGTACGTCGGGATGATGACCAGGATCCTGCCGAGATCCGCGAAGGGGGTCGTGCTCACGCTGCTCCTGCCTCCCGGTGACAACTCTGTCACCGGGCTCCGAAAGGGGCCTGACTCAGGCCGGGACCTTTTCGCGGCTGCGCGTGGGCGCCGGCGGGGTGTCCGGGCCGTGGTCCGCCCGGCGGCGGCGAGCCACCAGCGCGAGGACCACACCCAGGATCCCCAGGCCGGTCAGGATCCACTGCGGCCAGCCGCCGAGTGTGGTGGCCAGCGTATTGGTATCGCGCACCGGAACCGAGGCGACATACACGTCCGGCACGAACTGTGACGACTTGTGCTCGACGGTGCCGTCCGGCTGGATCACGCCGGAGATCCCGCTGGTGGACGCGATCAGCACGGTCCGGCCGG
The DNA here is from genome assembly GCF_044458365.1 of Kribbella sp. NPDC050470. NCBI lineage: Bacteria > Bacillati > Actinomycetota > Actinomycetes > Propionibacteriales > Kribbellaceae > Kribbella > Kribbella sp. NPDC050470. Next base: position 455,586 of record NZ_JBITHV010000011.1, on the reverse strand, counting down.
TCTCGATCGCCCGCATCCGGGTGATCGCGAACTGCTGCTCGGGCTGGCCGGTGTCGCCGTACGTCGCGTTGTTCGTCTGGACGACCAGGATCTGGGCGCCGCCCTTCATCACGTCCTCGACGACGTCGTCGTACGCGACCTCGAAGCAGATCACGTCGCCGTAGGTGACGCCGTTGATCGGCAGTACGCCGGGCACTGTGCCGGGAGCGGTCTGCCGGCCGACCATCTCCAGCCGCTTGATGTAGGGCAGCAGTTGCTCGCGGAACGGGATGTACTCGCCGAACGGCACCGGGTGCCGCTTCGCGTAGATCTGCCCCGCACCCTTGACCGGGTCCCACACCACGCCGGTGGTCTGCCGCTCGTTCGGCCCGGGGCCTTCGAGTACGGCGCCGACCAGGATCGGCACGTCGACGGCCTTGACCGCTTCCTCGATGTCGGCCTTCGTCTCGGCGTCCTTGAACGGGTCGATGTCGGTCGAGTTCTCCGGCCAGATGACGATGTCCGGCTTCTCCTCGGTGCCTGCCGCGACGCGCTTCTGCAGGTCGAGGGTCGCGTTCAGGTGGTTGCGGGTCACGGTCCGGGCGCGGCCGAGGAACTCCAGGCCCTTGCCCGGCACGTTGCCCTGCACCATCGCCGCGGTCACGACCTTGCCGTTGCCCTCGGTCGACAGGTTGATCAGCGCGCTGCCGCCGACGATCGCGACCCCGGCGACCAGCGCGACGGCCCGGAGCTTCAGCGAGCTCTTCGGCTTCAGTACGGCGTACACCAGCACGCCGAGCACCGCGATCGCGAAGCTCAGCCCCGGGATGCCGACCAGGGACGCCAACTTGCCGAGCGGCGAGTCGGCGAACGCCCACGCCAGCCGGCCCCACGGGAACCCGCCGAACGGGATCGACGCGGTCGCATACTCGGTCGCGACCCACAGGCACGGGATCAGCACAGGCCACCACTTCAGCTTCAGCACCTGGGTCGCGAACGCCCCGAAGACCGCGTAGAAGAGGCCCTCGAGGATCGCCAGCGCGATCGCGGCGTCGCCGCCGATCACGCTGAGCCACGGCACCAGGACGAGGTAGTAGGTGATGCCGAACCCGGCGCCGATCAGGAATCCGGCCTTGGCCGAGGCGCCGTTCAGCGCGGCCAGGAACAGCGGTACGGCGACGACCGTCAGCCAGGGGTAGTCGTGCGGTTCGAAGGCGAAGCCGAGCAGCGCGCCCGCGAGCACGGCCACGGCGACCCGCGGCAGGACCCGTCCCAGAGCCTTCAACCGGTCCACGCGGTAACCCCTTGTCCTCACTGACCCGGCGGACGCCGGTCGCTCGACCGTACAACGTCCCGGACAAGCAAATGTATCCGGTCAGTAGCCGGGAGGCGGCGATCGCGGAAAGTGAACACCAATAGACACAGGGCGAGGAAGTGAATCCGTCTCAGAAAAGAGGAAAGAGGCTCGGCGCGCCTTCGGACCAACCGTCGATGCACTGGCTGCGCACCGTCCGGCTGTTGTCTACTGGCCGCCGAGCCTCTTCCACCTCTGCCCCGCGGGGGGCTAACCACCGGCGATCTCAGCCCCCGTCGACTCAGGCCTGGCACTGGCCTGGTCAGCGTCGCGGGATCATCCGGTGGCCGAACTTCGTGTGACCGTTGATAAAACGGGATATGACGACTCCCAAAACGATGCTCGCTGGCGGCGACGGTGTCAACCTCTCCAGCGGCTCCTTGAGGCCGTTGTAACACATTCGCCTGCCCGGTACGGATAAAACCAGCCCGGTACGGATAAGACGAGAATCCGTCAGCGTGGTCACGTTACAGAGCCGTCTTGGCACTCCACGTGACCGTTACCCACGGCAACCAATCGTCACCCAACCGGTACGACGACGGTCCCCTTTGCGCGCGTGATCACAAGCGGCTCGGCCAGCACCTCGGCCGCCGACTCGGACACGTCCGGCCGGCCCCGGCAGACCACCGACGCGCTGAAGTCGAGCTCCCGGCTGCGGTTCCCGACCCGGCTGATCGTCGCCGTCACCTCGATCACGTCGCCGGCTCGCAGCGGCTGCAGGAACTGCACGTCGGAGTACGACGCGAACAGCCCCTCGTCGCCGTCGGCCTGGATGCACACCTCGGTCGCGACGTCACCGAACAGGCCGAGCACGTAGGCGCCGTCGACCAGGTTGCCGGCGTAGTGCGCGTGGCTGTACGGCACGTACCGCCGGTGCGTGACACTCAACCCGATAGTTGCCTTTGACACCTATGCGCTCCTCTTGCCGGTCGTCTGCTTGCGTCGGGTCACGAGTGCGTCGACCAGGTAACTGGCCACCTCGCCAGGGGTGGTGCCGCGGCCGAACACCCGGTCCACCCCGAGCTCGCCGGCCATCTGCTCGGTGAAACGGGGGCCACCGGCAACCAGTACCGGCCGGGCGTCCTCGGGGTAGGCCTCGCGGAACGCTGCCGACATCTCCTTGGTGTTCAGCACGTGCGCCTCCCGCTGGGTGACCACCTGCGACACCAGGATCGCGTCCGCCTTCTCCGCCCGGGCCCGCCGTACCAGCTCCGGTACGGCGACCTGTGCGCCGAGGTTCACCACCTTCAGCTCGCGGTAGTACTCCAGGCCCTTCTCGCCGGCGAATCCCTTGATGTTCATGATCGCGTCGATGCCGACCGTGTGCGCGTCGGTGCCGATGCATGCGCCGACGATGGTCAGCCGGCGGCGCAGCGTCTTGCGGATCGCGAGGTTGACCTCCTTCGGCGACAGCAGCGGATAGTCGCGCTCGATCACCTCGACCTTGCTGGTGTCGACCAGGTGGTTCACCGGCCCGTACACGACGAAGAAGGTGAAGTCCGGTCCCATCGCCTTGGCATGCACGACCAGCGCCGGGTCCATGCCCATCTTGTTCGCGAGTTGTACGGCGGCGCCCTCGGCCCGCTTGTCGTGCGGGACCGGCAACGTGAACGACAGCTGCACCATGCCGTCGCCCGTGGTGTCGCCGTACGGCCGGATGATGGTCACTGGGTCTCCTCCATCAGCTCGATCGCCGGGTTGTAGTACTCCCCCGACTTGCGCGCGACGCCATCCAGGCCGCGGCCCGCGTCGGAGGGGCGCTTCATCAGGCCGAAGGTGCCGTCGCCGATCGCGTTCAGCAGGCCGTCGTCGACGATCTCCTCCAGCAGCTCGACCGACTCGGCCAGCACCTGGCGGGCGCGGGAGGCGATGAACCCGTTCGGCTCCGGCCGGAAGTCCTCGTGAAGGTTGCCGGCGGCACCCAGCACGTAGCGGACGTTCTGCAGCGCGAGGTCGCGGTCGGAGATCCACGGCGTCACCACCGCCTCGGTCATCATGCCGACCAGCAGGATGCCCTGCCCCGTCATCGCCCCGACCAGGTTGAAGAACCCGTCCAGCAGGTAGCCGCGGAACACGTCGCCGGTCATGTACCGGGTCGGCGGCATCCACTTCAGCGGCGCGGCCGGGAACAGCTGCCGGGCCAGCATCGCGTGCGCGAGCTCGAGCCGGAACGAGTCCGGCAGGTCCGGGTTGATCTCGAACGCGTGCCCGAGCCCGAGCTGCCAGTCCTCGAGCCCGGCCTCCTTGGCGAAGTACTCGTTCAGCAGCTGCGACACGGTCACGGTGTGCGCGGCCTCGACCGCGTCCGCGGTGGTCAGGTAGTTGTCCTCGCCGGTGTTGATGATGATCCCGGCGCGGGCGTGGATCTGTCGGCTGAACCGTTGGTCGACGAAAGTGCGGATCGGGTTGATGTCGCGGAACAGGATCCCGTACATCGAGTCGTTCAGCATCATGTCCAGCCGCTCCAGCCCGGCCAGCGTCGCGATCTCTGGCATGCACAGCCCGGACGCGTAGTTGGTCAGCCGGACGTACCGCCCCAGCTCGCGCGAGGACTCGTCCAGCGCGGCCCGCATCAGCCGGAAGTTCTCCTGCGTCGCGTAGGTCCCGGCGAACCCCTCCCGGGTGGCCCCTTCGGGCACGTAGTCGAGCAGGGACTGCCCGGTCGACCGGATCACCGCGATGATGTCCGCGCCCTCGCGCGCGGCCGCCTGCGCCTGCGGGATGTCCTCGTAGATGTCGCCGGTGGCAACGATCAGGTAGATCCACGGCCGCTGCTCCGGATCCCCGTGCCGCTTGATCAGCCGGTCCCGCTCCCGCCGCCGCGCGTCGATCCGCTTCAGCCCGGCCGCCGCCGCCTTCCGCGCCGCGGACCGCGCCCGTACGGCGTCCCGCCCTTCAGGCAACCGGAACGTCACGGACCCCGAGGCCGCCTTCTGCGCAAGGACACTCAGGTCCTCGGCGTCACCACGCACCAGCGCGTCCCACACCGGGAGCGCGATACCGTGCTCGAGCCCTACATCTGCACGGACCGTGTCCGCGAGCCGGTTGACCCACGGGATGCCTTCGGAGTCGGCGCCGGCCAGCCCGGCCAGCCGCAGGACCGCCCGCTCGACAGACACCGTGGTGTGCTGCCGCGCCAGGTTGACGATCGGCCGCCCGGCCTTGCGCGCCAGGCTGCGCGCCTTCCGGACGGTGACCGGATCCAGGTCGAGCTTCTTCACTGTGACCACTTCTGGGACCATCCCTCGGCTTCGTAGACGACACGGCCACCGACGACCGTCCGCAGGCAAGTCGGAATTCCCGCAGTCAGGTCCGGGAGCACCGGCACGCCCGCCCGCGGATCAGTCGACCAGGCCGCGACCCGCGAGTCGGGTGTCTGGACGACCAGCTCTGCATCGCTCTCCCAGATCGCGTACGTCGCCGCGGTGCTGGGCGCGAGTACGCCGGCATCGTCGATACCGGCCGCCCGCCAACCCCCACGGGTGTGCGCCTGGAATGCCGCCCGCACGGTGATCCGCTCACTCTGCTCGTGGTGGAACGCGGCCGCCCGCACAGCCTCCCAGCCGCCGAGCTCGGTCACCGGCGCGTCCGACCCGAAGGCCAGTACGACGCCCGCGCGGGCCAGCGACCCGAACGGGTTCATCCCCTGCCACCGGTCCCCCACGCGCTCGGCGTACATGTCGTCCGGCCCACCCCAGTGCGCGTCGAACATCGGCTGCACGCTCGCGACGACACTACAGCGCGCGAGCGTCGCGATCACGTCCGCGCTGGGCATCTCGACATGTTCGAGCCGGTGCCGCGCGGCGACGAGAGCCTGCACGCCCACCTTCTCCGCGGCGAGCTCGAAGCCGCGCGCGATGTTGTCGAGGGCCTGGTCGCCGATGCAGTGGAAGCCCGCCTGCACGTTCCGTTCGGTCGCCGCGATGACGTGCTCGGCGATCTCCTCGGCCGTCAGGTAGGCATGCCCGCGGTGGTCGGCGCGATCGGCGTACGTCTCGCGAAGGGCCGCCGTACGTGATCCGAGGGCTCCGTCCGCGTTGAGGTCGCCGGCGAGACCGGCCAGGCCGTACGTCGCCACGTGCTCGAAGGCACCCGGCTCGCCCCAGTACAGGGTCGCCGACAGGCCGACCTCGTCGGCCACCTCGCGAATGATCGGCAGCTCCCACAGCGGCCCGATGTGCGGCGCGGCCATCTCGTGGAATGCCCCGATGCCGCGGGACGCCATCACCTGCAGCGCCGCCTTCACATCGGCACGCCGCTGGTCGGGCCCGATCAGCTCGCTCAGCAGATCACGAACGGCGTGATGCGCGTCGCGCTCCACGCGGCCGGTCGTGTCGTACCCAACTCCTGTTGCGGCGGGCACCAGAGCCGACGAGATCACGCCGGAGTGGCCGTCGACTCGGGAGACGTAGACGCGGCGACCGCCGGCCGCCCGGTCCAGCTCCTCCGCCGTCGGCGGGCGGCCCTCGGGCCAGTTGGTCTCGTCCCAGCCGGCGCCGTCGATCACCGCGTCGGCCGGCAGGTTGGCCGCGAACGCCGAGAGCTTGTCGAGCGCTTCGGTGAGCGACGCCGTACCGGTGAGGTCGAGGCCGGTCAGCAGCGCGCCGGTCTGGGCGGTGTGGACGTGGGCGTCGACGAAGGCCGGCGTGACCAGCTTGCCGTCGAGGTCGATCACCTCGTCCGCGCCGTCGGCGTACGACGAGGCGCCGGTGTCGTCACCGAGCCAGGTGACCACACCGTCGTCGAACGCGATCGCGGTCGCGTGCGGGTCGGCGGGAGAGTAGACGGAACCGTTCGTCAGAAGTGTGCGCACGGCTCAATCCTCCGCCAGCCTGCTTTCGAACAGTTCGCGGACACCCGGCTCACTGCGCAAGAGCTCCATCGCGTAGTCCGCATGCCCCGGCACATACCCGTTGCCGACCAGCATGGTCACGTCCGCGGCCAGGCCCTCCGCACCGAGCGCAGCGGCGGAGAACGACGTCGCCATCGAGAAGAAGATCACAGTGCCGCCGGCCGCAGTGGCCAGTATGGCGCCGTGCTCGCACCCTGGTACGTCGACGCACACCACGGTGATGTCCGCCGGTCCCCCGGCCTGCTCAACCGCTGCAGCGAGGGCCACCGGATCACGCGCGTCGGCAAGCGCGACCACGTCGGCCAGCCCTGCTGCGTTCAGCTTCTCGGCCTCGTGCTGGACCGGCACGATCCCGATAGTCCGGGCCGCACCCGCGTGCCGCGCTGCAGCAAGCGACAGCGACCCACTTTTACCTGCGCCGCCAATTACTGACACGACAGGCTTTGTGCCTTTGTCGACATACTGGCGCACCACGCGGGCGGTCAACGCCGGTGCGCCGCATACGTCCATGACAGCCAGCGACAGCTCCGGCTTCAGGTCGTCCGGGAGCTTCGCGACGATCGACCGGGCGAACAGAATCGCGTGTCCCTGGGCCGGCACCTGCTCGCTCTTGCCGTCCCAGCTCGCCAGTGCGTCGGTGATCTGCAGCGGCGTCAGCGTGAGCGAGACCAAGGTCGCGACGCGGTCACCGGGCGCGACGCCGAGCGGCGACTCCGGGCCGACCTCGTCGACCACTCCGACGAGCATGCCGCCGGACCCGGTGACCGGGTTCTGCATCTTGCCGCGCGCCTCGACGATGTCGAGCACCGCCTGGCGGACCGCCGTACCGTCGCCGCCGTGCGCCTCGGCGAGCTGGCGGTACGACGCGGCGTCCAGGTTCAGCCGCTCGACCGCGATGCGGACCTCGTCCGGCCAGATCTCGGGACGCGCGTCGAGTTTCTCCGCCGCCTGCGGCAACACGCCGGACGGGGTGATCACACGGTGCAGTCCTACCGGGCTAGACGACACGGGGCCTCCTTCACGAGTCAGGCAAAATACTACTCAGATCGCGGTATGACGAGAATTCTTGCGGCGTACTGTTGGATCTGAGGGAAGTTCTATCGCTATCCTCACACTAGACCGCATCGCCCCTGAAGCCCCGGAGGCCTCTGTGACCGACCTGATCAGCCCCGCCGTGCTGCCCGAGGGTGGCGCCGTACCGCAGCCGGACGACCTCGCCGGCCAGCCGTACGCGTACCGGCGAGCCGAGCTGGTGGAGCCGGACTGGACTCGCATCCCGGGATGGAAGGACGTGACCACCGAGGAGTGGCGGTCGGTGCAGTGGCAGCGCGCGCACTGCGTGAAGAACGTCAAGCAGCTGCGCGACGTGATGGGCGACCTGCTCGAGGAGCGGCTCTACGAGGACCTCGCCCGGGACCAGGCCGAGCGGGCGACGATGTCGATGCTGCTGCCGCCGCAGATGCTCAACACGATCGTTCCCGACGACGACTACGCGGGGACCTTCACCGACGCGTTCTACGCCGACCCGGTCCGCCGCTACATGCTTCCGGTGTTCAGTGACCGTCGTACCGACTGGCCGTCGCACCCGCACGCGACTCGGGACTCGCTGCACGAGCACGAGATGTGGGCCACGGAGGGGTTGACCCACCGCTACCCGACGAAGGTGCTGGCGGAGGTCCTGCCGACCTGTCCGCAGTACTGCGGTCACTGCACCCGGATGGACCTGGTCGGCAACTCCACGCCGGTCATCGACAAGCTGAAGTTCGTCGCCAAGCCGCAGGCCCGGCTCGACGCGATGCTCGACTACCTGCGCCGTACGCCGGGAGTCCGCGACGTCGTCGTGTCCGGCGGTGACGTGGCGAACATGCCGTGGCCGCGGCTGGAGGCGTTCCTCAGCAGCCTGCTGGAGATCGAGAACATCCGTGACATCCGGCTGGCCACCAAGGCGCTGATGGGGATGCCGCAGCACTGGCTGTCGGACGACGTCCGGGCCGGTGTCGAGCGGGTCAGCCGGACGGCGCGCGAGCGCGGCGTGATGATGGCCATCCACACCCACGTGAACGCGGCGCAGTCGGTGACGCCGTTGGTGGCCGAGGCAACGAAGGCGATGTTCGAGGCCGGCATCCGGGACGTACGCAACCAGGGCGTGCTGATGCGCGGCGTCAACGACTCGGTGCCGCAACTGCTCGACCTGTGCTTCGCGCTGCTCGATGGCGCGACGATCACGCCGTACTACTTCTACATGTGCGACATGATCCCGTTCTCGGAGCACTGGCGGGTGTCGGTGCGCGACGCGCAGCGCCTGCAGCACGGCATGCTCGGGTACCTGCCCGGGTTCGCGACCCCGCGCATCGTGTGTGACGTCCCGTACGTCGGCAAGCGCTGGGTGCACCAACTGTCCGAGTACGACGAGGTCCGCGGCATCTCGTACTGGAAGAAGAACTACCGCACCGGGATCGAGCACCAGGACCCGGAGGCACTGAACCGCACCTACGAGTACTACGACCCGATCGACTCCCTGCCCGCCGCCGGCCAGGAGTGGTGGAAGCAGCACGCCGGCACCTCCCTCGCCGAAGCCGAGAAGCGCGCCGCCGCCTCCCGCGAGGCCGCCGAGTCCCAGAAGCTCCTGCAGATCAACTAACCCGATCCCGTCTTCGGTGCCACCAATGCAGGGGGTGGCACCGGAGGCGTTCCGCTGGGCGCGGCAACTTCCGGCGACCCGAGACCCGAACCGCTCCAGTGCCCTGCACAACCGCTAGCATCGCGGCTGGTCAACCGTCCGGCCGGCCTGGGGCTTGCCGCGATCTCGGGAGTTCGTGTGCGGGTAGTCCGCTCTGTTCTTGGTGTCCTATTCGCCCTGCTCGGCCTGATCATCGGTGCCGCCGGAGCTGTTGCCGCCTTCTGGCTGGTCGGTCCGGACGACACGATCTACTCCGGTGAACAGCACCTCACCAGCAAGGGCCTGGCCATCGCCTCCGCTCCCTCGCTGCTGGACCGGCACGGTCCCACACTGCACGTCAACGCACGGTCGACCGACGGCAAACCGGTGTTCGTCGGCGTGGCTCGCGACTTCGACGCCGCCAGCTACCTCAAGGGGCGCGCCCACACCGAATTGGTGCAGGTCGAGTACCCGATCTCGCTCTCCACCCAGGACGTCAAAGGCGCCGCCGGTCCGCTGGCGGCCCCCGACACTCTCGACTGGTGGGTCGCCAAGGCCTCGGGCGCCGGCACCCAGGAGCTCACCTGGCCGATCGCCGACGGACCGTACTCCTTGGTGATCATGAGCGCCGACGGGAAGACCGCACCCGACGTCCAGGCCGACCTGGGCATCGAGATCCCGGACGCGTTCCTGACCTCCCTGGTCGTGTTCGCGGTCGGGCTGGTGCTGCTTGCCCTGGGCATCTTCCTGATCCTGTTCCGCGGCCGCCGTACCTCCACCCCGAACCCGGTCCCCGCCGCGCCGGGCGGCTACGGCCCGCCGCAGCACGGCCCGCAGTCGCCCGGTCCTTGGTCCTCCGGCCCGCAGCACCCCGGCCCGCAGCACCCCGGCCCGCAGCACCCCGGTCCGCAGCACCCCGGCCCGCAGCACCCCGGTCCGCAGTACCCCGGCCCGCAGCACCCCGGTCCGCAGTACCCCGGCCCGCAGTACCCCGGTCCGCAGCCTCCGCCTCAGCAGTCGCCGGCCGGTCCCCTCCGCCGGGGTGTGGCGCTGACGGCGGTGTTCGCATTGGTCAGTGGTTGCGCGGCGATCCCGGAGCCGAACACCGTCCGGACGCTGACCCGCCCGGCGGTCACCGACGAGACCGCAACTGCCGTCATCGAGCACTACAACGAGGTCAACAACGCCGCCAGCAGCAAGCGCGACGGCAAGCTGATCGCCACCGTCGAAGGCGGCAACGTGCTCCGCCAGAGCCAGGCCAGCTTCACGATCAGCCGGGCCCTCGACAAGGCCGGCAAGGAGCTGACCACGCCGTACCCCTACACCGAGCCGGTGGTCGGTGCGCCGTCCTTCGGCAGCTACCCGATGCGGTTCGTCTCCTCGGCCGAGATGTCCGGCACCTCGGAGTACAGGCACCTGGGTGTCTGGGAACGCGAGACCGCCGGCAGCCCCTGGCTGCTCACGTTCTCCGCGGGCCCGAAGAAGGCCGTCCAGCTACCCGACCTCGCCGGCGTCCGGCCGGCAACGAAGTCCGACGACGCCACACTCGTCGCCGCTCCACAAGCAGCCGCAAAGGCCCTCGCCGAGTACCTGACCGCCGGCGCCAAGTCCGCCCGCGCCGCGTCGTTCGCACCCTCCACGGAGATCACCGAATACCTCGCAAATGTCGCGCGGGACAAGGCCGAGGCGCTCGACGAGCCGCAGTACTTCCGCACCGCCACCGTCACCACCACCGTCAGCGAACCGCCGACGTCCTTCGTGACCAAGTCCGGCACCGCGCTGGTCTTCGTCTATCTCACCAGGGACTACCTCGCGACGGCTCAACCGAACTCCTGGCTCAGGTGGGTGAGCGGGCCGGTCGTCGCGTTCAGCCCGAGCACGGTGCGGCACGACAACGCCTTGACGAAGAAGTCCCTCGTCGATGCCGCGCTGCTGATCCCGCCGAAGGGCGGCGGCAAGATCCGGCTCGTCTCCCTCGAGTCCCAGCTGATCGACGCCGGCGGCTACTGACGGTCCGCCCCGTGGGACGACGTGAAGCCGGGCGAACTGGGTGAGAACATCACCACCCGCGGCATCGACCTCCTCGGACTCCCCCAGGGCACGCGGCTGCGCATCGGCCCCGCGGCAGTCCTCGAAGTCAGCGGCCTCCGCAGCCCGTGTCAGCAGATCAACACCTTCACCCCCGGCCTGCTCAAGGAGCTCATCCACACCGACCCCGACGGCGCCGTCGTGCGCAAAACCGGCATCATGTCCGTCGTGGTGACCGATGGAGTCATCCACCCCGACGACCCGATCGTGGTGGACCTACCCGCCGCCCCGCACGTGCCGCTCGACGTGGTCTATCAGCCGACTCGTTCCAGTGCAGCCTTGAGGGCCGTGTCGAGTGCGTGGTCGGCTGGGACGGGAACATCGGGGATCACTCCGACGCCTTCCCAGTTGGTGCCGGTCACGCTGTTGATGGTCCGGGCAGTCGGCACGGTCACGAGGATGTGTTCGGTCACCGCGTGGCGGGCCGTCGGATGCGCGCCGCCGCGTGTCGTCTCACCAACGATGACGGCTCGGCCGTGCGCTTGAAGGGTGTACGCCACGTCCTCGCCCCCAGAGAACGTGATCTCGCTGGTGAGGACATAGACCGGGCGGTCCACATAGCGCGGCGCAGGAAGGTGCGCGCTCGTCCAGTACTGGCGGGTGGTGCCGGTGGACCGCTCGTAGATGTCGTTGAGGTGCACCTGGTCGTCGCGGAAGAAGTAGCTGCACCACATCGCTGCCCCTTCCGGCGCACCGCCGTGACATGCGCGCAGGTCCAGGATGAGTGCAGCGCTGTGGGCGACCAGCTGCATCGCCGCGCCGATCGCGCCGGCGCCCTCGTCGGCGAACGCGATGCGCCTGACGTCGATGAGCCCGACGTTCCCGTCCAACTGCTCGACCCGGCGGATCCCCTGGTTCTCTGCCCTGAGGAGCGCAAGGAACGCGGCTCGCCCTTCATCTGCGTCCGCCGGATCCAGTGACTGCGGCTCGTCCACCCAGAGCAGCCGCAGATGCTTGTCCGGGCGCACCTCCTGAAGGTGCGTGGTCACCAGCTCGCAGAGCACCTGTCCGTCCAGGTTGTCGTACTCCCCAGCCGCGAGACGGTGCCGGATCGCGGCGTCGATGTCCGCGGTCAGCTCAGGAAAGACATACCCAGCCTCGATTCTGTCCAGAGCCTGTCCGACGATCTGTTCGTTTGTTAGCACGGCGAGCCACGCTAGACCGCGAACAAGCCGTGCAGCCACCGAATTTCCTTGAAGGTCAGGCAGGTGCGCCGATCAGGCTGGGCAACTCGGTGAAGGACCTGATGGTGGGTCCGGTCCAGGCCGGGTCGCTGTTGGAGTGTTCGGTGGTGCGGATCGCGTGCATACCGAGGGCCGCGGCGCCGGGGAGTTCCTTGTCGTTGCCGTCGCCGATGTAGATGCAGTCGGTCGGCTCGACTTCGAGGGCGTTGCAGGCGGCCAGGTAGATCTTGGGCTCCGGCTTGGCGGCGCCGACCTCGGCGGAGAAGGCGGTGGTCTCGAAGTACGGCGGGAGTGGACTGTGGGCCCACTGGAGCTGGGTCTCCGACGTGATGTTGCTGACCAGACCGAGCCGCCAACCCGCTGAACGCAAAGCCTCCAACGCAGCCAGGGTGCCCGCAGGGGCGGCGCTGAGCAGGCGCCGGGACAGGTCGCGGCGCATGGCGGTGGCGTCGAGCACCTGCTTGTCCGACGGATCGGCGCCAGTGCGGCGGGCGATCACGCGCAACGTGCTCGGCAGGTCGCCGTACGCGCCGATGAAACGCTCGTACGACGTCGCGGCGAACTCCCGCGTGAACGCCTCGGCGTCCACCCCGAGCACCTCACACATCGCCTGGTTCACCACCTCGCGCTCGGCGTCCCCACCAGGCACGAGCGTGCTGAACAGATCGACCAGCAGCGCCTTCACAGCGCCGGGGGACGGCGTTCGTACGGCGTGCTGAGGACGATTGTGGTTGTGGTGGAGACGTTCGCGCGGGCGCGGATGACGGCCAGCAGGTTCTCCAGGGCGGCCGGTGAGGCGACCCGGACGACCAGGATGTAGCTGGAGTCGCCGGCCACCGAGTAGCAGGACTCGATCTCGCGGACCTCGCGGAGCCGCTCGGGCGAGTCGTCGGGCTGGGAGGGGTCGATCGGCCGGATCGAGATCAGCGCGGTGAGCGGCAGGTCGAGAGCGGTGTGGTCGACCGTTGCCGCGTACCCCTGGATGATGCCGCGCTGCTCCAGCCGCTTGACCCGCTGGTGCACGGCCGAGGTGGACAGGCCGGTCGCCTTGCCCAGGTCGGTGAAACTCATCCGGCCGTCGGTCGCCAGCAACCCCACGATCTTGCGGTCCAGGTCCTCCACGGTGATGACCTTACTGGAGCAAGGCGCCCGCCCGCAGACGTTCTCACCGGGACAGGGTCAGCACCACCCCGGCGTGGTCCGATGGCCAGAGCCCGGTGACCGGATCCTTGGCCGCGCTGGTGGCCCCGGTGACCTCCCCGGCGACGACCCGGACCTGTTCGCCGGGCGCCGGGCGGGCGAAGATCATGTCGATCCGGTGGTCGAACGACGGTGGCGCCGGTTCGTCGACGGTCTCGTTCAGGCCGGACGTCCACCCCTGCTCCGCAGGTCGCCAGGTCAGCCAGAGATCGGTGAACCCGCCCGGTCCGGTGATGAAGTTGTACGGCCCGTTGTGTGGCGTGCCGAGCGGATCGGTCGGTTTGACGGTGCTGTTCAGGGGATCGGAGTTGCAGTCGCAGCCGATGATCGTGGTCCGTCCGCGGTCGCCCGCCGGACCGCTCAGCATCTCCATCGCCTGGGCCAGGGCCAGGTCGGAGCTGAAGGCCTCCAGATGGGTGTTGACGAACCGGAACGACCGGCCCGACCCGTGCGCGACGTCGACCCAGTTGAAACCACGAATGGTCGTGGCCGGCAGACCCGCGACGTCGAGCACGAGCCGGGCGTCGTACTGTCCGCTGCCCGAGTCGATGACGCGGAGATTGCTGGAGGCCCGGAGCAGCACGACATCGCTGACCGTGAGTCGCACATCGCGCCCCTGGGTCGCCATACCTGTGAACGGGTTGCCGACGAAGGCGGGCGCCTCCACGTCGGACTCCCGCTGTACGACGACAGCCTTGTAAGGTACGCCGGCCTGGCGGAGATCCTGGAGGAGGATCGCCAGGAAGTCGTAGTCGACCGTTGTGGCGTTGAGCGCCCCCGGGCTTCCCGCGCCCGGCAGTTCGAGCGGCCCGTGCCGCCACAGCGCGACCTCCTGGACGCCGATCAGGTCCGGCTTCGCGCCGGCGATCTCCGCCGCGAGCAACTCGCTGCGGCGCGGGAAGTTCGTGCGGTCGACGATCTGCCGGGTGACGTGGTTCGCGTTGCCGAGCGCGACGAACGCCGCGGCCCCGGTGAGTCCGGCGGTGGCCCGGATCGGCCGCTGGATGTCCGCACCCAGGTAGATGTTGCGGGTCATCACGGTGACCGGCTTGTTCGGCTCGGCCAGGGCGGGAGCGGCGTGCAGCGGTACGGCGAGCAACGCCAACGCCGACGCGAGCCCGATCAATCTGGACGGCAACGACCTGTGCATGCGATCCCCTCCCCGGACACCCTGAACTGATCCTTGGGGCGTCGCGGCGTTCTGGCAAGGGCTCGTGGCGGTGATCGCGGTCTGTCGGAGGGCTGTGAAAGCATCACCCCATGGCTGAGACGGCGCAGCGCCTGATGCTGCTGGACACCGCGTCGCTGTACTTCCGCGCGTTCTTCGGCGTGCCGGACACGATGAAGGCCGCCGACGGGACGCCGACCAACGCGGTCCGCGGCCTGCTCGACTTCATCGCCCGGCTGACCGAGAACCACCGGCCGACCCACCTGGTCGCCTGCTGGGACGACAACTGGCGGCCGTCCTGGCGGGTCGCGCTGATCCCGTCGTACAAGGCGCAGCGGGTCGAGTTCGTCACCGCGAAGGGTGAGCAGGTCGAGGACGTGCCGGACCGGCTCGAGGTCCAGGTGCCCTACATCCGGGCCTGCTTGGAGGCGCTCGGGATCGCGGTCGTCGGCGCCGCGGACCACGAGGCGGACGACGTGATCGGCACGCTGTGCCACCAGGCGACCATGCCGGTGGACGTGGTCACCGGTGACCGCGACCTGTTCCAGCTCATCGACGACAGCCGCGGCATCCGCGTCGTCTACACCGCCGCACGCGGCGTCGGCCGGGCGGACGTGTACGACGAGAAGGCGCTGCTCGCCAAGTACGAGATCCCCGCCAACCGGTACGCCGACTTCGCCACGCTCCGCGGCGACGCCTCGGACGGCCTGCCCGGCGTCAAGGGCGTCGGTGAGAAGACGGCCGCCTCCCTCGTCACCGCGTACGGCGACCTGGACGGCATCCGCGCGGCGGCCGCCGACCCGAGCACACCGATGGCGCCGTCGGTGAAACGGAAGATCCTGGACGCGAGCGACTACCTCGATGTCGCCACGAAGGTCGTCGCGGTGGCCAAGGACGCCCCGGTCGGGACGTTCGACGCGACCATTCCGCACGAGGTGAAGGACCCCGAGCGCTGGCTCGACCTGGTCGAGCTCCTCGAGCTCGGCAGCAGCGCGCAACGCGTGATGTCCGCGCTGAAGCTGGGTCCCAAGGCATGACTGTGCTGATGCCGCGACTCCGTCGCGGCGGGTCATGGGGCTGGAACTCCCGGCCTTCCCTCGTCTCTCCGGTCGCTTCGCTCCCTCCGTTCCTCAGTCCAGGCCGGGAGGCCCCATGACCAGGCGCCAGCTCGCCGAGCAGTTCCGCGGTGAGATCGTCGAGTTGCGTCGTGCCCTGCATCAGGTCCCGGAGTACGACCTCGACCTGCCCAAGACGCAGCAGCTGGTCCTGAACGCGCTCGAGGGCCTGCCGCTCGAGATCACTCTCGGCAAGGAGCTGTCCTCGGTGACGGCCGTGCTGCGCGGCGGAGGTGGGCCAGGGCCGGTGGTGCTGCTGCGAGGCGACATGGACGCGCTCCCGGTCACCGAGCGGACCGCCGTTCCGTACATCTCCCAGCACCCCGGGATGATGCATGCCTGCGGCCACGACCTGCACGTTGCCGGCCTGGTCGGCGCGGCGAAGATACTGTCCGCGTTGAAGGACGAGCTCCCCGGCGACGTCGTGTTCATGTTCCAGCCTGGTGAAGAGACCAGCGGCGGCGCGCCGATCATGATCCGCGAAGGTGTCCTCGACGCGGCCGGACGGCGTGCGGACGCGGCGTACGGGCTGCATGTCGGGTCCGCCAACCAGCCGCTGGGGATGTGGAGCAGCAGGCCCGGCCCGTTCATGGCCGCGGCCGACCAGTTGCACGTCCGCGTCGTCGGCGCCGGCACGCACGGCGCGACGCCGTACCGCGGCAAGGACCCGATCCCGGTGCTCTGCGAGATCGTCGGCGCCTTGCAGGCCATGGTGACGCGGCAGTTCGACGTGTTCGACCCGGTCGTGCTCACCGTCGGGCGGATCGCGGGCGGGACGAAGGAGAACATCATCCCGGACGACGCGTTCTTCGACGCGACGGTCCGGACCTTCTCCGAGGCGGCCCGGACCAAGGTCCAGCAAGCCGCGACCCAGCTGGTCGAGGGGATGGCGGCCGCGCACGGGCTGACAGCCGAGGTGAAGTACCAGCTCGGCTACCCGGTGACGGTCAACAACGCCGCGGAGTACGAGTTCGCCCGGAGCACGATCGTCGACCTCTTCGGCGCCGACCGGTTCCGCGAGCGTCCCAATCCGCGGTGCGGCGCCGAGGACATGTCGTACGTCCTGCAAGAGGTCCCCGGCGTCTACCTCAACATCAGCGCCTGCCGGTCCGCCGACCCGGACGCCGCTCCCGACAACCACTCGCCGCTGGCCGACTTCGACGACTCGATCCTCCCGGACGCGTCCGCCCTGCTGGCCGAGCTCGCCGTACGACGCCTCGCCCGCGGCTAACCCGCCTTCGCGCGAGTCCAGGCCAGCGCGGACAGGCCGATGCCCAGCACCGTGGTCAGCGCCGCGGCGAGGTAGACCGTCGACAGCCCTGGCCCGCCGATCACGCGTCCGCCGAGCCACCCGGCGAAGGCGGCCGCGACCTGGTACGCCGAGGCGTTGACGGCAATCGCCAGCGTCGGCGCCGCGACTGCGGTGGCGAGGACGCGTGTCTGCATGCCCGGGATCACGGAGAAGCCGACCGCCCCCGCGGCGAAGACCAGGACCGCCGTCATCGTCGTGCCGGTGGTCATCCACAGCCCGAGGAAGATCGCGACGAGCACGGTCAAGGCACCGAGTTGTGACGGCAGCAGAGCACGATCGGCCAGCCAGCCGCCGACCAGGTTGCCGACCGTGGCGCCGACGCCGTACAGCAGCAGCATGGGAGCGATCGCGCCGGCGCCGAACGAGCTGACCTCGGTCAGCAGCGGCGAGAGGTAGGTGAACACCATCAAGAGCCCGATGTTGGCAACCGCGGTCACCGCGATCGCCAACTGCAGATCGCGGTGGCGGAAGGCAGCGAGCTCGGTGAGTGCACCACCTCGCGTCCCGGGCTGATCCGACGGCACGAGCCTGCTGACCAGCAACAGGCCGACCGCGCAGACGAGAGTGATCCCTCCGAAGGTGGCTCGCCAGCCGAAGGCGGCACCGATCCACGTGCCGAGCGGCGCACCGAGGATCATGGCCAGGTTCATGCCGAAGGCAAGCTTCGCGACTGTGGTGCCTTGCTTCTCCGGGGGTGCGGCGGAGACGGCGATCACGATGGCGTTGGCGAAGAAGGTCGAGGTGACCAGCGCGGTCACGATCCGCGCCGCGAACAGGACGCCGTACCCGGGAGCGAGCGCCGAGAGCAGGTTGCCGGCGACCGCGACGGCCAGCAGGGCGAGCACCACCGGCTTGCGTGGCCGACCTGCAGTGAGGGCCGTGAGCAACGGTCCCCCGACGATCATGCCGAGCGCGTACGCCGTCACGAGCAAGCCGGCGGCGGGGATCGACACCGCCAGGTCGTCGGCGACCGCGGGCAGGATCCCGGCCAGGACGAACTCGCCGGTGGTGACGCCGAAGACGCAGACCAGCAGTGCCGGCAGCGGGCCGCGCATCAGAGCGCTGCGACGGTGCCGTCGACCACGTCGAGCAGCGCCTGCCGGTCGTCGGTGACCTTGGCCAGCACGCGCAGGCCGTAGTACGCGCTCTGGAACATGCGAGCGACCTGCGTCGGCGACCGGTCCGCCGACAGCTCACCGGACTCCTGCCCGATCGTGATCAGGGCGACAAGTGCCTCCTCGAGGTCCTTGAACTGTCGATGGACCAGCCCGGCGACCTCGCCGGTCCGGCCGCTGGTCTCGGTCGCGGCGTTGAGGGCGAGGCAGCCACGCCGACCGGGATCGTTCAGGTCGAGCTCGACCATGCTGAGCATCAGGCTCCGCAGCCGGTCGCGAACCGAGCCGTCGGTGGGCGCCAGCTCGTCCAGCTGCTGTGCTGCGCGCGTGGCGGCGTACCGCTTGATCGCCTCTTCGTAGATCGCGTGCTTGCTCGCGTAGGCGTTGTAGAGACTCCCCCGCTGCAACCCGGTGCGCTCACACAGGTCCTGGGTCGTGGTCGCTTCGTACCCCTTCTCCCAGAACACGTCCATCGCCGCGTCGAGGACGGCACTGTCACTGAACTTCCGAGGTCTGGCCATGGCCCGACGCTAACCCATTCTTGACTGCTCAGTCAAAAACTCACCGAGTAGCCGCGATGAACGAGGTGATGGCCGCGGCGAACTCGGCCGGCCGGTCTTCCTGCACGAAGTGCGCGGCGTTCGGGATGGCGACGTGCGGCTGGCCCTGCGCCCCTGGGATGCGGCCGGACAACGCTTCATGGTTGCCGCGGCTCACGTGGTCCTGCGCGCTGAAGGCGCACAGGAACGGTGTCCGCAGCTTCTCCAGCACCTTCCACGCGTCCACGATCAGCGAGTTCGATTCGTCCTGGGCCGTGATCGGGATGAGTACGGCGAACCGGCGTACGCCGTGCAGGTACTCGTCGCCCGGGTACGGCGCGTCGTACGCCGCCCGCACGGCCGGTGCCAGCGCGGTCTGCGCGAAGCCGTCGACGATCAGGCCCGGCTGCAAGTCCCTGGTGCGCTGGGTGTACTGCAGCCACTCGGCGACGGACCGCCAGCCCGGGCCGAGGTCGCCGCCGCCGGCCCGGAGACCGGTGTTCGACGCGACCACACGACGGAAGCGGGTCGGGTTCTGCGCGAGCAGGAGCAGTCCGAGCGTCCCGCCCCAGTCGTGGCACACCAGGGTCACGTCTCGCAGCCCGAGGTGGTCGAACAGGGCCTCGCGCAGCCAGCGGACGTGGTTCGCGTAGGTGTAGGCGAACCGGTCGACCACCTTGTCCGACTTGCCGAAGCCGATCAGGTCGACGGCTACACAGCGATGCCCGGCCGCGACCAGGGGCGGGATGACGTGCCGGTACAGGTAGCTCCACGACGGGTTGCCGTGCAGCAGCACCACGGTCTCGCCCGATGCCTCTGCCGGATCGCTCGGGCGCTCGTCGACGTAATGCATCCGCACCACGTCGCCGGACCCATTGCCGAGCCTCACCTCTGCGTAGTGCGGCTCGAACGGGTAGTCCGGCAATTCCGCGAACCGCTCTTCAGGTGTACGCACCACCGTCATCATTTCGCTTCCCTTCTCTCAGTTGACGCGTCCTGAGAGGGAAAACGGCGGCCCGGTGTGACATCGCCGGGCCGGCTTGTGACGCAGCTCGCACCTAAGGTTGTCGTCAGCAACCCTTCAGTGACCCAGTCCAGCGTCGCGGGCCCGGATGATGGCCTCGGCGCGGTCGGCGACGTGCAGTTTGGCGAAGATGTTCGACACGTTGTTGCGGACCGTCTTCGGCGACAGGTAGAGCTCGGCGGCGATCTGAGCGTTGGAGCGGCCGGCCGCGACGAGGGCGAGGATCTCATGCTCGCGTGCGGTCAGCTGCGGGAACGGACTGCCGGGCGTCGCGGCCGGGGCGGCCGAGAAGAACTCGGCGACCCGGCGGGCGATGGCCGGGCCGAAAATCGCCTCGCCCTGCGCGACCGCGGTGATCGCGCGGACGATCTCGGCCTGGTTCGCGCCCTTCAGCAAGTAGCCGCGGGCCCCGGCGCGCATGGCGGCGAACAGGGTCTGGTCCTCCTCGGCCATCGTGAGTACGACGATGCCGATGTGCGGACTGTCCGCCGTGATGGCACGGGTCGCCTCGATCCCGTCCAGCCGCGGCATCTGCACGTCCATCACCACGACATCGGGCTGCAGCTCGCGCGCCCGATCCACGGCCTCCACGCCGTCGGCCGCCGTACCGACGACCTCGACGCCGTCCAGCGAGCCGAGCAACGCGGCCAGCCCGTCGCGGTAGACGGGATGGTCGTCGGCCAGCAGCACCCGCACCGGCTCAGCCATGGACGACCTCCGGTACGGCGTCCAACGGCAAGGTCACCTGGACGACGGTGCCACCACTCGCCGGGCACGTGACGCTGCAGACTCCGCCGAGCTCGGCGGCCCGTTCCCGCACCGACAGCATCCCCACGCCCGCCGCCACCTCCGCACCGATCCCGACTCCGTCATCGCTCACCGACAACTCCAACGCCGTCCCGTCCACCCGCAGCGTGATGTCACACCGGCTCGCTTCGGCGTGGCGGGCAACGTTCGTCAACGCCTCCGAGGCGATCCGGTACGCCGCCACCTCGACGCCGGCCGGCAACGGGCCGAGCGCATCCGCGTCGACCGACACAGCCAACCCGCCGAGCCGGAAGCGCTCTGCCTGCTGCTCGATCGCGCGTACCAGCCCGAGCTCGTCCAACGACGGCGGACGCAGGTCGTAGACCAGCCGCCGTACGTCGGCCAACGCGGCCGCAACCTCGGTCGTCGCCTGGTCGAGCATCCGATCGGCCTCCTCCGGCGCGGACTTCGCCAGGTTGCGGGCGGTCTCGATCCGCAGCGCGACCGCGCCGAGGCTCGGCCCCAGGCTGTCGTGCAGATCGCGGCGCAGCCGGCGGCGTTCCTCCTCGCGGGCGGCGACCAGGCGACTCCGGCTCTGCTGGAGCTCGGTGCTCAACTCACTGGCTCGCGCCGCCGCGGCCGCCTGCCTGACCAGATCACCGAGCAGTCGTTGGTCCCGCTCGGACAACGCCGTACCGCCGCCGGGAGAGAACACCAGCCGCCCGACCGGCTCACCGCGATAACCGACCGGCAGCGCGTGCAGCGGTTCCGACTCCCGTCCGTGCTCCACGATGGCGAACCCTTCGATCTCCACGCGGACGTACGGCAGCCGGAACGCCTCGGCCAGCGTGCGGGCGACCGCGCGGAGCTGCTCGTCCGGGTCGGCGGCCGACTCCAGCCGCTCGGCCAGCGTGGACATCGTGGCGTACGGGTCATCGCGTGAGCCCCGGACGAGGCGCCGTACCCATCGCCAGAGCCGGCTCCGCAGCGGTGCATAGACCACGGCAACGACCGCGATTGCGACCAGGGCGGCATCCCGCTCGCCGAGGACCCCACCGGCGATCGCGAACACAGCCAGGTCGACGCCGACCACGAGCACCGCGAGGACGCCGTACAGGAACGTCGCCGAGAGCAACCGATCCACGTCGTACAGGCGGTGCTTGGTGACCGCGACGACGATCGCGGCCGAGGTGAGCGCGATCGCCAGGCCGAACATGATCGCCGGGACCGCGGGCGGGTTCTCGAACGGGACGAGCAGCACGATCATGTCGACCAGCGCGGCCCACATCAGCCAGCGGATCTGCGCCCGCCGCTCCCGCGCGGCCGCCCGGTAGCGGTGCACGGTCACGGCGAACGGTACGACGAGACTCACGAGCACGGCCGTGTAGGCGACCTGCAGCAGCGGCTCCCAGACACCGTACGGCAGGTCGATGCTGAACGGGTCCAGTGACAGCTGGGTGATTTCGGGCGGTAGCGCGGCGTTGTGGTAGCGCTCCAAGGTCTCCATGGGCGCGACCAGCAGCAGAAGCGGGAGCAGCACGGTCAGCGCGAGGCTGACGATCGACAGCCACCGCCAGAGCCGAGCGGTGGGCAGCCTTCCATCCGGGAAGAGCAGGATCAGCAACGGCAACCCAAGCAGCAGGAACGCACCGAAGCGCGAGTAGAACCAGTACGCCGCCGACGCGCCGGGCAGCCCTGGAGACGTGTAGATCGCGTACGTCGCCCAGCTCGAGGCGAACCCGTCGATGATCCACAACAGGCCGGAGCCGGTCAGGATCCAGGCGATCGGGTGCCGCGGGAGACGCTGCAGGAGCAACAGACCGGGTATGAGCTGCGCGAGCCCGGACAGGGCGGCGGTCCAGCCCGCGTCCAGCTCGGCCGCGGGCGGAGGATCGGCGTTCCGGAGGTCGAGCGCCACCGTGGCAGCGACCAGCAGAAGCGCGGCTGCCCCGAGTACAGCCGGCCCCCATCCCCTCCGTGTGTCCTCCCCCACCGCTGCATTGTCACCCAGAGTGTGTCCCGCCGTCGCGGGTCAGCTGTCCCGTCCCGACTCGGGACACCGCCGGGGACCGCAGGCCCTGCCTCCCGGGTCGGCCGGCCCCGAAGACTCGTTGGCAAGACAAACCTCAGGGGGAGGAACTGCAATGACTACCACGCCTGCCAGGGCTCGCACCGACGTAGCACCGACGCTGCGCTCGACCACCGGCCCAGCAGAACGGTCGATCCGGCGACTGGGTCTGGGACTGACCGCGGGGACGCTGACGTGGGCCGCGAGCATCTTCGCGTTCACCACGGTGAACGACGGGGTGCCCGAGCGGATCGGGGACCTGACCGGGCTGGCGTTCCAGCTCGGCGTGTTCTGCCTGCTGGCGATCCAGTTCAAAACGCGCGCCACCGGCCGCTCACTCGTCCTGCTCAAGGTTGAGGCCGTCATCCTCGGGATCGCGAGCGTCTGGTCGCTGCTCCACGGGGTGCTGCCCGAGCCGCACCAGGACGCGGCCTGGCTGGTGCCGCTGGACATCTGCTGGCCGCTCTCGATGCTCGGAATGGCGGTGATCGCCGTGAAGATCGCCTTCGCCGGCCGCTGGCGCGGCGTACTCCGGTGGTGGCCCCTGATCGCCGAGAGCTGGGCGGTCGTGACGGTCCCGTCCATGATCCTCTTCGGCGACCAGGCCTCCCGCTGGGTAGGCGGTACGCACCTGCTGATCGGCTACGCCACCCTCGGCATCCTGATCGCCCTGAAGCCCCACCTCGTCGTCCCGAAGTAAGCCGAAGGGGGTGCCACTCGGTGGCACCCCCTTCAGCCATCAGACCCGGACTGCGCCGCCGGGTGGGGCGGCGGGCGCGGGGGCTTCCTGGTCGATGTCGACGACCGCTCCGCTGAACTGCGCGTTGTAGAGGCGGGCGTAGGCGCCGTCCACTGTGAGGAGCTCCTGATGGTTGCCCTGCTCGACGATCGCGCCGTCCTCCATGACCAGGATCAGGTCCGCGTCGCGGATCGTGGACAGGCGGTGGGCGATCACGAAGCTGGTCCGATCTGAGCGCAGGGCGGCCATCGCCCGTTGCACCAGCACCTCGGTGCGGGTGTCGACCGAGCTGGTCGCCTCGTCCAGGATCAGCAGCTGCGGGTCGGCCAGGAACGCCCTGGCGATGGTCAGCAGCTGCTTCTCACCGGCGCTGACGTTGCTGCCCTCCTCGTCGATCACCGTGTCGTACCCGTCCGGCAGGCTGTGGACGAACCGGTCGACGTACGTCGCCTTGGCCGCAGCGAGCATGTCCTCCTCGGTCGCGTTCAGGTTGCCGTACAGCAGGTTGTCCCGGATCGTGCCACCGAACAGCCAGGTGTCCTGCAGCACCATGCCGATCCGCGACCGCAGGTCGTACCGGGTCAGCTCGGTGATGTCGACGCCGTCCAGCGTGATCCGGCCGCCGTTCAGCTCGTAGAACCGCATGATCAGGTTGACCAGCGTGGTCTTGCCGGCCCCGGTCGGGCCGACGATCGCAACCGTCTGGCCGGGTTCGGCGACCAGGCTCAGGTCGGTGATCAGCGGCTTGTCCGGGTCGTACGAGAACGAGACGTGCTCGAACTCGACCCGGCCACGGGCGTCGGTGACCTTCTCCGGCGTCTCGTCGTCCGGCACCTGCTCCTTCGCGTCCAGCACCTCGAAGACCCGCTCGGCCGACGCCACCCCGGACTGCAGGAGGTTCGCCATCGAGGCCACCTGGGTGAGCGGCTGGGTGAACTGGCGCGAGTACTGGATGAACGCCTGGACGTCGCCCAGCGACATCGTGCCGGAGGCGACCCGCAGACCGCCGACCACCGCGATCACCACGTAGTTCAGGTTCCCGATGAACATCATCAGCGGCATGATCAGGCCGGAGATGAACTGCGCGCCGAACGCGGCCTGGTACAGCTCCTCGTTCTTCTTCGCGAAGTCCGCCTCGATCTCCTTCTGCCGGCCGAACACCTTGACCAGCTCGTGCCCGGTGAACGCCTCCTCGATCTGGCCGTTCAGCGCGCCGGTGTGCCGCCACTGCGCCACGAACCGGGTCTGCGACCGCTTCGCGATCGCCGCGGTCACGATCATCGAGATCGGGATCGTGACGAGCGCGATCAGCGCCAGCAGCGGCGAGACCACGAACATCATCGTCACCACGCCGATCACCGTCAGCAGCGAGGTGAGGAGCTGGCTCAACGTCTGCTGCAGGCTGGTCGAGATGTTGTCGATGTCGTTGGTCACCCGGCTCAGCAGCTCACCGCGCGGCGCGCCGTCGAAGTAGCTCAGCGGCAGCCGGTTGAGCTTGTCCTCCACCTCGGATCGCAGGTCGAAGATGGTGCGCTGGACGATCCCGTTCAGGATGTAGCCCTGCATCCAGGACAGCACGAACGACCCGGCGTACAGGCACAGCACCAGCAGCAGGACATTGCGCAGGGCATCGAAGTCGATGCCGACGCCGGGGATCAGGTCGATCCCCTGCAGCAGGTCGGCGAGCCGGCCGTTGCCGGAGGCCCGGGTCTGCTCGATCACCTGCTCCTTGCTCATTCCGCTCGGCAGCCCCTTGCCGATCGCGCCGGCGAAGATGATGTCGGTCGCCCGGCCGAGGATCTTCGGGCCGAGCACCGACAGCGTGACGCTGCCGATCGCGAGCAGGATGACGCCGAACACCTGGGTCCGGTGCGGGCGCAGCCGGGCCAGCAGCCGCTTCGCCGACGGCAGGAAGTCCAGCGACTTGTCCCCCGGGATCCCGCCGGGCGGCCCGAACGCCCGCCCGGTCGTCGGCCGCTCGGTCGCCTTCACCGTGGCCGGCCCCTGCCCATTGGGAGACGGCGGTGTCGTCTTCTCCTCGCTCATCGACGTCCTCGCTTCGCTCCGGGCGCCGATGAGGCTCGAGGCGCACTGTGCTCAATGGTGAACTCGCTCCGCTCCTTCACGCCGCCTCCTCCGCGGATCGCTGGGACTCGACGATCTCGACGTACGTCGGGCAGCTCTCGAGCAGCTCGTCATGCGTGCCGGTGCCGACGATCGCGCCGTCCTCGATCACGACGATCTGGTCGGCGTCCACGATCGTCGACACGCGTTGCGCCACGATCACCACGCATGCCTCGGCCGTGACCGGTCGCAGCGCTGCCCGCAACCGGGCGTCGGTGGCCAGGTCGAGAGCGGAGAACGAGTCGTCGAACAGGTAGATTTCCGGTTTGCGGACCAGCGCCCGGGCGATCGCGAGCCGCTGCCGCTGACCGCCGGACACGTTCGTGCCGCCCTGCGCGATCGGCGCGTCCAGCCCCTCCGCCATCGCCTCGACGAAGTCCTTGCCCTGGGCAATCTCCAGCGCCGTCCAGAGCTCCTCGTCTCCTGCGTCCGGGTTGCCGTAGCGCAGGTTGCTGGCGACGGTCCCAGAGAACAGGTACGGGCGTTGCGGCACCAGGCCGATCCGCTCCCACAGGGCCTCCGGCTCGATGTCGCGGACATCGATTCCATCCACCAGGACCCGGCCCGCGGTCGCGTCGAACAACCGGGGAACCAGCGACAGCAGCGTGGTCTTGCCGGCGCCGGTGCTGCCGATGATCGCAGTCGTCCGGCCCGGCGAGGCGACGAAGCTGATGTCGCGCAGCACCGGCTCGGCCGCGCCCGGATACTGGAACGAGGCGTTCTCGAAGACCAGCTGCCCGCGACCGGTGAAGGTCCGGATCGGGGTGACCGGCGGCCGCACCGAGGACTCGGTGTCGAGCACCTCGCCGATCCGGTCCGCGCACACCGAGGCGCGCGGCACCATGATCATCACGAACGTCGCCATCATCACCGAGAACAGGATCTGGATCAGGTAGCTCAGGAACGCGGTCAGCGCGCCGACCTCCATCGTCCCGTTCTCCACCCGGGAGGCGCCGAACCACAGCACCGCGATGCTGGACAGGTTCAGGATCAGCATCACCACCGGGAAGACCAGCGCCATCAGCCGGCCGGCCTTGATCGCGGTGTCGGTGAGGTTCTCGTTCGCCTCGCCGAACCGCTCCACCTCGTGCGGCTCGCGGACGAACGCGCGGACCACCCGGATCCCGGTGATCTGCTCGCGCAGCACCCGGTTCACGCCGTCGACGTTCTTCTGCATCCGGCGGAACTGCGGGACCATCCGGCTGGCGATGAAGCCGACCGACGCCGCCAGCAACGGCACCGCGACCGCCACCAGCCAGGACAGGCCGACGTCCTCGCGGACCGCCATCACCACGCCGCCGACCATCGTGATCGGCGCGGCCACCAACAGCGTGCAGGTGGTCACCACCAGCATCTGGATCTGGGTGACGTCGTTGGTGCTGCGGGAGATCAGCGTCGGCGCGCCGAACTGGTTCACCTCACGGGCGGAGAACTCCCCGACCCGGTGGAACACCGCGGAGCGCAGGTCCCGGCCCAGCAGCGCGGCCGTCTTGGCGCCGAAGTAGACGGCGAACACCGTGCAGATGATCTGCACCAGGCTGACGGCAAGCATCCAGCCGCCGGTCTCCATGATGTAGCCGGTGTCGCCCTTGGCCACGCCGTTGTCGATGATGTCGGCGTTCAGGCTGGGCAGGTAGAGGGAGGCGATCGTCCCGATCAGTTGCAGGACGACCACCATGGTCAGGTTTCCCGCGTACGGCCGCAGGTGCGTACGCAAGAGTCGCAATAACATCAGGCATCCCCAGAGTCGTTGGTGCGAGGGCCGTCGAGTGCGAGCTCGGCGACCTCACGGGCGGCCGGCCGGTCGCTGTCGCGCTGCCGAAGACCGTCGAGGGCGAAGTCGACGATCTCCTCGGCGGACAGCACCGTGCCGCCCGAAATCATTGGGTGGGTTGCCGAGAAGGTGATCAGCCCGATCCGGCGGACCACCTCCTCGGGCGGGAAGCGCAACTGGTCCGCGTCCGGCCGGAGCAGGTCGGCGAAGGCCAGGTTGGCCAGGTCGGACTGCCGTTTGCGGCGAGCCTCGTCGAACGCCGAGCCCTTGAACTCCGGCGGGCGCCGCATCCGCAGCGCGAACAACAGCTTGAAGACACTCCGCAGCCGGTTCTGGCTGATCTCGACGGCGGCAACCATCCGCTCCCGCAACGGCAGCGAGCGGTCGACCTGCTCCAGCGCGGTGATCAGGTCGGAGCTGTCGAACGCGGTCGCCATCGCCGCGTCGACGAGCGCGTCCTTGCTGCCGAAGGCACGGAAGATGGTGCCCTCGGCGATCCCGGCCGCCTCGGCGATCTGCTTGGTGCTCACCTCCACGCCGAACTCCTCGAGCAACGGC
Organism: Kribbella sp. NPDC050470; assembly: GCF_044458365.1. Classification (NCBI taxonomy): domain Bacteria; kingdom Bacillati; phylum Actinomycetota; class Actinomycetes; order Propionibacteriales; family Kribbellaceae; genus Kribbella; species Kribbella sp. NPDC050470. Next base: position 427,987 of record NZ_JBITHV010000011.1, on the reverse strand, counting down.
AGCGCAGCTTTGACGATGGCCGCGCGTCGCTCGTCCGGTGGCAGTGGGGTCGCTCGTGGTGTCACGCGTTCGAGGTTAACTGAGTGAGTACTCACTCACAACTACAATTACTCTTTCGGCCCAGACCGGTTCTCCACCAGCGCGGATACGCCGTCCAGGAGCCGCGCCAGACCGTACTCGAACGCATGATCGGAGTCGTACGGCGCCTCGAACTCATTCCCGACCGCGGTCCCGACCCGCGACGCGAGCGGGAACTTCTGCGCGTCGCCGATCTTGTCCAGGTGCGGCACGTGCGCCAGCCACCACTCCTTGTCGGTCATCCCCGACCGCTGGATCACCTGCCGCGCCTCCACCGCGGTCCGTACGGCGCCATGCACGTACCCGTTGACCAGGGCGACCGTGTCGTCCATCTCGATGTCGGTCAGGCCGATCCCCTCGACGACCGACAACTCGTACTCGTACTTCGCCATCACGTGCGGGCCGAGCGGTGGCCGGCTGATCGCGACCTGGAGCAGCCACGGGTGACGCAGGTACAGCTCGCGGTTCTCCCGGGCGACCTCGTCGAGCTTGGCGCGCCAGTCGCCGTCCACGTCGCGTCGCGGCAGCTCGCCGTACACGGTGTCGAGCATGACGTCGAGGAGCTCGGCCTTGCCCGGGACGTAGCGGTACAGCGTCATCGCGCCGACGCCGAGCTCGTCCGCGACCCGGCGCATCGACATGCCGCCGATCCCCTCGGCGTCGGCTATGCGCAGCGCGGCCTCGACGATGCCCTCGACGGTGAGCGCCGGCTTGGGTCCGCGGGTCGGCTGCCGGCGGCGGCGCCAGAGCAGCTCGAGGCTCCTCGCCGGGTCGCCGCTGCCGCTGTGCTCGGTATTCATGTGCGTGGCTCTCCCGGACCGGCTACAGTTACTTCGTACAGTGTACCCAGTTAGGTCCCGAGTTGACCTCAAGGATTATTGAGGTTCTAGCGTCGGAAACTGTCGGTGGTCCGCGAGATCATCGGCACTCCCCCGACCACCGAGCTGCCGGAGTCTCGCCGTGAGTATGGAAATGACCGCGTGGACGTCGATGTACCACGCGATGCACCGACAGGACGAGAAGCGACCCTTCTCGCGCGCGACGCTGAAACGGATCCTCGCGTTCGCGCGGCCGCACCGGCGCGCGCTGGTCATGTTCCTGCTGCTGAGTGTCGGCGCGGCGGTCCTCGCGGTCGCCACGCCGGTGCTGGCTGGGCGGGTGGTCGACGCGATCGTCGGTGGGGAGGCCGTCAGCACGGTGCTGTGGCTGGCCGTCCTGATCGCGATCATCGCCGTCGCCGAGGCCGGGCTGGGCCTGCTGACCCGGTGGCTGTCCGCGCGGATCGGTGAAGGGCTGATCCTCGACCTGCGCACCGCGGTGTTCGACCACATCCAGCGGATGCCGATCGCCTTCTTCACCCGCACCCGGACCGGTGCGCTGGTGTCGCGGCTCAACAACGACGTGATCGGCGCACAGCGCGCGTTCAGCGACACGCTCTCGGGCGTGGTCAGCAACCTCGTGATGCTGGTGCTGACGCTGGTCGTGATGCTGCGCGTGTCGTGGCAGATCACTCTGCTGGCGCTGGTGATCCTGCCGATCTTCGTCGTACCGGCGCGCCGGATCGGGAACCGGCTGGCCGCGCTGGAGCGCGAGGCCGCGAACTACAACGCCACGATGAGCACGCAGATGACCGAGCGGTTCTCCGCGCCGGGCGCGACGCTGGTCAAGCTGTTCGGCCGGCCGGCGCGGGAGTCGGCAGAGTTCGCGATCCGGGCGCGGCGGGTGCGGGACATCGGCGTGCGGACGGCGATGGTGCAGTGGGTCTTCGTGACCTCGCTGACGCTGGTGTCGGCGCTCGCGCTGGCCGTGGTCTACGGGCTGGGCGGGTTCTACGCGTTGCGCGACCAACTGGACGCGGGCGCCGTGGTGTCGATGGCGCTGCTTCTGACCCGGCTGTACTCACCGCTGACCGCGCTGGCGAGTGCGCGACTCGAGGTGATGACCGCGCTGGTCAGCTTCGAGCGGGTCTTCGAGGTGCTCGACCTCGAGCCGCTGATCAAGGACAAGCCGGACGCCGGGAAGGTGCCTGCCGGCCCGGTCTCGGTCGAGTTCTCGCACGTGCGCTTCGCGTACCCGTCGGCCGACAAGGTCTCGCTGGCGTCGCTCGAGGAGGTCGCGAAGCTCGACACCCGCGGTGGTGTCGAGGTGCTGCACGACGTATCGTTCCGCGCCGAGCCCGGTCAGGTGGTCGCGCTGGTCGGCTCGTCCGGCGCCGGCAAGTCGACGATCGCTCAGCTCATTCCGCGGTTGTACGACGTTGACTCCGGGTCGGTGAAGCTGGCAGGCGTCGACGTACGGGACGTGAGCGCGGAGTCGTTGCGGGAAACGCTCGGCATGGTGACTCAGGACGGGCACCTGTTCCACGACAGCATCCGGGAGAACCTGCTGCTCGCACGGCCGGAGGCAGCCGAGGACGAGCTGTGGGACGCGCTGTCTCGGGCCCGGTTGGGTGACCTGATCAGGTCGTTGCCGGATCAGCTGGACACGGTCGTCGGCGAGCGCGGGTACCGGTTGTCCGGTGGTGAGCGGCAGCGCTTGACGATCGCGCGGCTCCTGCTGGCGCAGCCGCGGGTCGTGATTCTCGACGAGGCGACCGCGGCGCTCGACTCGACCAACGAGGCTGCTGTCCAGGCGGCGCTCACCGAGGCGCTGGAAGGCCGGACCGCGGTGGTCATCGCGCACCGGCTGTCCACGATCCGTGCCGCAGACCAGATCCTCGTGATCGAGGCCGGGCAGATCGTGGAGCAGGGCACGCATGCGGATCTGCTGGCTGCGGGCGGTCGGTACGAGGAGCTGTACCGCACCCAGTTCGACCAGCCGGGCGCCGGTCCGACCGACGCGGAGGTGCTCACGGTCTGAGGTACGGCGGGATCCGGTGTCAGGAGTGCCATGAGCTAGGAGGGTGTTGGGGTTGGCGGTAGCGGGACAGCAGGAGCTGGCGGGTTGTGCGGTGGTCTTCAAACCGGCCGACCCGCCACGAGAAGGCCGAGTGTGCTTCTGGGACCCGGACGGCGGTGAGCTCCCACTCGGTGTCGGCGAGCAGACCCACCTCCAACTGGTCGTCGACTCCGAGCTGCGCTCGGTCCGCGCGATCGAGCTCCCGGTAGCGGAAGCCGTCCCGGTCCTCGGCCGCTGTCGCCAAGCCAGCGCCGCCCATCCCTCAGCAGCCTTCTGGGGCGGCGCCGCCCTGATCGCCCTCCAACTCGTCGCCCGAGGCAAGCTCCTCCCCGGCATCTCCCCCACCGGCCACGACGCCTGGCGAGTAGGCCCCCTCGACACCACCGACATCAACCGCGTGCTGTCGCTGGCCGAAGCCATGCCTCCTACTGCCCGATCCCTCCCCCTGGAACCACATCCCGGCCCGCCTGTCGGCAGCTCGACCGCAGGCGGCGCTCCCACCTCCCACCGGGTTGCTGGTGCCGCAGCCACCGAACCCGGTGCGTCCCCGACGGGCGGTGTCACCCGTGCTGCAACTGGCGATGCTTCCACGACGAGCGGTGTCGCCGGTGCTTCCACGACGGGCGGTGTCGCCGGTGCGGCGACCGGCGAGGTCGGTGGTTCGGGCTCCGGCGGGGTTGCTGGGGTGCGGTTGCCGGTGGCTGAGGAGTTGGTTCGCAGTTTTCTGGATGCCGTGGCGGATGGGATGCCTCGGTCGCCGGCTGCAGCCAAGGCTCACAAGACTCAGCTGTTCACCAGCACCAAGCCTCAGCGAGCCGATCGACTGCGGTCGTGGGCTGATGAGGTGGCAGTCGGGCTGGACAGTGGGGTTCGGATCTCGTTGCGGGTGGAGTTGCCGGAGACGATGGCGTTCCGGGCGGTTGTGCAGCTGCATAGCTTGCAGGATCCGACGCTGGTGCGGGATGCGGATGACGTGTGGGCGGAGGACGTCGCCGGGTTCGGGCCGCGGGCGCGGATCGACGCGACGCTCGCGATTCGGCGGGCCGGGCGGGTGTGGGCGCCGTTGGCCCGGCTGCTGGATTCCGCCGTACCGGATCGGATGGAGTTGTCCGACGAAGAGGTCGCTGACCTGCTCGCGGGCGGGGCGCAGCGCCTCGCCGCGGCCGGGGTCGACCTGCACTGGCCGCGCAGCCTGGGGCGAGCCCTCACCGCGCGCGCCGCGATCACCTCGTCGGACGGTCCGCCCAGCGATCTCCCGAGATTCTTCGGCGGCGACGCAACCCTCGACTTCAGCTGGCAGGTTGCGCTCGGCAACGACCCCCTGACCGCGGCCGAGATGGACCAGCTGGCCGAGGCGACCCGCCCGGTGGTCCGGCTGCGCGACCAGTGGATGCTGATCGACCCCGACCTGGCCCGCAAGGCCCGCGAGCGGATCCTCAAACCGGTGACCGCGATCGACGCACTCGGCGCCGCGCTCACCGGCAGCACCGAGATCGACGGCCGCCAGATCGCGGTCAAGCCGACCCAATGGCTCGAGGAGCTCCGCGCCCGGATCGCCGACCCCGACCGCGCCGACGAGCTCATCGAAGCGCCGGACAACCTGCGGGCCACCCTGCGCGACTACCAGCTCCGCGGCCTCCGCTGGCTGGCCCGGATGACTTCGCTCGGCCTCGGCGGCTGCCTCGCCGACGACATGGGTCTGGGCAAGACGATCACCCTCATCTCACTCCACCTCCACCGCCAGAACTCCCCCGACACCGCCGGCCCGACGCTCGTCGTCTGCCCGGCCTCGCTGCTCGGCAACTGGGAGCGCGAGGTCCAACGCTTCGCGCCGGGCACACCGGTACGCCGCTTCCACGGGTCGGCTCGGTCCCTCGACGGCGCCGATGACGGCTTCGTGCTGACGACGTACGGCACCTTGCGGCGAGACGCCGTACGGCTCGCTGCTCACCCCTGGGCGCTCGTCGTCGCGGACGAGGCGCAGCACGTAAAGAATCCATCGTCCAGTACGGCGAAGGCGCTGCGGACGGTGCCGTCGCAAGCACGAGTGGCTCTGACCGGTACGCCGGTGGAGAACAACCTCTCCGAGTTGTGGGCGATCCTCGACTGGACCACGCCCGGGCTGCTCGGCCGGCTCGGCACGTTCCGGAACCAGTGGGCCACGCCGATCGAAGCCGACAAGGACGAAGAGGTCGCCGAGCGGCTGGCCAAGCTCGTCCGCCCGTTCCTGCTCCGCCGGCGCAAGTCCGACCCGGGCATCGCGCCGGAGCTGCCGCCGAAGACCGAGACGGATCAGCCGGTCTCGCTCACCCGTGAGCAGGCTGTGTTGTACGAGGCAACGGTTCGCGAGCTGATGGCCGAGGTGCAGGCCAGCGACCGGATGGCGCGGCGCGGGCTGATCGTGAAGCTGCTGACCGGGCTGAAGCAGATCTGCAACCACCCGGCGCAGTACCTGAAGGAGAACGTCGAAGCCCGGCTGACCGGCCGCTCCGGCAAGCTCGAGCTGCTCGACGAGCTGCTCGAGACGATCGTGGCGGAGGACGGCGCCGTCCTCGTCTTCACGCAGTACGTCGCGATGGCGAGACTGCTCGAGCGGCATCTGGCCGACCGTGGCATCGGCACGCAGTTGCTGCACGGCGGGACGCCGGTGCCGAAGCGCGAGGAGATGGTCGAGCGGTTCCAGGCGGGCGACGTACCGGTGTTCCTGCTGTCGCTGAAGGCGGCCGGGACGGGGCTCAACCTGACCCGGGCCGATCACGTCGTGCACTACGACCGGTGGTGGAATCCGGCGGTCGAGGACCAGGCGACCGACCGGGCGTACCGGATCGGTCAGACCAAGCCGGTCCAGGTGCACCGGTTGATTGCCGAGGGCACCATCGAGGACCGGATCGCGGCCATGCTGGCGAGCAAACGCGAGCTGGCCGAGGCCGTCCTCGCGGGTGGCGAGGCTGCGCTGACCGAGCTGTCCGATGCCGAGCTGGCCGACCTGGTCGAGCTGCGAGGTGGGCTGCGATGACTGAGGCACGAGGGTTCCCGCCGTTCGAGGCGCAGCGGCGGAGCACGCGCGGACGGTCGTGGTGGGCGCGGGCGTGGGTGCAGGCGCTGGAGGACACATCGCTGGACTCGGACCAGCTGCGGAAGGGCCGGCGGTACGCGAACTCCGGGCAGGTCGGGACGATCACGATCAGCCCGGGGCGGATCGCGGCGACGGTCTACGCGCCCGAGGACACCTATGAAGCCGTCGTGACGGTCGACGAGTTGAGCGCGGACGAGTGGAGCCGCTTCCTCGACCAGGTCGCCGAACGCGCCGGTCACATCGCGGCGTTGCTGGACGGCGAGATGCCGCACGACCTGGTCGAGGCGGCGGCCGATGCCGGGGTGCCGCTGCTGCCGGGCATCGGGGATCTCGACTCCAACTGCACGTGTGACGGCTGGGAGCTGCCCTGCCAGCACGCCGCCGGCCTCTCCTACCAGGCGGCCTGGCTCCTCGACTCCGACCCCTTCGTCCTACTCCTCCTCCGCGGCCGCTCCCGAGAATCCCTCCTGAACCAACTCCAGAGCCGGAGTCAACCACCGGCCGCCGAGGTCCAGCAGCCGGGGCTGTCACCGGATCAGGTGCTTGGCACGTCGGTTGGTGCTTTGCCTGAGGTGCCTGGGTTGCCGGGGAAGGTGACGGTGGATGAGTTGGCGGTGAGTGGGATCGAGGTGCCGCAGGGGATGCCGCCGGGCACGTTGGCACTGCTGGTGCTTGATGCGTCTCGGCGAGCGCGGGCGCTGCTCAACGCGCTGCTGCACGGGACGCCGGAGCCGCAGGTGCTCGACGAGTGGCAGGACGGCGTACGCCTGGCCGCCGACTTCCCCGAGCTCGCCGACGCGCTCGCCGACGAGAAACTTGCTCTGGGCATCCAAGCCTGGAGGTACGGCGGCGCACCCGGCCTCGACGTGCTCGAACACACCTGGACCCCGGACCCGGCAGAGCTGGCCCGCGCCCGCACCGAGCTCACCGCCGCCGAGCTCACCGTCGAAATCCGCGACAACCGCATCACCGTCGGCGCCAACACCCAACTCCGACTGGACCACCACGGCCGCTGGCACCCCTACCACCGCATCGACAACACCTGGACCCCCACAGCCCCACCATCCACCGACCCACTGGCTGCGCTGACGGATTGGTAAAACCACGTGCACAGAACCACCCCGACCAGCTAACTTGTCCCCGACTTCGGAGTCTCGAGGAGGTGGGTTGATGACCGTGTCAGCGGGCGCTGTCGCGTGCGCGGCAGCCATTCCGGTCATCCAACTCACCTAGGGCCCCGTGACGCGGGGCCCCTTGCCCGAAAGGGATTCCGTTGTCCTTCATGTGGAAGACCCGAGCCGAGACGAGCGCGGAGATCGAGACCATCCGGGAGCTGACCCGGCAGGCGTTCGGGCGGCAGTTCGAGGTTGACTTCCTCGACGCGTTGCGTGCCGACCCGATCGCCTGGATCGACGGGCTGTCGTTCGTCGCGACGCACGACGACCGGCCGGTTGCGCATGCGTTGCTGACTCGCTGTCACGTCGGTGACGCACCGGTGCTGTCACTCGGGCCGGTGGCAGTGCTGCCGCCGTACCAGCGCAAAGGGGCCGGCAGCGCGGCCATCCGAGCGGCGCTCGACACGGCGCGTGATCGTGGTGAGCAGTCCGTGGTCGTGCTCGGGCACGCCGAGTACTACCCGCGGTTCGGCTTCCGGCAGGCCACCGAGTTCGGCATCCATCACCCCGAGTACGACGGGCCGAACCTGATGGCCCTGTCGCTCACCGGCGCCCCGCTGCCGCAAGGCGAGCTCCGCTATCCGGTGAACGCCTAGCCAACCCGCCCAGCCAACCCCTGGGGCCGCGAGACGGCCGCCGCGAGGGCGTGAACCACCCTCCGGCGGCCCGTCGGCGGTCGGCACTTGAACGTTCAGAACGAAGTACGGCCGGAACCGGTAAAAGGTTCACACAAACTCGCCGTTTCACTTGCGCACGTGCCTTGTATACATGAAACAGTCGACGAGACCGCCTACTCAGGAGCACTTGATGACTACTCGCCGACTTCTGTCCTTGCTGAACCGCTCCAGCTGGAGCCGTGGCCCGCGGTACGCCGGAGCGGCAGTCGGGGTGATCGCCCTGGCCCTGATCGGGACCGCCTGCTCCCCCGTCGAGCCGGCCGGGAGCGACTCAGGGGGCAGTGCCCAGCCGTCCACCGGGCAGGACGTCTTCGGCGACCCGGCGGACCCGGCGAAGGTGAAGCCGGGCGGCACGCTGACCGTTGCCCTGTCCGCGGACCCGGACAAGCTGGACCCGACGCTGTCGCGCAGCCTGTACTCGCGCTACGTCTTCCACACGATGTGCGAGAAGCTGTACGACCTCGGCCCGGACGCGAAGATCGTGCCCCAGCTCGCGACGGCGCTGCCGACCATCTCCCCCGACGGCCTGAGCCTCACGATCCCGCTCAAGCAGGGCGTGAAGTTCGCCGACGGCGGCACCATGGACTCGAACGCGGTGAAGGTCTCGATCGAGCGTGGCCTGACCCTGGCCGGTTCCGGCCGCAAGAGCGAGCTCGGCCCGATCGACAAGGTCGAGACGCCCGACCCGAACACCGTGGTGATCAAGCTGTCCAAGCCGTTCGCGCCGCTGACCGCCGCGCTGGCCGACCGGGCCGGCATGGTGCTCAGCCCGGCCGCGGTGTCCAAGCTGGGCGCGAACTTCTCCACCGCGCCGGTCTGCGCCGGCCCGTTCAAGTTCGCCAGCCGGGTGGCGCAGAACTCGATCAAGGTGGTCAAGGATCCGCTGTACTACGACGCCGCGAAGGTGCACCTGGACGCGATCGAGTATCGGATCATCACCGACTCGAGCATCCGCTCGGCGAACCTGAAGTCCGGTGACGCCCAGGTCGCCGACTCGCTGTCGACCCAGGACGCGCCGTCGCTGCAGGGCGACAGCAGCATGACCGTGCTGCAGTCGCAGTCGCTCGGCTACCAGGGCCTGACGGTCAACATCGCCAACGCGAACGGCATCGGGAACCCGCTCAAGCAGCTAGACACCCCGATCGCGAAGGAGCCGAAGGTCCGGCAGGCGCTCGCGCTGTCGATCGACCGCGAGGCGCTGGTGAAGTCGATCTTCAACAACCTGAACACGGTCGCCTGCTCACCGGTCTCGCCGAAGAGCGAGTTCACCTCGGAGGCGGCCCAGGTCTGCCCGCCGCATGACCCGGCGAAGGCGAAGCAACTGCTGTCCGAGGCCGGCGTCACGACGCCGTACAAGGTCACGATGATCACCTCGAACAACCCCGACAGCCTGCGGCTCGCGCAGGCCCTGCAGGCGATGGTCAAGGAGGGTGGGTTCGACCTGGTGATCAAGCCGGTCGAGTACGCCTCACTGCTCGACCAGCAGGACCGCGGTGACTTCGAACTGCTCCAGCTCGGCTGGTCCGGCCGGGTCGACCCGGACGCGAACATCTACAACTTCGTCGGTTCCGAGGGCAGCCAGAACGTGGCCGGCTACAGCAGCCCCGAGATCGACAAGCTGCTCACCGACGCCCGCCAGTCGACCGACAAGGCCGAGCGGATCAAGCTGTACGGCGACGTCGTCACCAAGCTGCAGCAGGACGACCCGCTGATCTACATGTACCGCCAGCGCAACCTGACCGGCGTCTCGAAGAAGATCCTCGGCATCCAGGTCTACCCCGACGGTGTCCTCCGGGCAGCCTTCGCAGGGTTCGCCCAGTGAATCGGTATCTCCTCGGCCGGTTGTGGCAGTCGATCGTCACGTTGATCCTGGCAACGATCGTGGTGTTCGCCGGAGTCCGCGCGCTGCCGGGTGACCCGGCCCTCGCCCTGGCCGGCGAGGACCGGGACCCGGAGTCGCTGCGGGCGATCCGGGAGCAGTACGGGCTGGACGACTCGATGCTGGTGCAGTTCTGGCAGTTCGTCAGCCACGCCGCGCGCGGCGACCTCGGCCAGTCGATCCGCACCGGCGAGTCGGTCACCACGATGATCGCGAGCGCCCTGCCGGTGACGATCGAGCTGTCCATCCTGGCGATCCTGATCGCCAGCGTGATCGGGGTCGGCGCGGGCGTCGTCGCCGCCGTACGGCGCGGCCGCCCGGCCGAGTGGGCCGCCAACGCGCTCGCCCTGCTCGGCCTGTCGGTGCCGAACTTCTGGCTCGGCCTGATGGCGATCCTCTACCTGTCCGTCGCGCTCGGCCTGTTCCCGGCGTCGGGGTTCGTGCCGTTCTTCAGCAACCCGATCGACAACCTGCACCACCTGATCCTGCCGGCGCTGATCCTCGGCACCGGCCTGGCCGCGGTGATCATGCGCCAGACCCGGTCGTCGATGCTGGACGCGCTGAGCGCCGATTACATCCGTACGGCGGAGGCGAAAGGGCTCTCGCCGCGCGCGGTGATCGGCCGGCACGCGCTGCGCAACAGCCTGATCGTGGTGATCACGATCGTCGGCCTGCAACTCGGCGCACTGATCTCGGGCGCCGTGGTGACCGAGCGGATCTTCGCGCTGCCCGGTTTCGGCAAGCTGACAGTGGACGCGGTCTTCCAGCGCGACTACCCGGTCATCCAGGCCGTCGTCCTGGTGACCGCGACGGCGTACATCGTGATCAACCTGCTCGTCGACCTGCTGTACTCGGTGATCGACCCGCGGATCCGGGTCCGGGGTGATGCCTGATGGCCATCACCGACGTCACCGTCACCGCAGGCACGCCGCTGCGCAGCAACCGGCGCCGAGTGGTACGGCGGATGCTCCGCAACCCGCTCGCGATCACGGGCCTCGTCGGCCTCGGGATCGCGGTGATCCTCGCGGTGTTCGCGCCGTGGCTCGCACCGCACGAGCCGACCCAGACCCAGCTCGACCGTGCGTTCGCACCTCCCGGAACGCCCGGTTACATCCTCGGCACCGACGACCTCGGCCGGGACGTGCTCGCGCGAATCATGTACGGACTGCGGGCGTCGCTGCACGTCGGCGTACTCGCGGTCGCCACGTCGCTGGTGGTCGGCGTGCCACTGGGACTGATGGCCGGGTACTTCCGGGCGATCGACGCGCTGATCTCGCGGTTCACCGACCTGGTGCTCGCGTTCCCATTCCTGATTCTCGCGGTCGGGCTGGCCGCGATCCGCGGCGCCAGCCTCGGCAACGCGGCGATCGCGATCGGCATCGCCCAGATCCCCGGCGTGATCCGGATCGTCCGGTCCGAGACGCTGCGGCTGAAGTCGCTCGACTTCGTCGCCGCCGCGATCGTCGAGGGCGCCGGCGACCTGTGGGTGCTGGGCCGGCACATCCTGCCGAACGCCGCCTCGGTCATCATCGTCCAGGCCACGGTCGCGATCCCGGCCGCGATCCTCGGCGAGGCGGTGCTGTCCTTCCTCGGCCTCGGCATCCAGCCGCCGGCGCCGAGCCTGGGCACGATGCTGTCCGACGCCCAGCAGTTCGCCGCCCGCGCACCCTGGGCCGCCGTGATGCCCGGCCTCGCGATCATGCTGCTGACGCTGGCGTTCAACATCGTCGGCGACAGCCTGCGCGACGCGCTCGACCCGAAAGCGAGCCGCCGTTGAACAGCTCGATGAACAAGGACCGGATGCGGACGGTTCTCGAGGTCACGGACCTGTCCGTCAGCTTCCGGACCGAGGACGGCACGTTGTCGGCCGTCGACCGGGCCGGCTTCCAGGTCGGCGAGAGCGAAGTGCTGGCCGTGGTCGGCGAGTCCGGCTGCGGCAAGAGCGTCACAGCGATGAGCCTGGCCGGCCTGCTCCCCCGGACGGCGACGGTCGACGGGTCAGTGAAGCTCGACGGTCTTGAGCTGATCGGCGCCGACAAGCGGACGCTGCGCTCGATCCGCGGCCGTGAGGTGGCGTACATCTTCCAGGAGCCGATGACGTCGCTGAACCCGGTCTTCACCGTCGGCCACCAGATCGGCGAAGTCCTGCGGACGCACGTCGGCCTCAGCCGCCAGGCCGCGCGGGACCGGTCGATCGAGTTGCTCAGACTGGTCGGGATCCCGTCCGCCGAGCGCCGCGTCGGCGACTACCCGCACCAACTGTCCGGCGGCATGCGGCAGCGCGTGATGATCGCGATGGCCGTTGCCTGCGACCCCAAGGTGCTGATCGCCGACGAGCCGACCACGGCCCTCGACGTCACGATCCAGGCAGGCATCCTCGACGTACTGCGGGAACTGCGCGAGCGGCTCGGGACCAGCATCGTCCTGATCACGCACGACCTCGGCGTCGTCGCCGACCTGGCCGACCGAGTCGCCGTCATGTACGCCGGCCGCGTCGTCGAGACCGCGGAGGTGCATGAACTGTTCGCCCACCCGCAGCACCCGTACACGGCCGGCCTCCTCGGCGCGTCACCGGCCGCCGGTCGGCACGCCGAGACGCACCGCCTCAACGAGATCCCCGGCCTCGTGCCGGTCCTGTCCGAACAGCCCGACGCCTGCACCTTCGCCGACCGCTGCCCAAGAGCAACAGACACCTGTACGGCGTCCCAACCCCAACTGACACCCGGTCACCACCGAGTCGCCTGCTGGAACCCGGTCCGAGAGCCCGTCGAGGTGGTGTCATGACCGAGCTCGCTCTCGAGGTCGAGGACCTCGTCATGCACTTCGGGCCGGTGCGGGCCGTGGACGGCGTGACGCTACGGATCCGGCAGGGGTCTGTGGTCGCGCTGGTCGGTGAGAGCGGGTCTGGCAAGTCCACAGTCGGCCGGTGCATCGTCCGGCTGCTGGAGCCGACCGACGGGACCGTACGGCTCGCCGGTGCGGACATCACGCACCTCAACCGCCGGCAACTGCGTCCGCACCGGCGCGACGTGTCCATCGTGTTCCAGGACCCCGCGGGCTCACTCGACCCGCGGCTGTCGGTCGGCGACATCGTCGGCGAGCCGCTACGGCTCATGCGTCGTAGGGACATCGCAGCAAAGGTTTCCGAGTCGCTGCGCCGAGTCGGGCTGCGACCAGAGGTCGCACAGCGTTCTCCGCACGAGCTGTCGGGCGGTCAGCGCCAGCGAGTGAGCATTGCACGCGCGCTGATCTCGGAGCCGCGTCTGCTCGTGGCGGACGAGCCCACGAGTGCGCTGGACGTGTCAGTGCAGGCCGCAGTACTCAATCTGCTGGCTGACCTTCAGAGGGACCTCGGCTTTGCCTGTCTGTTCATCACGCATGACCTGTCAGCGGTGGAGTACCTGGCCGACGAGGTTGCCGTGATGTACCTGGGGCAACTGGTCGAGCACGGCCCGCGTGCACGCATCTTCGGTGCGCCTTCCCACCCCTACACCCAGGCTTTGCTCTCGGCAGCGCCCGTACCAAACCCGGCCGAGCAGCGGGGGCGCAAGCCGGTGCTGCTCGGTGACGACCTGCCCTCGGCGATCGACCCGCCGTCCGGGTGCCGCTTCCACACCAGGTGCCCGGTCGCGATCGACACATGCCGGACAGTGGTGCCGGAGCAACGCGTGATCGGAGAAGGTGGACACCAGGTCGCCTGTCATCTGGTCCGCGACGACGGCACCGGCCCCGACGTACGCACAGTAGAAGGAGTTGCCCCATGACCTTCACCACCCGGCCCACGCTGCGCGGCACGTTCGGGATGGTTTCGTCCACGCACTGGCTGGCGTCGCAGTCGGCGATGCGGATCCTGGAGCTCGGCGGGAACGCGTTCGACGCCGGGGCTGCTGCCGGGTTCGTCCTGCACGTGGTGGAGCCGCACCTCAACGGGCCGGGCGGTGAGGTGCCGGCAATCATCGCCACCGCCGACGACCCGACCCCGCGCGTGCTGTGCGGTCAGGGTGTCGCGCCGGCCGGTGCGACGATCGAGCACTTCCGGTCCCTCGGCCTGTCTCTCGTCCCCGGCTCCGGACCGCTCGCGGCGGCTGTGCCCGGTGCGGTCGACGCGTGGCTGCTCCTGCTGCGTGACCACGGCAGCATGCCGCTGCGCGTCGTACTGGAGCCTGCGATCGACTATGCCCGCAACGGGCACCCGCTCGTGCCGCGGGTCGGCGAGACGGTGGGGACGGTGCAGGGACTGTTCGAAGAGCACTGGCCGACGTCGGCCGCGCTGTGGCTGCAGGGTGGGCGTCCGCCGAGCGGGATGTTCCGCAACGAGGCGTACGCCGCCACGCTCGAGCGACTCGTCTCGGAGGCCGAGGCGGCCGGTGCGGATCGCGTGCAGCAGGTCGAACGAGCTCGGACGGCGTGGCGGGAGGGCTTCGTCGCCGAGGCGGTCGACAAGTTCTCGCGGCTGCCGCACCGGGACTCCAGCGGCGCGGACCACGCTGGGCTGATCACCGGCGACGACATGGCTGGCTTCGAAGCGAGCTGGGAGGAGCCGGCCACACTCGACTGGAACGGGTACACGGTCGCCAAAACCGGACCGTGGGGCCAGGGGCCGGGACTACTGCAGTCGCTCGCCGTACTGAACGAGCTCGGTGACGTCGACCTGGACAGCGCGGAGGGCGTGCACACCACGGTCGAGGTGATGAAGCTGTCCTACGCCGACCGCGAGGCCTGGTACGGCGACGGCGCCGACGTACCGCTGAAGACCCTGCTCTCCCGCGCGTACGCCGCCGAACGGGCCAAGCTCGTCGGTCCGGACGCCTCGAAGGAGCTGAGGCCCGGCCGGCCGGACGGTCGCGAGCCGATCTTGCCGTCGATTGCTGTGAGCAACGACCTCGGCGACGCAACGACCGGCGAGCCGACCGTCTCCTCGGAGGGGGTGACCCGAGGCGACACCTGTCACGTCGACGTGATCGACCGGTGGGGCAACGTCATCTCGGCGACGCCGAGCGGCGGCTGGCTGCAATCCTCGCCGACGATTCCCGAGCTCGGTTTCTGCCTCGGGAGCCGGCTGCAGATGTTCTGGCTGGAAGAGGGTCTGGCGTCCTCGCTCGCACCTGGCCGGCGGCCACGGACCACGCTCACGCCGACGCTGGTGCTGCGTGACGGACAGCCGGTCCTCGCCTGTGGTTCGCCCGGCGGCGACCAGCAAGACCAGTGGCAGCTGCTCTTCCTGCTCCGCCACCTCGGCTCCGGCATGGACCTCCAGGAAGCCATCGACGCCCCGGCCTGGCACACCACCGGCTTCCCGTCCTCCTTCTACCCTCGCGCAACCGAGCCAGGCGGCCTGGTGATCGAAAGCCGCCTAGGCTCCGGCATCCGCGATGAGCTCATCCGACGCGGCCACGTCGTCACCGAAAGCGACGCGTGGAGCCTCGGCCGCCTATGCGCCGTACGCAAGGAAGCTGACGGCGTCCTGGCCGCGGCCGCCAACCCGCGCGGTATGCAGGGCTACGCGGTCGGCCGGTAAGTCTGGCCGTTGAGGGCTGCCTTGGCGGCGGCTTCGACGTGGAGGCGGGCGGCCCCGCTGGCGGCTTCGCGGTCGCCGGCGGCAATGGCATCGACCAGGCGGATGTGTTCTTCCCAGGAGTGCGGGGCACGTTGGGCTGCGCCGACGCGGAAGACCCAGTGGACGTGGTGGTACATCGCGGCCGACATCGACAGCAGCCAGCGGTTGCCACTGACCGTGATGACGGCGCGGTGGAAGGCGCTGTTCAGCTCGGCGACCCGGTCGAAGTCCTTGGCCTCGGTCGCCTCGCTGGCCTCGGCGAGCAATCGCCTCAGTCGCTCCACGTCCCGCGGCGTCGCCCGCTCGGCCGCGAGCCCGGCGGCCAGCGTCTCCAACTGCTCCCGTACGGCGAACAGGTCCCGGACCGCGACCTCGTCCAGCGTCACCACCACGGCTCCCCGCCGGGGCAGGATCCGGACGAACCCCTCGGCCTCGACCACCCGCAGGGCCTCGCGGACCGGGTTCCGGGAGACACCGAAGTCGTCGGCCAGCCGGGTCTCGGTCAACCGCTCGCCCTGGGCGTAGTCGCCGTCCACGATCCGCCGGCGCAACTCGGCGAGCACCTGCTCGCGCAACGCGACATGGTCGGCGCCGATCGTCCGTACCTCGCCCGTGTGGTCCACCCCACCGTCTCCTCTCCCCCGCTCGCCGTGTTCGCAGCACGCTAACCGATCCGGCGCCGGACCGGCACGTGCTCCCGGGGCGGCGTTATGTTGGCGGCTTGAGCATCCGACTGACGCCCCTGACCGATCCCGACTTCCGGCCGTTCAGCCGCCGGATCGGCTGGCTTGCCGCCGACCCCGACGGCAACCCGGTCGGCTCGGCGTTCCTCCGGCTGAACAGCCGCAAGTCCCAGGAGCACCTGGCCGAGCTCGAGGTCAACGTGCACCCGGCCGAGCGCCGGCGCGGCGTCGGCTCGCAGTTGCTCGACGCAGCCGTCGCCGCGGCTCGCGACCATGACGTCCGCCTGGTCCTCGCCGACGCCCGAGCCGACTCACCGGCCGACCACTTCCTCGAGCACCACGGGTTCACGATCGGGATGACGCTGATCTACGCGCGACTGCGGCTGACCGACGCGCAGCCCGCCGTACCCGCGGCTCCGGGTTATCGGTTGGTGTCGTGGGTGGGCGTCGTACCGGACGAGTGGGCGCAGACGTTCACCGATGCGCGGGCCGGGATGGACGACGCGCCGACGGGCGGGATCGAGTACGGCGAGGACGCGTGGGACGTGGAGCGGACCCGGTACGCCGCCCAGGTGATCGAGCAGCGCGGTGAGCACCTGACCACGGTCGCGGCCGTCGACGAGTCCACCGGCGCGTTCGCCGGCTTCTCCGAGCTCGTCGTACCCGCCGACGGCAGCGGCGACGCCCAGCACTACGGCACCGCCGTACTCCCTGCCCATCGCGGCCACGGCCTCGCCCTGTGGATGAAGGCCGAGCAGATCCGCCAGACGCGCGACCGCTTCCCCGCCCTCGACGGCCTGCTGACCGACACCGTCAGCACCAACACTCCGATGCAACGCATCAACAAACGCCTCGGCTACGAGCCCACCCACACCGACCATCGCCGTCGGCTCGACCTATAGCAGGCCGGACAGGCGATAGAGGACCAGCGAGCCGGCGACGGCCACGTTGAGGCTGGCGCCCGTGCCGATCATCGGGATCTCGACGACGAGGTCGAGCTGGTCAAGGGCTTCGGGTGGGATGCCGGTGCGTTCGTGGCCGAGGACGGCGATCGTGCGGTTGCGGGCCGGCGGCAGGTCGGCCAGGCGGACCGATTCCTCGGCGAGCTCGACCCCGACGATCGTGGTCCCGTCGCGAGCCTTCTGGTCGATCAGCCAGCGAACCGGGTCGTGGCCGGTCCAGTGCACACAGGTGCGCCGTTTGAGCGTGTTGCCGCGGGCGAGTGCATCCGGCACCCACGGCAGCTTGGGTACGGCGAGACATGCGCCGACCGCATCGCACGTGCGCAGCAGCGTGCCGAGGTTGACGTCGTGCTTGGGCCACAGTGGCGCGATCAGCAGGTGATCCCAGCAGGAGTGGGACCTGGTGCGGCGTTGGCGTCTGAGGTCCTTCGGGCTCCGCACCCGGACCTGCGGGCCGCTCATCGAGCGGCCGGGACGACCCTCCCGACAGAGATCTCGTTCATCCGGTCAGGATACGCGACTACTGGCCCAGGATCTTCTGCACCGCGGCGGTCGTGATCGGGTGGTACCCGGGCCGCGCCTTCGCGAACACCTCCGCCGCGAACGCCCGGTCCGTCCCGGCCAGTGCCCGGTAGACCGGCAGCACCAGCTTCATCCGGCCGACCCGAGTGAGGAACGACGCCAGATCGGCGTACGACGCCTCATAGCTGCTGGCGGCAACGATCTGGTACCAGCGCCGGGCGATCTCGCCGTTCGCCGTACCGGTCAGCTGGAAGGCGCGGTCGAGCTGCTGCAGCTGGTTCGCGCCGAGCACGTCCGGCGCCGCGTCCAGGAAGCGCAGCCACTCCTGCGTCGTCCAGCCTCCCGCGGCCGGCAGCTCACCGGTCGCGAGCCAGCGGTCGCGCGCCTCGTCGACGGCCTCGAACCGTTCCGACACCGCGCGGCGCGCGAACGCCGGGATCCCGGGCTCATCCAGCCAGGCCGCCAGCTCGGCATCCGTCACCACACCGGGATTCGGGCTCAGCAAATGCGCGCGCAGGTGCGCGACGAAGTCCCCGGAGTTGATGCTCCGGAACGCGAAGCGGTCGAAGTACCCGCGCAGGAACGGGTCGAACACCTCCCGGGAGAACCGCTCCTCCAGCCAGGACAGGAACCACGACCCCTTCAGCGGACCGCACGACGTCGTCCCGTGGTACTCCGTGCCGTGGTTCAGCCCGGGCAGCTCCACCGCCAGCTCGGCCGGGGTCAGCGGGTCCAGCTTGACCACGGTCGCGTGCTCCTTGATCGCCGTCTCCATCACCGCGAACTCGGTGCCGTAGACCGCCTCGACGATCCGGTTCTCGACGTACGACGTGAAGCCCTCGTTCAGCCAGATGTCGTCCCAGCTGTCCTGGGTGACCAGGTTGCCCGACCAACTGTGCGCCAGCTCGTGCGCGACAACGCTGACGAGCGACTTGTCCCCGATCACCACGGTCGGCGTCGCGAACGTCATCCGCGGGTTCTCCATCCCGCCGTACGGGAAGGACGGCGGCAGCACGAGCAGGTCGTAACGCCCCCAGCGGTACGGGCCGAACAGCGCCTCGGTGACCCGCATCATCTCCTCGGTGTCGGCGAACTCGGTCGCCGCCCGCTTGGCCATCTCCGGCTCGGCCCACACGCCCGACCGCTCACCGATCGGCTCGAACACCAGATCTCCCGCGGCGATGGCCAGCAGGTACGACGGGATCGGCTCGGGCATCACCACGTCGTATGAGCCGGTACGGCGGGATATCGTGCCGTTGTCCGCACTCATCAGCACCATCAGCTCCGGCGGAGCGGTGACGTTCGCGGCGTAGCTGAACCGGACGCCCGGAGTGTCCTGCACCGGCACCCAGCTGCGCGCGTGGATCGCCTGCGACTGGCTGAACATGAACGGCATCACGCCGCCCGCGGTCATCGACGGCTCCAGCCACTGCAGGCCGGTCGCGGTCGGCGCGGTGCGGTAGCTGACCCGCACCCGCTCGTGCCGGTCGGTGCGGATGTTCAGCGCCGACCCGAGCTCCGGGTCGGGCACCGCCAGGCTGTACTCGAGCGGCTCCCAGCCATCCGCCGTCGCACCCTCGACCGCGAGCACTGTGAGGTCACGGGTGTCGAGCACGAACCGGTCACCGGCTCCGGTCCAGGCCAGGGTGTGCGTGGCAGAGCCGGCCAGCACCTTCTGCTCGAAGTCCAGCGTCAGGTCCAGCTCCAGGTGCGTGGTCCGAACCAGCGCAGGTTCGGCGTAGGAGTGGCGGTCGTGCGTCACGGATTGCTCCCCGAGTCAGGTGGTCCGACGAACAGTACCCACGGCGAGCCGGGTTCCGGCGGCCAATCTGAGCCATCCGCACCACCGTGCCAAAAGGCCCAGTTTTGATCAGACAGGCACCATGGAGGCATGTGGGCCGCCACCCGGCCACTGGCCGCCGTCCTCACCCTGCTGGCCACCGCCGCGTGCACCAGCCCGACCACCACGCGCGACCCGACCCCGTCGACCGCGCCACCTCCCACCACCGCCGCTCCACCCCCGCCAACCACCGCCGCTCCGCCCCCGCCAACCACCGCTGCGGCGCCGCCTCCGACCTCCGCCACCGCGCCCCCGTCACCGCGGCCCACGGCCTTCAACAGCGCCGCCGCCATGAGCACAGTGCGCTACCTGGCGGGCCTCGGCCCTCGCGAAGCCACGAGTCCCGCCTACCTGCAAGCCCTGACCTGGCTGGAGCAACGCTTCCGCGCCGCCGGCTACCAGACCCGCCGCCAAGCCCTGCGCGTCCCAGCCGGCATCTCCTGGGGCGTCCCGGTCCGCGCAGGCACCACCTGGAACCTGATCGCCACCAAACCCGGCTTCAACCCCGCCGCACCCCACCGAATCGTCGGCGCCCACCTCGACACCGTCCCGCAGGCCCCCGGCGCCGAGGACAACGCTTCCGGCGTCGCAGTACTCCTCGGCACCGCCCAGTTGTCGCCACGCTCTCCCACCGTGTTCGTTGCCTTCGGCGCCGAAGAACCCCGCGGCGACGGCGACAACCGCCACCACTACGGCTCCCGCGCGTACGTCGCCTCGCTACCGCCCGCGCAGCGCAACGCCCTCCGCGGCATGGTCTCGCTCGATCGCGTCGGCGTCGGCACCGTCGTACCGATCTGCTCCGCACAAGCCGACGACGTCGCCCTGCGCAACGAAGTCCGTGCGGTGGCCGCTCGGGCCGGCGTACCAAGCAGGGCGTGTGTGAACCGGTCGAGTGATCACTGGTCGTTCGTCCGCTCCGGACTGCCAGGAGTCCGGCTCGGCAGCACGCCGTACGCCGAGTACCACTCCGCCCGCGACCTGCCCCGCGTCGTGTCACCGGCCCAGCTCGGCCGGATGGGGCGAGTGGTGAGCGCCTGGCTCGCCGGCTAGCGGATGTCGGCCAGGATCTGCTCGGCCCGCGTACCGGTCACGACCCGCGGGCTGAAGTCGCTCCCGATCACGTACGGCGTCAGCCGGGCAGCCTTCAGCGTCTTGCCCCAGTAGGTGAGCTCAAGCAGCACGCCCTCCTGCGTCTGCTGCATGAAGTCCATGTCGAACACCAGGTTCCCCAGCGAGTGCGCCACCACCTTGCCCGGCGGGAACAGCACGCTCTGCACCCAGTGCGGGTGCCCACCGATCACCAGGTCCGCTCCGGCCTGGGTGAGCGCAGTCGCGACGGTGTGCTGTGCCGGCACCGGCGTGTGCGTGTACTGCTGACCCCAGTGCGGCAGTACGACGACCACGTCGACGGCAGCCTTCAGCGTACGAATGGCCCGCGTCATCGTGGCCAGGTCACTGGTGTTCAGCGGACCGGTCCGCGGCGGCATGCGGATGCTGAACGCTCCGGCGCTCGTTGCGGTCGCTCGCGGAGTCTCGCCGATCGCGTTGAACGCCAGGAAGCCGAAGCGGACACCGTCGCGCTCGACGATCGCCGGGCGGGCCGCTCCGGTGAGGTTGCTCCCGGCCCCTACCGGCTGGATGCCACCCGCCCGCACCAGCCGGACGGTCTCGAGCAGGGCACGCTGCTGGAAGTCACCGGTGTGGTTGTTGGCCAGCGAGAGTACGTCGACGCCGGCGTCCCGCAGCCCGGCCACAACACCGGGTGGGGCTGCGAAGGAGTCGCCTCCCTGTTGTGGTGCACCGGCTCGGGACAGTGTGCTCTCCAGGTTGAGCACGGTCAGATCCGCGGCGGCCAGGCGGGGGCCGATGGCACGCAGTGGATGGGAGACGTCGCCGGACTGCGCAGCGGCGGTCGCTACTCGGCGGCCGAGCATGACGTCGCCACCGACAGTCAGGTCGATGACGGGCGCCCTCGGTTGGGCGCCAGGCGTTCGGATCGGGTAGCGGGCGGGGTCTTTGAACGGGTCCGTCCCGGCCACCGTGAGCGGGCGGACGGACGGGCCGGCCGCGGAGGCGGGGACCAGGGCGAGGGTGGTAGTCGAGCGTTGCGCCTGACGCAATGAGCCGACCTGAAAGCCCCGCCAGGACTTCAAGGAGCCCCGGGCGATGGACCGGGCGATGGTCAGGGGAACGTCCTGCGCAGCGCGAGTCGGGTGGACCGCGAGCACCAGCGGCTGAGTCGGCACCGGGGTGGTGGCTGGAGTCGTCCGGGACAAGGGCGGACTGGTGGCAGACGGCGTGCTCGGCTGCGTCGGGCTGGCAGGCGCTTGGCTGGACGCGGGGCTGGCTGGCGTAGGGCCGGCCGTCGTACCCGGTGATGGCTGGGCAGAGCCGCTCTCGGAGCAGGCGACCAGCACCGCCGCCGCAAGAGCAGCCAGCGGGATCTGCCACCGAGCAGCCATGGCGCCACGGTAGCTCTCAACTGGTAAGCCGGCTGCACGATGTGGGGCCATTGCTAGCAGACTGTGAACATGCTGCCCGAGGGAAAGCCTGAGCTGGTGCTCAAGCAGCGTCCGTTCGGGTCTTGGCTGCTTGGGCCTGCCGACCAGAGTCCGCGGCTGCTTCGGGTGCGGCTTCGGGTGCTGATGACAACTTTCTCGATCGGGACGAACCTGATCGGGGCCGTGGTCGTGTTCGTGCTGGCGGTGTTCGTGCTGCCGGGGCCGCCGCTCGTCGACCAGCTCAAGGTTCTCGAGGCGATCTTCATCCCCTCGTACTTCCTGGTCGCCGTGGTGATCGGCTGCTGGTCGAGCGTGCGGCTCACCAAGCGGGTGACCCGCTGGGTGGACGAGGACCGGCCGGCCACCCGCAAGGAGCAGATCGCCACTCTGCAGCTGCCACTGCGGCTGACCCTCATCGAGGTGTTCCTGTGGATGCTGGCGTGCCTGATCTTCACCGTGATGACGCTGGCGCTGCAGCCTGAGAACGCGCTGCGGATCGCGGTCACCATCGTCGACGGCACAATCATCACGTGCTCGGTGTCCTACCTGCTGACCGAGTTCGCCCTCCGACCGGTCGCCGCGCGGGCGCTCGCCGACTCACCGCCCCCGAGGCGTCTGCTGTCGGCCGGGCTGAAGGCGCGGACCGTGTTCTTCTGGGCCGTCGGCTCGGGCGTCCCGGTGGCCGGGCTGATGCTGGCCGCCGTACTCGCGCTGATCGAGCAGGACGTCTCCCCTACCCGGCTCTCGGTGATGATCCTTGCCCTGGGCATGGTCGTGCTGCTCAACGGCTGGCTGCTCACCATGTTGTCGGCCAAGTCGGTGGTCGCGCCGGTCCGCTCGGTGCGGAACGCGCTGACGCTGATCGGCGACGGGCAGCTGGACGTCCGGATCCCGGTGTTCGACGGCACCGAGCTCGGGTCGCTGCAGGCCGGGTTCAACAAGATGGCCGAGGGCCTGCGGGAGCGGGAGCGAATCCGGGACGTCTTCGGCCGGTACGTCGGTCCGGAAGTCGTCCAGGAGGCGTTGAGCAGTGACCGGCTCGGCGGCGAGGAGCGATTCGCCGCCGTACTGTTCGTCGACCTGGTCGGCTCGACCCAGCTCGCGGCGGAGCGGCCGCCGGCCGAGGTGGTCCAGCTGCTCAACCGGTTCTTCGCGATCGTGGTCGACGAGGTGGTCCGGCAAGGCGGGTTCGTGAACAAGTTCGCCGGTGACGCCGCGCTGGCCGTCTTCGGTGCGCCGGCCGAGCTTCCGGACGCCGCCGGCAGTGCGCTGCGGGCCGGTCGCGCGCTGGCCCGGCGGCTGGCCGAGGAGTTGCCTGAGGCAACCGCCGGGATCGGGGTCACCGCGGGCATCGTGGTGGCGGGCACGGTGGGCGACGTACGGCGGCACGAGTACACCGTGATCGGGGACCCGGTCAACGAGGCCGCTCGCCTCACCGAGCTTGCCAAGTCCACCCCAGCCCGACTCATCGCGTCCATGGCCGCGGTCAACGAGGCGGCGCCGGCCGAAGCAGCGCACTGGAATCCCGACTCCCAGGTGACGGTGCGCGGCCGCAGCGAGCCGACTCAGCTAGCCGTCCCGCAGTGACCGCTTCTCCTCAATGAGTTGATGCAGAAGCGCGGCGCCGTACAGCATCGCCTTGGTACGGTTGTCGTGCGCAGCCCGGCGTTCCGCGATCGCTGCCCGCAACGCCTCGGTGCTCCCGGTACGGCGAAGTCCGTCGAGCACCGGCTTGATCTGCTCGAAGTAGTAGCGCCCTTGCCGCAGCATGTGGATGATCCGCGCGTCCCGCACCTCCTCCGGCCCGTACCGCCGGTACTTCGTCCCCGGCTCCCGCGTCGGCGTCAGCAACCCGGCCGCCTCCCAGACACGCAGGGCTGACGTGCGCACACCCAACTGGTGCGCTAACTCCCCCACCAGCAACGACGGACCCGCGGCAGCAGGCTCGTCCAGGAACTCCGCAGCAGCCGCACCCAGCGCCTCGCTCATCGCATCGGTCGCCAGCCGCTGCTGATGCAGCCCGGCATGCGACGCGTCCACCAACCGGTAGGCCTGCGCCTCGTCACCGGTGTGCACCGCCTGCATGATCTCCGTCGCGACCTCCGGACCGAACCCCGGCGCGAGCGCCCGGTACGTGAGCAGCGCCGACAGGTGCTCCTCGCCGTACTGGCGGTACCCGGTCGCCGACCGTGGCGCCGGCGGCAGGATCCCGGCCGCCTCGTAGTTGCGCACCAGTTGCGTCGAGATCGAGGCCCGTCGCGCCAGATCCACCGGCCGCAGTCCCACGCCGTACCTCCGTCTTCAGACTCTGACTCCCCGCAAGCCTGCCACTCAGGCGGGCAGGAGGCCGAGAGCCTTGGCGCGGGTCGCGGCGTCGCGTCGGGTCTTGGCGCCCAGTTTGTCCAGGATCGCGGCCACGTGCGTGTCCACCGTGCGCACCGACAGCACCAGGCGGGCGGCGATCTCGGCGTTGGTCAGCCCTTCGGCGAGCAGCCGTACGACGTCGGTCTGCCGCTCGGTGAGTCCGGCCGGGTTGTCCCTGGTCGCCTGCACCCGGCCGCGTGGGATGCGACTGACGCCAAGCTCTCGCAGCCGGCCGCGTACGCGCCGGGCCAGCGGCTCGGCGCCGAGTCCGTCAAGGGTGCTGAGCGCGGACAGCAGATCTGCGGGGTCGGTGCTGTGAGAGAGCGCGAGCGCGTGCTCGTACGGACAACCGGCTTTGTGCCAGGCCTGAGCCGCCTCCTGCCACCGACCCGCCGCGAGCAAGCGGAACGGATGGTCGGACGCGTTCATCGGCACCGGCCGCCCGGCGACGCGCATCCAGTACCCGAACGCGGCCGCCGATGAGGTCCGCCCGAAGCGGTACACGTCCTCGTACGCCGGTTCGACGACGTCGGACGCGTCCTCCTCCCGCAACCACGCGGCCTCGAGCATCGCCGCCCCGGCCGGACCGGTCCGCTGGGCCTCACCGAGACGCTGCGCGATCTGCCACGCCTCGTCGAGCAACCCGTCGTCCGGCTCGCCCCGCCGGGCCCGCACGATCCCGGCGACGACGAGCGCGGGACCGCGGGTGATCACTTCGGAGTCGCCCGCGCACCCGGCCTCCCGCTCGGCCTCGTCCCAGCGCCCGAGGTCCAGGTAGACCATGCTTCGCGTCACTTGCAGGTAGCGCAGGAAGCCGTGGAACTCGGCGTCACCAGCCAGGCAGATGGCGTCCTCCAGCAGGTGCTCGGCCTCCGCGAGCGCGAGCACGTCCATCAGGTGCCAGATGATGTTCACGTACGCGCGGCAGGCATGCTCGAACTCGTTGGCCGCCAGCGCCACCGCGAGGCTCTCCTCCAGGAGCCCCTGCCCCTCGGGCCGGCCGTGGTCCCAGAGCGCCGTACCGACGTTGTTCAGGGCATGCGACAACAGGCCCGCATCGCCGATGTCCCGCGCCATCGCGACGGCCCGCAGCCCGACGTTGACGCAGTCGGTCCAGTGCCCGGCGAGCATGTGCAGCTGAGACTGGTTGCTCAAGGCAAGCGCCAGCGCGCGCCGGTCCCCCGCGTGCTCGAGTACGGCGATCGCGTCCGCCCCACTGACCTCCGCACTGGCCCGGTCACCCGCCCACCACTGCACCCGCGACAGCCACCGCAGACTCAGCCCGAGCTTCCGCGGGTCGCCGAGCTCCCGACGCAGCGCGACAGCCTCCTCCTCGGCATGTACGGCGAGATCGGCCGAACCGACCGTGTAGCACTCGACCGCGAACCCGTCCAGGATGTCGGCCAGCTCCTCCGACGAGAACACGTCCCGCTGATCCAGCAGCAGCCGGTAGTGCGCGACCGCCTCCCGGTGCGACCCGGCCGCGGCCGCCTCCCGCGCCGCTGCGGGACCATGGGCGAGGATCACCTCCGCGGCACCCGCCTCGGCCGCGTGGTGCACGATGCGCGACAGGTCGCATTCGTCGAAGCGCTTGAGCAGAGCGGCCAGCACAGCCTGGTTGCAGTACACCCGACGGGCGGCAGGCATCGAGTCCACAACCGCACGGCGGGCCAGCTCGTGTGTGTACGCGACTCCGGTCGGCGAGACGACGAGGACGCCGCGTCGCTCGGCCGCCGCGAGCGAGGCGAGTCCGCCGGGGACGACTGCCTCGACGAGCCAGCGCTCTGTGCTGGACGGCACCACAGCCAGCAGCTCGAGTGCGTCCCTGGTTGCTCCATCGAGACCGGCCAGCCGGGCACCGACCGCCTCCGCAACCGTGTCCGGTACGGCGTCCAGGTCGCCCGACGCGTAGATCTCCGTGACGAAGAACGGGTTGCCGCCCGTCACCGCGAACACGCGCTCGGTGTCCATCCCAGTGTGCGCACCGAGCTGGTCCACCGCTCCCGCCGACAGCCGCGCCGGCCGCAGCCGTCGCAGCCGCGGTGTGCTCGACGCCAGCCCCAGCAACTGCTGCAGCGGGTGGTCCCTGGTCAGCTCCACGTCCCGGTAGGACAGCACGAGTACGGCGGGCAGACTGGCGATCCGCCGTACGAGGAAGCGCAGTACGTCGAGAGTCGCTTCGTCGGCCCAGTGGATGTCTTCCATGACCAGCACGGCCGGGTCGTCGGGCCGGTCCAGCTCGGCTCTGAGGGCGTCGCTCACCGCGGTCCGGTCGCCTGACTCGAGCGCCCTGCTGAGCGCTCCTCCGACGCTGCCGACCAGGTCCCGGAGCGGCCCTAGGACACGGGGAGTGGCGAGGTCGTCGCAGTACCCGACCAGCAGGCGGGTGTCGGACGGCAAGACCCTCGGCAGGGCGCCGACGAGGCTCGACTTGCCGATGCCGGCCTCACCGGCGATCAGCACCACCGAGCCGTCACCCGCCCTGGCCTCCTCAGCGGCCGCGGCGAGCTCCGCCAGCTCCCGCTCACGTTCGAGCATGCAAACCCACCCCCACCCGATTGTGCACCCGACCTCGGTAGCGCCGGTGGCCGATCTACGTAGTCGTGACGGATCCGCCGGCGTGCGGCGCGGACCTACAAACGAGACATGCAGTCATTCAGTCATCGTCACGACGTCGTGATCGTTGGCGCGCGGGCCGCCGGAGCCGCGACCTCGCTCCTGCTGGCCCGCCAAGGCCACGACGTCGTTGTGGTCGACCGGGACGAGTTCCCGTCCGACACGCTGTCGACGCACCAGCTCGCCCGACCGGGTGTCGTGCAGTTGCACCGCTGGGGTTTGCTGGACGCCGTACTCGAGAGTGGAGCGCCGCCGCTCCGGAAGGTGCACTTCACCGCCGGCGGCGAGTCGGTCGTCCGTCCGGTGAAGGAGAAGGCGGGCGTCGACATGCTGCTCGCGCCGCGGCGACACATCCTCGACGCGCTCGTGATCGAGGCCGCTGTCCGCGCCGGCGCCTCTGTGCAGACCGGCGTCACGATCGACGGCGTCACCGTCGACCAGACCGGTCGCGCCACCGGGGTGCACGGGCATGACCGCACCGGCGCGCCGGTGGAGTTGGCTGCGCGCTTCGTGGTCGGGGCCGACGGACTCGGCTCCCGCGTCGCGCGCTCGCTGGGCGCCGAGATCACCGAGGACCGCGGTGCCTCGGGTGCGGCGCAGTACGCGTACTACGACGGGCTGCCGTGGGACGGGATCGAACTCATCGTCGCCGACCGGGCGCTCACCGGAGTGTTTCCGACCCACAACGGCGAGGCCTGCATCTGGATCTGCAGCCCGATCGCGGACGCGCACCAGTCGCGTCGAGAGGCCGCCACCCGCGAGGACGCGTTCACGTCGTACCTGTGGCGGGTCGCTCCGACGCTGGCCGAGCGGCTTTGGGAGGGACGCCGTACGTCGCCTGTGCGCGGCATGCTCCGGGCTCCGAACGTCATCCGCCAAGCGTCCGGCCCGGGATGGGCGCTGGTCGGGGACGCCGGCTACCACCGGGACCCGGTCACCGGTCACGGCATGTCCGACGCATACCGCGATGCCGAGCTGCTGGCC
The DNA here is from genome assembly GCF_044458365.1 of Kribbella sp. NPDC050470. NCBI lineage: Bacteria > Bacillati > Actinomycetota > Actinomycetes > Propionibacteriales > Kribbellaceae > Kribbella > Kribbella sp. NPDC050470. Next base: position 400,175 of record NZ_JBITHV010000011.1, on the reverse strand, counting down.
GACGCCCTCGACCGCGCCCTGTACGGCGACCAATCGGCGCTGGCCGACTACCAGCAGGCACGTGATCGCGCACTGCGGCCGATCTTCGAGCTGACCGTCGCGCTGGCCGCCTATCCGCCGGCTCCTGAATTCGTAGAGCTGCAGAAAGAACTCAGCCGTGCTCTCGACGCCGAAGCGTTCGAGCTCGCTGACCTCAGCCTGCTCGCCGCAGTCTGACCGACACCTCAAGGAGAACCATCATGACCACCACCGACGAGTCGACCCGCAACGGTGTCGACACCGCGACGCTGTTCGCCACCCTCGACGCGGTCAAGGCCGCGCCGGAGGCGGCCAAGTTCCAGTTCCGGGCCCGCAACCAGTGGCTCAGCGGCACCCACAACCGCAGCACCATCCACGGGTACTTCGGGGTCGGCGAGGAGCGCACGCACGAGCGCACGTTCCACTTCGACGCCGACCACCCCGCCGTACTGGTCGGACGCGACAACGGCCCGACCCCGGTCGAGTACATGCTGCACGCGCTCGCCGCCTGCCTGACCGCGGGGCTCGCCAACATCGCCGCCGCCCGCGGCATCCGGCTCACCGAGGTGCACTCGACCGTTGCCGGCGACATCGACCTGAACGGCATCCTCGGCCTCGACCCGGACGTGCGGAACGGCTACCAGCAACTCACCGTCCGCTTCACCGTGAAGGGCGACGCCCCGGCGGAGAAGCTGCGCGAGCTGGTCGCCCAGTCCCAGGCCCGGTCAGCCGTCTACGACGTCATCACCAATCAGGTGCCGGTCAAGATCGAGGTGGAGACCGCATGACCGTCCCAGAAGAGATCGTCCGCCCGGTCACCGAAGACCTGGGCACCGTCCTGGGGGTCTGGGCGCACCCGGACGACGAGGCGTACCTGTCCGCCGGCCTGATGGGCGCCCTGCGCGATGCCGGACACCGGGTCGTCGTGGCGACCGCGACGTTCGGCGAGAACGGAACGCCGGACCCGGTCGAGATGCCGCCGGACCGGCTGGCCGAGATCCGGCAGGACGAGATGGTCAGCAGCCTCGCGATCGTCGGCGTCTGGGAACATCGCTGGCTCGGCTACCACGACGGTGAGTGCGCCGACGCAGTCGGAGGGGTTGCGTCGGTCGCGGAGCTGATCGAAGAAGTCGAGCCGGACACCATCCTGACGTTCGGCCCGGACGGCATGACCGGGCACTCCGACCATCGCACGATCTCGGCCTGGACGACCGAGGCGTGGCGAGCCTCCGGCGCCCGGGCGCGGCTGTTGTACGCGACGCTCACGCAGGGATTCCACGCCGAGTGGGGTCCGCTCAACGACCAGGTCGGCCTGTGGATGTCGGGCAGCCCACCCGAGACGCCCGACGAGGACCTCGCGCTGTACGTCGCCCTCGCCGGAACCGACCTCGAACGCAAGATCGACGCGGTGCGGGCGCACGTCTCCCAGGCCACCGGCCTGGTCGACCTGGTCGGCCTCGACACCTTCCGCCGTTGGTGGTCCGCCGAAGCCTTCGTCGCCGCCACCGCATCGCTTGCCGAGCCCTCGTCCGCGGTTGTGGGACGTGTGCGATGACAGTCCAAGTCGGGAGCACCGCCCGGCGGACGCGGGTCGTGTCGCGGCGCGACATCGAGCTGTTCACCGAGCTGACCGGGGACCGCAATCCGCTGCACTACGACGAGGAGCTCGCAGCCGGCACCCGCTTCGGCGGCCTGATCGTGCAGGGCGGCGTCACGTCCGGCCTGCTGAACGCCGTCGTCGCCGAGGACCTGCCCGGTCCCGGCAGCGTGTTCCTCCGCGTGGCCTGGAACTTCCTGGCGCCGGTCCGGCCGGGTGACGAGATCACCGCCGAGGTCGAGGTGCTCGAAGTCCACGCCAGCAAGCCGGTTTTCCGGATCCGCACGACGATCACCAACGGCGACGGTGTCGTCGTCCTCGACGGCGACGCGCAGGTCTACCAGGTGCCCGTCGGTGCGGGATCCGGCAACGACTCCGGTGCGACCGCACCGGGGAACGATCGACAGACAGGAGTTGTCCGGTGAGCACATTCCCAGCGATCACCCACGTGGCCGTGACCGTGGCCGACCTCGAGCTCAGCGTCCCGTGGTACACGGAGCTGTTCGAGGCCGACCCCGTGCTGGACGAGGACACCGGGCCGTTCCGGCACGTGGTGTACGCGGTCGGCGACAGCCAGCTGTTCGGGCTGCACTTCTTCCCCGACGGCGAGTGGGCCAGTGAGTTCAGCCCGCGTCGGCCTGGTCTCGACCACGTTTCGTTCGCCTGTGCCGACCGTGCCGAGCTCGTGAGCTGGCAGGACCGGCTCGACGACCTGGGCGTCAAGCACGGCGGCATCGTCGACGCCCACTACGGCTCGGGCCTGTCCTTCAAGGACCCCGACGGCATCGCCCTCGAGTTCTTCGCCCCACCAGCGAGCTAGGTCTCACCTGCCACCCACCATCCCCGGGCCCCCACAGCCCGGTGTCCCGCCGATCCGGGTTCCCCACACCCGGCGCACCCCCCAGGCACTCCGCCCCGGCGGGCGGCCGGTCGCTCCTACCGGCCGCCGGACACGTCGAGCGTCGTCCCGGTCATGTAGGACGACCGATCGGAGGCGAGGAACGCGATCAGCGCCGCAACCTCCTCGGGCTTCCCCGGTCGACCGAGCGGCGGAGTCGCACCGAGCCGGTCCAACCGGCCCTCCTCGTGGATGTCGGTCTCGATCAGCCCCGGCCGGACACCCAGCACGCGGACGCCTTCCTTCGCGACCTCGTTGCCGAGCCCGGTGGTGAGCGCGTCCACGGCTGCCTTGCTGGCCGCGTAGTCGACGTACTCACCGGCCGACCCGAGCACCGCGGCCCGGGACGAGACGTTGACGATCACTCCCCCGGAACCGCCGTACGCCGTGGACATCCGCCGGACCGCCGCGCCGGCGACCAGGACAGCGCTGACCGAGTTGATCCGGAACACCCGCTCCAGCCGGGCGGCGTCGTACTCCGCGACCCGGCCGGCCGGTGAAACCACGCCGGCATTGTTGATCACGGCACCGATCGGCCCGAGCTCGGCGGTCACCGTGTCGAACAGCTTCTCGATCTCGTCGGCCTCGGCCACGTCGGCCTGGACGGCAATCGCCCGCCGGCCTAGCTCCTCGCAGGCCTTCACGACCCGCGCGGCCTCGTCGGCCCGGGTCCGGTAGTTCACGCCGACGTCCCACCCGTCGGCCGCCAGCGCGACCGCGGCGGCGGCCCCGATCCCTCGACTCCCACCGGTGACCAGCACGACCCCACGCCGTACGTCTGTCTCAGTCATGTCTCCAACCCTGCCACGTCGTCCGGCGGCAGCGTGATCTGCACCTTCATCTCCGTGTCGGTGAAGCCCAGCGCCCGGTACAGCCGGATCGCGAGGTAGTCCGGATCCGCCACCATCACCAGCTTGGTCGCCCCACCCTCGGTCAGGCCGTACGTCGACGCGTGGTGGACCAGCGTGCTCGCGATCCCACGGTTGCGGTGGTCCGGATGCGTCTGCACGGCCTGGAACCGCGCGAGCCCGTTGCCGTCGAACACCAGCCCCAGCGAGCTCTGCAGGTTGTCACCGTCGAACGCGCCGAACCAGTGCCCGTGCCCGGCGTCCACCAGGGCCCGCCGCGACGCGACCTTGGCCCGGGCGAACCGGATGTAGCCGTCGTCGACCCGCATCGGAGCGGTCGCCAGGTTGAGCTGCAGCGACTGCTCCCAGTCGTCGTCACTGCTCAGGAACCGGTACGTCGAGCGCTCGTTCGGCCGGCGGGGTGGCACGACCTCGCTGGTCGTCATCACCACGTCCCGCTCCAGGTCGTAGCCGGCCAGCTCCTCCTCGGCGCCGATCACCCCGTCGACATTGTCGATGCCGAAGGCAACATGTCCGGCCGCCGGGAACTCGGCGCGGAACGCGGCCAGCCGGTGCTGGAAGTCGCCGGGCGCGAACGGCGTCCGGAACAGCAGGAAGTTGCCCCACCAGTAGCCGGGGTTGTCCGGGGTGCGCACGATGACGTGGTCGCCGACGTCCTCGAGCACGCTGCCGCTGAGCTCGAGGACCAGCAACTCGGTCCGCCATCCCAGGTTCTCGATCTTCACCTGTTCATCGTCCGCGTGCCGTCAACCGCATTGCGGTCCGCTTGACATGCAGCCGCACGGCTGCCTATTGTCGAAATGCAGCCGGTTGGCTGCCTGACTTGATCGGAGGGCGATGGACGACGAGGTGTTCCGCGCACTGGCCGACCCGAGCCGCCGGCAACTGCTCGACATGCTGAACGCGCGCACCGGCCAGACCCTGCGCGAGCTCTGCGCCGGCCTCGACATGGCCCGGCAGTCGGTGAGCAAGCACCTCACCGTCCTGGAGTCCGCGAACCTCGTCACCACCGTGTGGCGCGGCCGGGAGAAGCTGCACTACCTCAACGCCGAGCCGATCAACGCCATCGCCGACCGCTGGATCAACCAGTACGACCGGCGGCGGGTGCAACTGTTCGCCGACCTCAAGACGGCTCTGGAGGCCGAACCCATGAGTGACACCGACTTCGTCTACACCACCTACATCAAGACCACGCCGGAGCGGCTGTGGCAGGCCCTGACCGACCCGAAGTTCACCCAGGAGTACTGGGGTGTCCAGCTCGATACCGACTGGAAGGTCGGCTCCGACATCGTCTGGCGCCACGGCGACGTCGCGGTGGCCGGAGCGGGCCAGGTGGTCCTCGAGCACGACCCGTACCGGCGGCTCGCGTACACGTGGCACCACATCACGCCGGAGTTCGCCAAGTCTGTCGGGCTGGACGACGAGATCTACCAGCGGGCCAGCCGGGAGCCGCTGTCGCAGGCGAGCTTCGACCTCGAGCCCGTCGGCGACAAGGTCAAGCTCACCGTCGTCCACAGCGGCTTCGAACCGGGCAGCGCGATCCGCGAGCTGGTCAGCGAAGGCTGGGTCGAGCTGATCTCCGACCTCAAGTCCTTCGTCGAGTCCACCCCTGAGCTACGGCGGGACGCTTCCTCGGCCAGCTGAGCCCGGCGTCATGGACGTTTGTGGATGAGGAGGGGAAGGACTGCGGCGGCGCCGGACTCGCGGAGCTTGGCGGCGGCGACGGTGATCGGCCACTGCGACGACGACGCGTCGGCCAGCAATAGGACCGTGCGCCCCGCGACCGCCTGGGCGGCTGGACCGTCCACCTGGATGCCGTCTCGCCAGACCCTCGCCTCCTCAGCCGAGGAGAGGTCGTCGGTGAAGCCAGCGGGGTTCAGGGTCAGCTCGGCCTTGTCGAGGCGGCCTACCCCAGCGACATGATCCGCGATCTCGGCGGTCAGGCGGCCGTAGCCGGCGGCTGGGAGCGGTACGACGACCTCGGGTCGGCTCGACCAGGAGCCGCGCCACCGGGACAGCGCCGCGACTGCGCCCGCCTTGAGCGCCTCGAGCGCGTCGGGATCCGGCGGACCGTCGGTGAACGTGCTCCGGAGCACCTCGCGCCACTCTGGGGCGTCGGCGTAGATGATCGTCCGGCCGGGCTCGGCGCCGAGCCCGGGAGGGATCCGCCCCTTCGCGCCGAAGGCGCCACCCGGCCACATCTTCCGCGGCTCCAGCACGTGCACCTCACCGCGCAGCAACCGGATGATCGACTGCACCGTCTCCGGCGACGGCGCGGCCTGCAACGGATCCGGCAGCTCCCCGAGGCAGACCGAGCAGCGGCCGCACGGCTCGGCCGACGGGTCGTCCAGCGACTCCTGCAGAAGTTGCATCAAGCAACGGTCACCGCGGGTGTAGGCCCGCATGATGTCCGCCTCCCGGCGCCGCACCGCCACGATTCCGTCGTAGTGCGCGGCGTCGAACGTCCACTCCGCGCCGGTCCGCACCCAGCCGCGCTCGACCCGGTCGACCACCCCGTCGACTGCCAGCTGCTTCAGCATCAGCTCGACCCGAGTCCGCCGCAGACCAGTCTCGGCTTCTAGCGCTGGAACGGTGGCTGGCTGGTCCGGACCGTAGCCGTCCAAACCGCGTAGTAGGCGGTTCACGTTCTCCGGGACTGGGATGGTCGCGGTCGCGAAGTAGTCCCACACTCCGGCGTCCGCATCCGACGGCAGCAACGCCACGACGGCGTGGTCGATCCCGCGGCCCGCTCGCCCGACCTGCTGGTAGTACGACACCGGTGACGGCGGCGAACCCACGTGCACGACGAACCCCAGGTCCGGCTTGTCGTACCCCATCCCGAGCGCCGAGGTCGCGACGAGCGCCTTCAACGCATTCGCCCGCAACGCGTCCTCGAGACTCTCCCGCTCCCCCGCGTCCAAACCACCCGTGTACGCCGCCACCGGTACGTCGCGACCGTGCACCTCCTGGATCGCTGCCGCCAACCGCTGCGCGTCCGAGACCGTCAACGTGTAGACGATTCCTGAACCCGGCAGCTTCGGCAGATGGTCGACCACCCAGGCGAACCGATCCAACGGCGACAGCGCGTCGACGACCGCCAGTTGCAAACTCGACCGGGCCAGCGGTCCGCGCAGCACCAGCGTGGACTCACCCAGCTGATGCGCGACGTCGTCCGTCACCCGCGCGTTCGCAGTCGCTGTCGTGGCAAGCACCGGCGTCTTCGGGTTCAACTGCTGCAGCACGTCAGACACCCGCCGGTAGTCCGGCCGGAAGTCGTGCCCCCAGTCCGACACCGCGTGCGCCTCGTCGATCACCAGCAGCCCGACCTGCCCGGCCAGCCCGTCGAGGACCCGGCGGCCGAAGCCCGGATTCGCCAGCCGCTCCGGAGACACGAGCAGTACGTCGATCGCGCCCGAGCGCAGGTCGTGCTCGATACTCGACCACTCGTCGATGTTGTTCGAGTTCAGGGTCGCCGCCCGCAGTCCGGCGCGGCTCGCGGCCGCAACCTGGTCACGCATCAACGACAGCAGTGGTGACACCACCAGCGTCGGCCCGGCGCCCTCAGCGCGCCGGATCGCCGTCGCAGCCCAGTACACAGCCGACTTGCCCCACCCCGTCGCCTGCACGACCAGCACCCGCGCACTGGCCTCGCACAAGGCGGCGACCGCGGTCTCCTGATCGGCCCGCAATCGCGCGCTCTCCCCCGCGATCGCCCGGATCACGCCGCCGGCGATCCCGGCGCGCGCCTCGGTCAGCGTGCTGGTGGTCGAACTGGTGTCAGCCATGCCAAGCACCCTAGACGCCCGCACCCCCACATTTCTCGTCCCGATCGCCGGCCTGTGGACAACCCGGCGGGAGACCCAGGTCACGTCCGCGCCGGCCAGATCAACGGCTGTGGCTACTGCATCGACATGCACAGCAAGGACGCCGAGCACGCCGGCGAGACCTCGGTGCGGCTCAACCTGGTCGCGGCCTGGCGGGAGGCGACGGTCTTCACCGATGCCGAGCGTGCGGCCCTCGAGCTCACCGAGGAAGGCACCCGGATCGCCGACGCGGCCGGTGGCGTCAGCGACGAGGTGTGGGCCAACGCCGCCAAGCACTACGACGACGACCAGCTCGCCGCACTGCTCTCGCTGATCGCCCTCATCAACACCTGGAACCGCCTCAACGTGATCACGCAGCGGCCCGCCGGCGACTACGTGCCCGGTCAGTGGGGCTGACGGGTCAGGCGCACTTCCCGGGATGACATGGTTCGCCGCTGGTCGACACCAGCCGTTGCGGCCCCGGTCCCTTTGCGGCCAAGGCGTCGTACGGGTTGGCCAGCGCGCACCGGTCGAGGGACAGGCAGCCGCAGCCGACGCAGTCCTTGAAGTCGTCCCGGAGCTGTTCCAGGTGCAGGATCCGCTTGTCGAGCTCGGCCTGCCAGCACTCGGAGATCCGCTCCCAGTCCTGGCGGGTCGGGGTCCGGTTCTCCGGCAGCAGGGCCAGGATCGCGGCGACCTCGGCGAGCGGGATGCCGACCCGCTGGGCGATCCGGATCAGCGCGACCCGGCGGAGCGTGTCGCGCTTGTACCGGCGCTGGTTGCCCGACGTACGGCGGCTGACGATCAGGTTCTGCCGTTCGTAGAAGTGCAGTGCCGAGATCGCCACCCCACTGCGCTGCGACAACTGCCCGACCGTCAACTCACCCGGCTCGATGTCCACCCGTCATCCCTCCGACCTCGACCTGGATCGAGGCTAGCCGACGGATTCAGGCAGTCACGAGTCGGCGTCCGATGCTCGCGGACATCAACGCGGCCGCTGCGCAGAGGCCGCCGGCGAGGTACCACGCGAGGTTGTAGCTGCCCTGGACGTCGCGGATCGCACCGGCTCCGGTAGCCGCGAGTGCGGCGCCGATCTGGTGCGACGCGAACACCCAGCCGAACACGATCGGCCCGTCCACACCGAACCACTCGCGGCACAGCGCGACCGTCGGCGGCACAGTCGCCACCCAGTCGAGACCGTAGAAGATGATGAACACCCAGACGCTCGGCTGCGCGGTCGGACCGAGCAGGGACGGCAACACGAGCAGCGACAGCCCGCGCAGCGAGTAGTAGGCGATCAGCAGGTACCGCGGATCCCACCGGTCGGTCAGGTAGCCCGACACGATCGTGCCGCCGACGTCGAAGATGCCGACCACCGCCAGCAGCGACGCGGCGGTCGTCACCGGCATGCCGTGGTCGTGCGCTGCGGTGACGAAGTGCGTGCCGATCAACCCGTTCGTGGACGCACCGCAGATGGCGAAGCCACCCGCAAGCAGCCAGAACGCCGGCCGATGCATCGCCGACCACAGCGCAGTCAGCGCCCGCATCGCACTACTGCCGGTCGTCTCCACCCGCTGGCCCGCGGTGCTGCCTTCCGGAGCGCCGTACGCCCGCAGGCCGACATCGCTCGGGTAGTCGCGCAGGAAGAGCAATACCAGTGGTACGACGGCCAACGCCGTACCGGCCGCGACGAGTGCAGGGACCCGCCAGCCGTACGCGCCGGCCAGGCTCGCGATCAGGGGCAGGAAGATGAGCTGGCCGGTAGCACCCGCAGCAGTCAGGATGCCGGTGACCAGACCACGCCGCGCGACGAACCAACGACCGGTGATCGTCGCGACGAACGTCATCGACATCGACCCCGTGCCGACGCCGACCAGCAGGCCCCAGGTCAGCAGGAGCTGCCAGGACGAGGTCATGAAGACGGTCAGCCCGCTGCCGAGCGCGATCAGTACCAGCGCTCCGCTGACCACGCGGCGCAGGCCGAGGCGGTCCATCAGGGCCGCCGCGAACGGCGAGATCAGGCCGTAGAGCAGCAGGTTGATCGACACCGCCGACGAGATCGTCGCGTGCGACCAGCCGAACTCGTCGTGCAGCGGGTCGAGCAGCACCCCCGGCACCGAACGGAACCCGGCCGCTCCGATCAGCGTCACGAACCCGACCGCGGCGACTGCCCAGGCAAGGTGCACCCGGGCAGGCTTCTTCGTCTCCAGAATCTGCGTCACCCGCCTACTGTGCCGTCAGCCCGACCCGTGAACCAGTGGCCAGAACGCCAGCATGTGTCAAGATATGGCCATGAGCTCACCGACGAAGCGACGACTGCACGCCGTCGGCCCGCACGTGGTCGCGGTGCTCGCGCTCGAACCGGTGGTCGGGTTCGACCTGACCATTCCGCCGACCGTGTTCGGCGCCGCCACGAAGGCCGACGGCACCCCGCTGTACGACGTCCGGATCTGCGGCCTCGAGATCGCGCCGATCCGGGCCGGCGCCGGCTTCAGCCTGATCCCGGACTACGGGCCGGAAGTCCTGGCCGAGGCGGACACGGTCATCATCCCCGGCACCTACATCGCCCAGCCGCGGTACGAAGGCACCCTGCCCGACGACCTGGCGCAGGCGCTCGACACCATCCGGCCAGGCACCCGGATCGCGTCGATCTGCACCGGCGCGTTCGTGCTCGGCGCGGCCGGCTACCTCGACGGGCGGCCGGCCACGACGCACTGGCGCCGGGCCGAGATGTTCCGCGACCTCTACCCGCAGGTGAAGCTCGACGAGGACCTGCTGTTCATCGACGACGGCGACATCATCACGTCGGCCGGCCTCGCCGCGGGCGTGGACCTGTGCCTGCACCTGATCCGCCGCGACTTCGGCAGCGAGGTCGCCAACCGGGCCGCCCGGCACTGCGTCGTACCGCCGTGGCGTGACGGTGGGCAGTCCCAGTTCATCGAGCGGGTCGTGCCGGACGAGGGCAGCGAGGGTACGGCGCCGACGCGAGCCTGGGCGCTGGAGCGGCTGGACGAGGAGTTGAGTCTCACCGCGCTGGCCGCGCACGCGCAGATGAGCGTCCGCACGTTCAGCCGGCGGTTCAAGGCCGAGACGGGTCAGTCCCCCGGCACGTGGCTGCTGCAGCAACGCGTCCGGCACGCGTGCCACCTGCTGGAGACCACTGATCTGTCCGTCGACCGGGTCGCCGAGTCCGCTGGTCTCGGCACCGCCGCATCGCTGCGTCATCACCTCCGCTCCGAGTTGGGTGTCTCTCCACTCGCCTACCGCAAGACCTTCCGGGCGGGCTGAACTACAGCACCACAAGCTCGTGGGGCCGGTGGTTCATCGACTCCACACCGTCCGCGGTGACCACGACGATGTCCTCGATCCGCGCACCCCACCGCCCCGGCTGGTAGATGCCCGGCTCGACGCTGAACGCCATCCCCGGCTCGAGAATCAGCTCGTTCCCACTGACAATGTACGGCTCTTCGTGCACGTCGAGCCCGATGCCATGTCCCGTCCTGTGGATAAACAGCTCACCGAAGCCGGCCGCCGTGATCACGTCCCGCGCGGCCGCATCGATCGACTCCGCGGACACCCCGGGCCGCACCGCGTCCACCGCCGCCTGCTGAGCATCCCGCAGTACGGCGTAGGTCGCGGCGACGTCCGCATCCCGTGGCTCGCCGACGGCGTACGTCCTGGTCGAGTCGGAGTAGTAGCCCTCGGCAACCGGTCCGCCGATGTCGACGACCACCACGTCGCCTGCCTCGATCACCCGGTCGGACACTCCGTGGTGCGGGCTCGCGCCGTTCGGCCCGCTGCCGACGATGACGAACTCGGCCAGTACATGCCCCTCGTCGACGATCGCCGCCGCGATGTCAGCCCCCACCTCGGCCTCGGTCCGCCCAGGACGCAGCCACTCGCCGACCCGCGCGTGCACGCGGTCGATCGCCGCGCCCGCCTTCCGGAGTGCCTCAACCTCGGCCGCGTCCTTGCGCATCCGCAACTCGCGCACGATCGGACCAGCCAGCACCTGCTCCGCGTCGGGCAAGGCGTTGCGCAGCGCCAGCACATGCAGCGCAGGCGTGAAGTCGCTGACCGCCACCCGCTCCGATCCACGCAGGCGGTCGGCGGCCACGCCGTACGGGTCCTCACCGTCGACCCAGGTGATGACCTCGGCCCCAAGCTCGTCCAACGGCAGGTCGGCGAAGCCAGGCGCTTCCAGCTTCGGTACGACGAGCGCCGGCGAACCGTCGGCCGGGACAACCAGCGTGGTCAGCCGCTCGAGCGAGCCACCGGCCTGTCCGAGCAAGTACCGCAGATCCGACCCGGGTGCGATTAGCAGCCCGGTCCCGGCGGCGGCCTCCCGGGCACGCTCCAACCTGGCACGCAGTACGGCGACATCGGGGACAGGACCTTGTGGGCTTCGACTCGACATGCAGCCGACTCTAGTCAGCCACCGCGTGCACCAGCTGGATCGAGAGCTGCCGAGCGGCCAGCAGGCGGGCCAGACGCTCCACCTGGCGCGCAGCCAACGCGTATGCCTCGTCGGTCCGGTGCTTCGCTGCGATGGCCGCCGCCACCTGCTCCGCTCGGCGCGACCAGGACAGTGGGCAGCCGTCGGGGCGGGTGACCTGCTCCATGAGCTCGAAGCCGGCGTCATCCAGCAGCCCGATGAGCTCTCCCTGGGTCGGGAAGTGGTTACCCTCCGGCAGCGGCAGCAGCTGCCCCTGTCGGGCGACAAGCACGAGCAGACCGAGCGACGCGCCCGGCCGCATCACCCGGTGCATCTCGCCGAGCAGTGCCGCCTTGTCCTCGACTGTGCACAGCACGCCCAGGCACCACCCGACGTCGACGGAGTGTGTCCGTAGCGGAATCCGTCCGCCGTCGGCCGTCACGACCGGCAGCCCGAACAGCCGCGCCGCAGCCCGGCAGGCCGGGTGCATCGGCTCGACAAGGATCGGCCGCACGCCGAACCGCTCCGCCGCCCAGGCCGCCGGACCGCCCACACCGGCGCCGACATCCAGCAACCTGTCCCCCGGCGCGAGCTCGCACGCCTTGGCCAGCCAGGCCAGCCCGGCCGGGCTCGAACTGCCGCGGCAGGCGGCCGGAATCGCGTGCCCGGGCCCGAGCTGCTCGACCGCGTCGGCAGTCCATCCGGCAACGTCCCCGAACTCGGCAACCATCGCAGCTGTTGCCATGGTCAACCCCCTTGCACCCCCTACCGACAGGTGTAGCACCGATCGCGCACAACCGCACAAGCACATTGCTTACCGGGCTGTGACGGGAAACTGTCGGCGAGGGTTGCTAGAACTTGTCCCGGCTCGATCGAGACCCGGTCGGCACCCGGCGAAAGGCAACCACGATGGCGCTCCACCACGAGTCCTTCGGCGCAGGCGTTCCGGTGCTCGCGCTGCACGGCTGGACCCCCGACCACCGGCTGATGACCGGCTGCCTGGAGCCTGTGTTCGCCGACGTCCCCGGCTACCGCCGGCACTACCCGGATCTCCCGGGGATGGGCCAGACACCGGCCGGCGACATCGACAGCTCCGACGGGATCATGGCCGAGCTGCGCACGTTCATCGACGAGCAGATCGGCGCGGAGCCGTTCCTGCTGATCGGAGAGTCGTACGGCGGCTACCTCGCGCGAGGCCTGATCGCGGAGCGGCCGGAGCAGGTCCTGGGTCTCGCACTGATCTGCCCGATCGGCACCGCCCTCATGCACGCCGACCGGACCGTGCCCGAGCACGTCGCGCTGCGGACCGAGCCGGGAGTGCTCGAGTCGCTGGAGGAGGACGAGGACTTCACCGAGATCGCCGTCGTTCAGACCGCAGCCGCTCTGCACGCGTACCGCTCGGACATCGCGCCCGGCCTGGCCGCCGCCGACACCGCAGCGCTCGACCGGATCCAGAAGAACAGCTGGGCGCTGACGATCGCGCCCGAGAGCGGTCCTGCCTACCAACGTCCGACGCTGATCGTCTGCGGCAGGCAGGACTCGGTCACGGGCTACGAGGACCAGTACGCGTTGCTCCCGCACTACCCGCGGGCGACGTACGCCGTACTGGATGTTGCCGGGCACAACCTTCAGCTCGAGCAACCCGAGCTGTTCGGCGCGTTGATCCGCGAATGGCTGGACCGCACCGCCGAGTGAATCAGCTCGTCTGACCGGTCGGCATGATGGTGACCTGCTGCAAGTTCACCCGGGCCGGCAGGGACGCGATGAAGCCGACGGTCTGGGCGACGTCCTGCGCAGTCAGCCACTCCATGGACTCCTTGGCTCCGGCCAGCCACTGCAGTGCGCCCTCGTCGGTCACGTGGTTCTGCAACTCGGTGTCGGCGATGCCGGGCTCGACGCGCTGACGCGCGCCCTGCAGCTCGACACCGTCGAGCGTGAGCACCTCACCGATCTGCTCGCCAGGCCCAAGTCCGCTCGTCGTACGCCGGCCGCCCCGCAGCGGGTCCGGCCGGGCCTGTACCTCTGCATCTACAACGTCGAGCCGGGCTCCCCCGACAGCGAGCCACGGCCAGCTGACCGGGCCGGGACCAGGTCGGCGCTCCTTGCCTACGGCAACACGGCGCCGGCGGCGAAGCCGAGGAACGAGCAGGTGATGCGCTCGCGGGCTCCGAGCGCGATCAAGAGTGGGCCGGCGCCGGGGGGATAACGGTGGCGCCAGAACGAGGCGGCTCGCGAGCCGAGTCGCTGTGCTGGAACAGTAGGCTGCAGTGGGCCGCCGGTCGCCCAGGCGACCAGAGCAACCTCGCGCTGCGGCGCGGCGACTCCGGCCAAGGGGCGACGTACAGAAGACCGCGCGCCGGCGACGGCGCGAGGGCCGTCCGCTGAGCGGCGGCCGGCGGAGTGCTGAGGCGGTGCACCGGCGGTGACCCCAGCAACCCGGACCCGCGGCTGACGGGTTGTTTTCCGCTCAACCGGCTGACGGGTCGTGGTTGCGGAGGTACTGTCGATGGATGTGGTGGCTGTTTGCCGCCCTTGGGGGCGGTGGGATCGTGCTCGCGGGTCGCTATGTCTGGGACCGGCGGGCTGCGCAGCGTGGTGATGCAGAAGAGCTGGAGGAGATCCGCAAGCTCGCCGACGAAGATGTCACGTTGCTCGGAGAGGAGCTGCGGCGGCTCGACGCCGGTGTGACGGGGAAACCGCTTGATCACGACGGGCAGGCCGATTACCAGGTGGCCCTCGACGCCTACGAAGCGGCACAGCGCGCGGTCCAGCGGATCCGGAAGCCGGACGACATCAGCACTGTCACCGACACCCTGGCGACCGGCCGGTACGCCATCGTCTGCGTGCAGGCGCGGGTCCGGGGCGAGGCGGTGCCGGAGCGCCGGGTGCCGTGCTTCTTCAACCCGCAACACGGTCCGTCGACGACGGACATCGTCTGGACCCAGCCGAAGGTCGGCACGCGGACGGTGCCGGCGTGTGCGCAGGACGCCGCGCGGATCCGGTCCGGCGACGAGCCCGCGGTCCGCTTCGTCGTTCTCGGGAGCCGGCGGGTGCCGTACTGGGAGGCCGGCGCCGCGGTCGCGCCGTACGGTCACGGGTACTTCGGGGCCGGCGCCGGCGCGAGCTACCTCGCGTTGGCCAGCTTCGACCTCCCCAGCGCCACCTCCTGGAGCTCGGGTCACTACCCCGCCGACCACGACGTCGGCGGCGGCCTCGAAGGCGGTTGGGCTGACGGCGGCGGGGGTGGCGGCGGCGACGGTTGAGCTACATGCGCAGGTGTGAGCCGCCGTTGAAGTCCAGGATGGTGCCGGTCGCGAACTCGGCCTCGGGTGAGGCCAGGTAGAGGATCGCGGCCGCGACCTCGGACGGGTCCGCGACGCGCTCGAGCGGGCTCTCCAGCCGCCGCCGGTCGTAGCCCTCGCCGACCAGGTGCACCGACGCCATGTCGGTCGTCGTCCACCCCGGGGCGATCGCCGTCACCGCGATCCCCTCCGGCCCGAGCGCCCGCGCCAGCGACTGGGTGAACGACACGATGCCCGCCTTCGAGGCGCCGTACGCGGGCTGGTTCGGCTCGCCGCGGAACGCGCCGCGCGACGACACGTTCACGATCCGCCCGCCACGGCCCATGTGCCGGACCGCGCACCACGCGACGTTCGCCGGGCCGACCAGGTTCACCGCGAGCGTGTCGGCCCACGCCTGCTGCCACTCGGCGTACGTCGCCTCCCGGATCCGATGCGGGCGGTACACGCCGGCGTTGTTCACCAGTACGTCGATGCCGCCGAGCGCAGCCGCGGCGTCGTCGACCATCGTCTGGATCGCCGCCGGGTCGGCGAGATCCGCGTGCGCCAGCACGTGACCGGATCCCGGCAACTCCTTCAAGACCATCGCGGCAGCCTCGGCGGACGAGCCGTAGTGCACCGCCACTCGGTCCCCGGCCGCCGCGAACGCCCGCGCGGCCGCCGCACCGATCCCCCGTGAAGCTCCCGTCACCAGCACCGCTCGATCCATGCCCCGATCCTTTCATCAGGGTCGTGGCTTGAAATCCCGGCGGTAGGACTTCGAGGCGCGGGCCCACTCCTTCTTGGCCTCGGCGCGGAGGCGGGCGTCGGACCGCCTGGCCATGAAGGCTGCCTCGCGCTGGAGCTTCGTCCAGCTCTCGTAGCGGCGGTGCGGCAGACTGCCGTCCTCGAGCGCAGCCTGCACAGCGCAGCCGGGCTCGGTGACGTGCGCACAGTCCTTGAACTTGCACTTCTCGGCCAGCGCCGTGATGTCCGGGAACGCAGCCGCCAGACCTTCGCCCGACTCCTGCAGCCCGATCCCCCGCAGCCCTGGCGTGTCGATGACGACTCCGCCGCCCGGCAGCACGATCAGCTCACGCCGGACAGACGTATGGCGCCCCTTGCCGTCGTCACGGATCTCCTGCACGTCCAGCAACTCCACACCGGCCAAAGCGTTCACCAGCGACGACTTGCCCGCACCACTCGACCCCAGCAACGCCACGGTCGCGTCACCGGCGAGCAACGCCTGCACAGACGACAAACCCTCACCGGTCGTCGCACTGCACACCAGTACGTCGGCACCGGGCGCAGCCCGCGCCACGTCGTCCGCGATCGCGTCCGCATCGCCGACGAGGTCTGACTTGGTCAGTACGACGACCGGCCGCGCACCGCTCTCCCACGCCAGCGCGAGGAAGCGTTCGATCCGGCCGATGTTCGGCTCCGGATGCAGCCCGACCACGATCGCGATGACGTCGATGTTGGAGGCGAGCACCTGGCCCTTCGACGTACCGCTGACTTCTGCGCGGACGATCGCCGTACGGCGTGGGCCCAGCGACTCGAGCGTGATCCGGTCGTCCGGCCAGAACCGCAGTACGGCCCAGTCCCCTGTACATGGGCCGGCCTGGCTGTCGTGGGCCATCGCGGCGAGCAGCGCACCGGACCACGTGGCCCGGACCGGGCCGTCCTCGGTGAGCACCGTCGCGAGGCCTTTGTCGACGCGGGCGACGCGCCCCGGCACGAGGTCGTCCGGGACAGTGGTGAGGAATTCGGCCGTGGTGCTGTCGAGCCCCAGGGCCTGCAGTGTTGCGGACATGCGGCGAACCTTTCAGAGGGTCCGGCCGCGAGGTCAGCTCAGCGGACGGACAGTGCGGGAGACGTCGGCCCTTTGGGCCCGGTACAAGCTCATGGCGGCCGCCTCCCTTCGAAGTCCTGGGGTCCTGGTCGAGGACCGGCTGGTGCCGTCAGCGTAGGTCGTCGGGGTCACTCTGCGCACCGGATTTTCCGACCGGCGCCGGCTTGCGCGCCGCCGCCTTCCCGTCGGCCGCAGCCTCCCGGCCGACCTCGGGCTGCCCGCCGGCCGCGGTCGTCGGCGCGGCCTCGGTCTTCCGGTGGTGGGACTCGGCGGCCGGCGCCTTCGGCGGCTCCGTCGGCACGACCGGGGGCGGCTCGTCGACCGGGGTCAGCGGGTGCTCGTGGTGGTGCGGGTCGGGCTCGGCCTTCATCACCGGCTCGATTTCGTCCTCCACCTCTGCCTTGTCCGAAGCGGTGCCGGACGCCTTCTCCAGCGCCCGCGACTTGTGCGGCCACAGCCGGTCCACCACCGCGTTCAGCGCCGCCCCGATGAGCACCGCGATCGCCGTCATGTACAGCCACATCAGGACCGCGATCGGCGCCGCGAGCGGACCGTAGATCGAGGTCCCGCCGACCGTGCTCTGCAGGATCCAGCGCAGCACGAAGCTGCCCAGGATCCAGATCGACAACGCCAGGAACGACCCCGGCAGGTCCGACACCCACGGCGTCCGGACCGGCACCGACAGGTGGTAGAGGGTGTTCAGGAAGCCCGCCGACAGGATCGTGACCACAGGCCAGTACAGCTGGTTCAGGAAGTCCAGCCGGTGCGGCAGCAGCGCGTCCACCGCGTCCGGGCCGGCCAGCACCAGCGGCAGCACGATCACGCCGATGACGAGCGCGGCGCAGTACAAGGAGAAGGACAGTGCGCGGGTCCGGACGATGCCGCGCTTGCCGCCCATCCCGTACATGATCGTGATGGTGTCGACGAACACGTTCAGGGCCCG
Source organism: Kribbella sp. NPDC050470 (assembly GCF_044458365.1). Classification (NCBI taxonomy): domain Bacteria; kingdom Bacillati; phylum Actinomycetota; class Actinomycetes; order Propionibacteriales; family Kribbellaceae; genus Kribbella; species Kribbella sp. NPDC050470. Next base: position 382,482 of record NZ_JBITHV010000011.1, on the reverse strand, counting down.
GCTGCCGGACCACAGGGCGAGCACGAAACCGATCGAGATCACGTCCGGCCGGCCACCGCTGAGCACCTGGTCCAGGGTCGGCACGATCACGCTCTGGACCGAGTCGACGGTCAGCGCCCGGGCGGCCAGGTCGGCGATCTGCTGCTTGATCTCGTCGATCGTCTCGACCTCGAAGTACCGGCTGGCGATGTAGCCCAGACTTCCGGCCAGCCCGAAGATCAGCGGCGGCAGCGAGAGGATGGCGAAGAACGCCCCCTCCGCGGCCAGGCCGGTGACCCGGTAGCGCAGGCAGACGCCGACGGTCTGGGTGAGCAGCTTCCAGGTCGTCGCCGGGATCTTGCGGACCCATGCCAATGAGAGGGAGCTCCCACCAGTGGGTCCTGCCCCAGAACGTGCCATACCGCTTACCGTACTGACATGGCGGACCCTTTCGCGGTAACGAATCAGGCCCCACCACTGCAGGGGGTGAACTTCTTCACCCGGGACGTGGGCCTCGGTGACGCTCTGCGTCCGTACGGCGGCCTCGCCGATGATCCCGGCCTGCGCCGGATCGGCGAGCTGGCCGGCTCCGAAGAGGCCCTCGCGCAGGCGCTGCCGGCGAATCAGAACCCGCCGGTGCTGCGCACCCACGACCGCTACGGGCACCGCGTCGACGAGGTCGAGTTCCACCCGTCCTGGCACTGGCTGATGGAGCAGGCTGTCGGCTTCGGCCTGCAGGCGGCGCCGTGGACCAGCGACCGGCCGTCGCCGCACCTGACCCGCGCCGCGGGGTTCTACCTGTGGTCCCAGGTCGAGCCGGGTCACGGGTGCCCGATCTCGATGACGTACGCCGCCGTACCCGCGCTGAAGGCCGACGGGCAGCTCGCCAAGGCGTGGATCCCGCAGCTCGCCTCGACGCAGTACGACGTCCGCCGGCTGCCCGCGGCGGACAAGGCCGGTGTGCTCGCCGGGATGGGGATGACGGAGAAGCAGGGTGGGTCCGACGTCCGGGCGAACCTCACCACCGCGACGCCGACCGGGAGCGACGGCGAGTACCAGCTGAACGGGCACAAGTGGTTCTGCTCGGCGCCACAGGTCGACGTCTTCCTGGTGCTGGCCCAGGCGCCGGAAGGGCTGAGCTGCTTCGTGGTGCCGCGGGTGCTTGCCGATGGCAACCGGAACGCGTTTGCCCTGCAGCGGCTCAAGGACAAGCTCGGCAACCGGTCGAACGCGTCCAGCGAGGTCGAGTTCCACGGCACCGTCGGCTACCGCCTCGGCGACGAGGGCGCCGGCGTCCGCACCATCATCGAGATGGTCGCCGCCACCCGCCTCGACTGCGTCCTGGGATCCGCCGCCCTCCAACGCCGAGCCCTGGTCGAAGCCATCTGGCACACCCAGCACCGCTCGGCGTTCGGCGGGTTGCTCGCGGACAAGCCGGCCATGCAGAACGTGCTGGCCGACCTGGCGATCGAGAGCGAAGCGGCCACCGCGCTGGGGATGCGGTTGGCCGCCGCGGTCGATGCCTCCGTCAACGGTGATGCGCAGGCTGCCGCGTTCCGGAGAATCGCCCTTCCGTTGGCGAAGTTCTGGGTTTGCAAGCGGACGCCGTTCATGGTGGCGGAGGCTTTGGAGTGTCTGGGCGGGAACGGGTTCGTGGAGGAGTCCGGCCTGCCGCTGTTGTTCCGGGAGTCGCCGTTGAACTCGATCTGGGAAGGATCCGGGAACGTCAACGCACTCGACGTACTGCGAGCCCTCCGGCGGCCGGAGTCGCTCGAGGCGTGGCTGACCGAGCTCGCCACGGTTCAGGGCGCCGACCAACGGCTCGACACCGCGGTGAACGACGTACTGCAAGCGCTTGCTGACATCGAAGGAGCCGAAGCAGGCGCTCGCCGGCTGGCCGCCCGGATGGCGTTGTGCCTGCAGGCTTCACTGCTGATCCGGCACTCCACACCCGACGTCGCGGACGCCTTCGTCGCCTCCCGGCTGGCGAACGACTGGGGCGGCGTCTTCGGCACGCTGCCGAGGACCACACCGTTCCAGGCGATCGTCGAGCGCACGATAGGGTGAGGCGTCGCGACTGGCGCGCTGAGGTGGAGAACCACCGGGGAGCGAAATCCGTCGGCACCGTGCGCCTGGGTGCCTTCGACCCACTGCAACCGCAGGAGAGACAACGATGACTCAACCCTTCGATGCCGCCGCCGCATCGGCCGCGTACCGCAATGCGCTCGAGGTGATCGCCTCCGTCGAGCCGACGATCGCCGGCGCGATCAAGTCCGAGCTCGCCGACCAGCGTTCCTCGCTGAAGCTGATCGCGAGCGAGAACTACGCCTCCCCCGCCACCTTGCTGACGATGGGCAACTGGCTGTCCGACAAGTACGCCGAGGGCACCATCGGGCACCGCTTCTATGCGGGCTGCCAGAACGTCGACACCGTCGAGCAGGTCGCCGCCGACCACGCCAAGGCACTGTTCGACGCGCCGCACGCCTACGTCCAGCCGCACTCCGGCATCGACGCGAACCTGGTCGCGTTCTGGGCGATCCTGGCCCAGCGGATCGAGTCCCCGGCGCTCGCCGAGGCCGGCGCGAAGCACGTCAACGACCTGACCGAGGAGGACTGGACCAAGCTCCGCAAGGCGCTCGGCGACCAGAAGATGCTCGGCATGTCGCTGGATGCCGGCGGTCACCTGACCCACGGCTTCCGGCCGAACATCTCCGGCAAGATGTTCAACCAGCACTCCTACGGCACCGACCCGGAGACCGGGCTGCTGGACTACGACGAGGTGGCGCGCAAGGCCCGTGAGTTCAAGCCCCTGATCCTGATCGCGGGCTACTCGGCGTACCCGCGGAAGGTGAACTTCGCGACGATGCGCGAGATCGCCGACGAGGTCGGCGCGACCCTGATGGTCGACATGGCGCACTTCGCCGGCCTGGTCGCGGGCAAGGTGTTCACCGGCGACTTCGACCCGGTGCCGCACGCGCACGTCACCACGACCACCACCCACAAGTCGCTGCGCGGCCCGCGCGGCGGCATGGTGCTGTGCCAGCCCGAGTACGCCGACTCCGTCGACCGCGGTTGCCCGATGGTGCTCGGTGGGCCGCTCAGCCAGACGATGGCGGCGAAGGCGGTCGCCCTGGCCGAGGCCCGGCAGCCGGCGTTCCGGGAGTACGCGCAGGCCATCGCGGACAACGCGGTCGCGCTGGCCGACGGCCTGATGAAGCGTGGCGTGAAGCTCGTGACCGACGGCACCGAGAACCACCTGGTGCTGCTCGACGTGTCGTCGTACGGGATCACCGGGCGGCAGGCCGAGTCGGCGCTGCTGGACGCGGGCATCGTGACCAACCGGAACGCCGTACCGCGGGACCCGAACGGCGCCTGGTACACCTCCGGTGTCCGGATCGGCACGCCGGCGCTGACCACCCGTGGTTTCGGCGCCGACGAGTTCGACCGGGTCGCGGAGCTGATCGTGGACGTGCTGTCCTCGACCACGCCGACCACCACGTCGGCGGGGGCGCCGTCGAAGGCGAAGTACGTGCTGGCCGACGGCGTCGCGGACAAGACCAAGGCCGCGTCCGCGGAGCTGCTCGACAAGCACCCGCTGTACCCGGGCCTCGAGCTCAGCTGACCGGCTCGAACTATCAGAAAGTTGTGATAGTTGCGGTAGGGTGCGGCCATGCCGCACCCTGACCCGGCTCCGGAGGAGATCAGCCAGTTCGTCGAGCGCTTCGCCGGCGTGCTGGCGAACAGCGGCGTGCCGACGATGTCCGCCCGGGTGATCGGGCGGATGCTGGTCAGCCCGACCGGCACGTTGACGTCCGCCGAGCTGGCCGAGTCCCTGCAGATCAGCCAGCCGGCGGTGTCCGGCGCCGTACGGCAGCTGCTGCAGGTCGGCTTCATCTCGCGGGAGCGGATCCCGGGCTCACGCAAGGACCACTATCGGATCCGGGACGACGTGTTCGCCGCACTTCTCGAGCGCCGCAACAACGCACTCGCCGAGTGGGAGTCCACCAGCCGCTCCGGCGCCGAACTGTTCGGCCCCGACAGTCCGGTCGGCCGCCGCCTGACCGAGGCCGCCGACTACTTCGCCTTCATCCACAAGGACCTGGAACAACTCATCAAGTCCTGGCGGGTGGACCACCCGCGATGACCGCCGCCGGTCGTCATGCGTGGATCGGCGGTAGCGGCAGATCGGCCTGAAGGCGCCGTGCCACCGCGAGCGCAAGCTCGTCAAGGCCATGCGGTGCAACGACCTGCAGCCCGACCGGGAGTCCGTTCACCAGGCCTGCTGGGACGCTCACCGCGGGATGGCCGGTCACGTTGAAGGCCCAGCAGGGGTCGGCAGTCACGATGTTGGGCTCGTGCTGGTCGTAGCCGTGGGCAACATTCAGCGTCGTCGGCGTGACGAGCACGTCGACAGTCTCGAACAGGTCAGCGAGTGCGGTGTTGTTGCGGTCGCGGACCTCGCGCGCCCGATTGGCGGCGGCCGCCTCGGCGCCCCGACCGGCGTCCAGACCTGACAGCGTCTGCCACGCCTCGTCCGGCGGGATGAGCTCGAGCGGTGCGTCGATCAGCGTGACGTCGCAGTCGGCCAGCCGCTTGCGGATCAGTACGTCGACCGCCGGGTCGGCCTCGGGTTCGGAGAGCGTCGACCGGTAGGCGACCCGCCACGGCCGGTCGGCGGTGTCCGGCACCGGCCAGTGCGGCAGCGCGCTCGGGTCCAGCCGGTGCGGCCCGCTCGCGATACTCGTCGCGAGTACGACGTCGTCGAGGTCGGATCCGATCAGACCGGCAGTCGTGAGCCCGCCCAACGTCCGCCCGACCGCACGCGGGATGCGACCGTACGTGCCCTTGAAGCCGACTACACCGCAGAACGCCGCCGGGATGCGCAGCGAACCACCGGAGTCGCCACCGGTCGCCAGCGGGACGACGCCGGCCGCGACAGCCGCCGCGCCGCCGGCCGTCGAACCACCCGGCGACCGGGACAGGTCCCACGGATTCCTGGTGTACTCGCGCCCGTTCCACCCGAACGTCTGGGACACCGCACCCGGCCGGGCGCGCGTCGCCGTACCGATCGGAATCGCCCCCGCGGCGACCACTCCGCACCTGCTCCGCGACCGCCGCCGCGGTTCTCGCCGTCACCGGCGCGAGTCTAACCAGCTCCAGGTGCCCCCGCGCGCGGTAGAACCGGGCCCATGTCTGAACAGCGGCCAGGCCCGCCCCCGATGCCCGGCGCGCCGGCGGCGTACGCACCGCCGCAGGCCCTGGGCGATCAGCGCCGGCTACCGGCGCTGGGCGAGGATTCTCAGCTGGCTGGCCATCGTCATCCGGCGGTCATGACGCGGCGCGTGCGGCAGCAGCGGTAGGCGGGAACCTAACGTCCGGTCCAACTGCTGCCGAGGGCGGTCTCGAGCTCGTCGAGTGCGGAGAGGCTGTGCGCGCTGACGACCGAGTCGCAGTACGGCCAGGCTGCGGCCATGCCCCGGACCAGTGGGCGGTAGTGCGGGCTCTGCGTCCGCGGGTTGGCCCAGACGATGCGATAGGCGATCCGGGACAGGCGAGCCATCTCCTGGGCGAGTTGGGTGGGATCGCCTGTCTCCCAGCCGTCGGAGATCACCAGGACCACCGCTCCACGGGCCACGCCGCGGCAGCCGTACCGGTCGTTGAAGTCCTTGAGTGCCGCGCCGATCCGGGTTCCCCCTGACCAGTCCGGTGCCACCGCCGCAGCCCGTGCCAGCGCCGCCGTGGGCCGGGACCGGGCGAGCACCCTGGTCAGTCGGGTCAGCCGGGTCGCGAACGTGAAGACCTCGGCCCGCCGCCCACCCGCCGCGCAGTAGAGCAGTTGGAGCATGGCCCTGGCGTACGGCTCCATCGATCCGGAGATGTCGCACAGGACGACCAGCCGCCGGTGGCGTTCCCGTCGCCTGCGCATGATCAGCCGGACCGGGTCACCTCCGGTACGTCGGGCATGCCTCAGCGTCGCGCGCAGATCGAGACGCGAGCCGTACGACGCGAGGCGGAACCGGCGGGACTGGTAGGTGGGTGTGACCAGCGTGAGCCGCCGCATCAGGTCGGCCAGTGCGAGCAACTCAGCGGGCGTCAGCGCGGCGAAGTCGCGAGTAGCCAGCCGCTCGGTCGCAGTGGCCAGTGCGCGCAGCGGCACCTCTTCCCCGGGCTGTCGACCGTCCGATCCACTCTCCTTCGATGCGCCGGCCTGGAACCAGCCCGGCCGGCCGGATCCGGGTGTGTCGTCCGTGGCCAGTGAGTCTTCGCGGGGCTCGGGTCGACGTACGACGTTCACGTCACCGCGACCCTCGGCCGGATCCACGAGCCCGCCGAACACGGCGCCGAAGACGCGGTCCAGCACCTCGATATGCATCTGATCGGACACCAGAGTCGCCAGTGCGCAACGGTAGAGCTCGGTGGTCGTGTCCGGCCGCACGACGGCGATCGCCCGGGCAAAGCGTTCACAGCGGTCCGGGCCGACCGGCAGGCCGGCGGCGTGCAGCGCCGCTCCGAACCGGGCCACCAAGGTCGGGAGGTCGGCCACTCCGTCCAGCACCGGCTCAGTCACCACCGACCACCGCAGCCAGTCCGGTTGCCCGTACGGTCTCCTGATCCTCCTGGTACTTCAGCACCGCACCGAGGGTCTGCTCGGCGGCGTCGGCGTCGAACGCGTCCACGCCGAGGACGTGCAACGCCGTCACCCAACTGATGGCTTCGGCTATTCCTGGGGGCTTCTGCAGGTCAAGGGTGCGCAGGCGGGCCACCGAGCCGGCGACCCGCTCGGCCAGCCAGTCCGCCGCGGCAGGAACCCGACGGCGGATGATCGCCGCGACGCGACCGGTGTCCGGATAGCCGATCCAGTGGTAAAGGCATCGCCGCTTCAGCGCGTCGTGCAGGTCGCGGGTGCGGTTCGACGTGAGCACGGCGACCGGGGGAAGGGCCGCCCGGCGGGTACCGAGTTCCGGAATGGTCACCGCCGACTCCGCCAGCACCTCGAGCAGGAACGCCTCGAACTCGTCGTCGCCGCGGTCCACCTCGTCGATCAGCAGCACCGCCGGCCGCGGCCCGGGATGCTCGATCGCCTGAAGGAGCGGCCGCGGCAGCAGGTACTCCTCGCCGAACAGATCAGCGTCGCGCAGCACCTCGCCCCGGGACTCGGCCAGCCGGATCGCCAGCAGTTGGCGCGGGTAGTTCCACTCGTACAACGCCTCGGCGGAGGTCAATCCCTCATAGCACTGCAACCGCACGAGCCGGGTGTCGAGCGCGGTGGCCAGGGCCTTGGCGGCCTCGGTCTTGCCGACGCCCGGCTCGCCCTCCAGAAGGATCGGCTGCCGCATCCGAATGCCGAGGAACAGCGTGGTCGCCAGGGACTCGGCTGCCAGGTAGCCCGTCGCCTCCAGCCGGGCACCCAGCTCGGCGATGTCAGCCACCCAGCCTTCGGGGTCACTCATCGAGGTAGCGTCCGGGATCGTCCGCGAACGCCTGCCGGCAGCCGGGTCCGCAGAAGTGCCAGACCCTTCCGTTGTGCTCCAGGCGCAGGCTCGCCGCCGTGACCGCGACAGTCATCCCGCACACCGGGTCGACGGCCTCAGCCGGCAGCACGGACGGCACCGAGACCTGTCTGGCCGGCTGGGGCCTGGTGGCGATGATCTCGGCGAGCACCGACAACGCGATCTCCGGGGCCGCACGGGCCCCGATGTCCAGGCCCGCCGGTGTATGCACCCGCGCCTTCTCGTCCTCGCTCAGGTCCAGTCCGGCCACCACCGCGTGCCCCCGGCGACGGCTGGCCACCAGCGCGACGTAGGGGACGCCGGCCCGGATGGCGGCGGTGAGCACCCGCTCCTCGTGCCTGCCGTGGGACGCGACCACGACCGCTGCCGTGTCGGCCGGGAACGGCTCCTCGGGGTTGCCGACGGCGCGGATCTCGTAGCCCAGCGCCTCGCCGACACGTCCCAGCGCGCGGGCGATGGGCGCATCACCGAACACGTGCACGAGGGTCGGCGGGATCATCGCCTCCAGGAAGATCTCCAGCGTGCCGCCGGACAGGCACGGGTTTCCGACGGTGACCAGCCCGTCCCCGACCACTTCCCGCTCGTCAGCCGCCGGGGTGATCCGGAGCAGCGTCGACTCGCCGGTCTCCAGCAGCCGCAGCCCCTCGAGCCGGACGGTCGACTCGGCGCAGGTTCCGCCGACGAACCCCTCGAGGGTTCCGTCGGGCAGGAGCAGCGCGCTGTCACCGGCCTTGGCGCTGGTCGGCCGTTCCGCGCGGACCACTGTGGCGAGGACGTACGGCGTCCGCCCGGACCGCAGGTGGTTCGCACGGAGCTGCAGGTCGGCTTGGATCATCTGCCTGCACCGGCGTCAGGTGATGGCCAGGTCGGTGCGGAACGGCCGGCCCTGGACCGCCCGCCATACGTTGGCCGGAGTGAGCGGCATGTCCACGTGCCGTACGCCATGCGGCGCAAGCGCGTCCACCACCGCGTTCACGACCGCCGCCGGTGAACCCACCGTGGCGGACTCCCCGACGCCCTTGGCTCCGATCGGATGGTGCGGCGAGGGGGTGACGGTCTCCCCGAGCTCCCACGACGGGCACTCCATCGATGTCGGCAACAGGTAGTCCATGAAGGTCGACCCGAGGTGGTTGCCGTCGTCGTCGAAGGCCATCACCTGCATCAGCGCCATACCGACGCCGTCCGCGAGCCCACCGTGCACCTGCCCCTCGACGATCATCGGGTTGATCCGGACCCCGCAGTCGTCGACGGCGACGAACTTGCGCATCGTCACCTTCCCGGTCTCCGGGTCGACGTCCACGACGCAGACGTAGGCGCCGAACGGGTAGGTGAGGTTGGGTGGGTCGTACACGCACGTCGCGTCCAGGTGTCCCTCCACTCCCTCGGGCAGCTCGAGCCCCGAGTGGGCGGCCATCGCGATCTCCTGAATGGTTCTGCCCTGGTCCGGGTCGCCCTTGACGAACCAGCGGCCCTTCTCCCACTCCAGGTCGTCCGGTGCGACCTCGAGCATGGCGGAGGCAACGATGCGAGCGCGCTCGCGGACCTTGCGGGTCACCACGGCTGTCGCGGCGCCGGACACCGGCGTCGAGCGCGAGCCGTAGGTCCCGAGGCCGAACGGCGTCTGGTCGGTATCGCCGTGCACCACCTCGACGTCGTCCGGCGAGATGCCGAGCTCCTCGGCGACGATCTGGGCGAACGTCGTCTCGTGGCCCTGCCCCTGCGACTGCACCGAGATCCGCAGCACCGCCTTGCCGGTCGGGTGCACACGGAGCTCGGCGCCGTCGGCCATGCCGAGGCCGAGAATGTCCATGTGCTTGCGCGGCCCCGCTCCGACCGCCTCGGTGAAGAAGCTGACGCCGATGCCCATCAACTCGCCGCGCTCACGCTTCGCGGACTGCTCCCGGCGGAGATCGGCGTACCCCGCCATGTCCAGGGCGAGCTCCAGCGCCCGCGGATAGTCGCCGGAGTCGTACTCCCAGCCGGTGGGTGAGTTGTACGGGAACTGCTCGGGCCGGAGCAGGTTCTTCATCCGCAGTTCGGCGGGGTCCATGCCGAGTTCGCCGGCCAGTACGTCGACCATCCGCTCGACCAGGTAGACGGCCTCGGTGATCCGGAACGAGCAGGCGTACGCGACACCCCCGGGCGCCTTGTTCGTGTAGACGCCGGTGACCTCACAGTGCGCCGCCTGGAGGTCGTACGAACCGCTGAACACGTGGAAGAAGCCGGCCGGGAACTTCGTCGGCTGCGCAGTGCCGTTGAACGCCCCGTGGTCGGCGAGAACCTTGACCCGCAGGCCGAGGATCTTGCCGTCCGGCGTGGCCGCGATCTCGCCGTGCATGTGGTAGTCACGGGCGAACCCGGTGCTCATCAGGTTCTCCGACCGGTCCTCGACCCATTTCACCGGCTTGCCGGTCACGATGGAACCGACGATCGCGAGCACGTAACCGGGGTAGATCGGAACCTTGCCGCCGAACCCGCCGCCGATGTCGGGCGCGATCACCCGGATCTTGTGCTCCGGCAACCCAGCGACCAGGGCGTACACCGTCCGGTGGGCGTGCGGAGCCTGCGAGGTCGACCAGATGGTCAGCTTGCCGGTGACCTTGTCGAAATCGGCCACCGCGCCGCAGGTCTCCAGCGGCGCGGGATGCACGCGGGGGTACAGGATGTCCTCGGCAACGACCACCTCGGCCGCCTCGAACACCTCGTCGGTCCGGGACCGGTCGCCGGCCTCCCAGTCGAAGATGCGGTTGTCGGTCCTGCCCTCGATGTCGTCGCGAATCACCGGGGCATCCGGGTCGAGGGCCCGGCGGGCGTCGGCGACCGGAGGCAGCGGGTCGTAGTCGACGTCGATGAGTTCGAGCGCGTCCCGGGCGGCGTACCGGTCCTCGGCGACGACGAACGCCACCTCCTGGCCCTGGAAGCGCACCTTGTCGGTCGCGAGCACCGCCTGGACGTCGTGGGACAGGGTGGGCATCCACGCCAGGTTCAGGCCTTCGAGCGTCTGGCCGGTGATGACTGCCTTGACCTTCGGGTGAGCCTCGGCGGCCGTCGTTTCGATGGACCTGATGCGGGCATGCGCGAACGGGCTGCGCAGGACGGCGCCGTACAGCATGCCGGGCAGCAGTACGTCGTCCACGTAGTTGCCGCGACCCCGGATGAAGCGAGCATCCTCCTTGCGGATCATCCGTCCGAAGCCCATCGGCGTCGTCCGCTCGCCGGTCGTGGTCATGTCGTCACCTTCTCGGCCGCGGGGTGCGCCGCCGCCCAGCGGACCGCCCGCACGATGTTCTCGTAGCCCGTGCACCGGCACAGCTGCCCGGAGATGGCCTCCCGGATCTCGGACTCGGACGGGTCGGGGTTGTGGTCGAGGAGCCAGCGGGTGGTCATCATCATCCCCGGGGTGCAGAAGCCGCACTGCAGGCCGTGGCACTCCACGAAGCCCTGCTGGACCGGATCGAGCTGCCCGTCGCGTTCCAGCCCCTCGACCGTACGGACTTCGCGGCCGTCCGCCATCACGGCAAGCACCGTGCAGGACTTCACCGGGCGCCCGTCCAGCCACACCACGCACGTGCCGCACTGCGAGGTGTCGCACCCCCAGTGCGTGCCGGTCAGGCGGAGATAGTCGCGGAGGAAATGGACCAGGAGCAGCCGCGGCTCGACGTCGTCGGCGTACTTCTGCCCGTTCACGGTCACCGAGATCTGCATGTCATGCCTCCTGCCCCCGCGCCCGGGCCGCGGCCCGGCGCAGCGCCCGCGTCGTGAGCTCGCCGGCAAGGTGTCGCTTGTAGTCGACCGGACCGCGCTGGTCCGCCCACGGATTGCAGTGCTCCGCGGCGAGCCGGCCGGCCTCGGCGAAGCTCGCGTCTGTCGCCGGCTGTCCACGCAGGAACTCCTCGGCCTCAGCGGCGACGAAGTGCTGGGCGCCGACCGCGGTCAACCCGATGCCGGCATCCTCGACGACGTCGCCCTCGAGCCACAGCGCGGCGCCGGCAGCAGCCACAGCCCAGTCGCCGGCGCGCCGCTCAACCTTCTCGTAGGCGCTACCGCCACCGGGGCGGATCGGCACCCGGACCTCGGTCAGCAGCTCCCCCGGTGCCAGCACAGTCTCGTACGGAGCCAGATGGAACTCCCGGATCGGGACTGTCCGGGTACCGCTCGGCCCGCGGATCACCGCGGTCGCACCAACGGCGGCGCAGGCCGCGGACAGGTCCTCCGCGGGATCGGCCTGGCACAGCGACCCGCCCACCGTGCCCCAGTTGCGGACGACCGGGTCGGCGATGACCCGCTCGGCGTCGGTGAAGATCGGGAAATGTTCGCCGACGACCTCCGAGGCGAGCAGCTCCGCATGGCAGACCAGCGCGCCGATCAGCAACTCGTCGCCCTCGACGCGGAGGTACGACAGCTCGGTGACCGAGTTGATGTCGATCAACGCCTCAGGTCGCGCGAGGCGCAGCCTCATCATCGGGATCAGGCTGTGACCGCCGGCGACCACCAGGGACTCCGGGCCGTAGCGGCCGAGCAGTTCGATGGCCTGTTCGACAGTGGTCGCCCTGGCGTACTCGAAACTCGCAGGTACCTGCATGCATCCCCCCGGACTCGGTCGGACGCGCCCCGGGCTGAGGCTGGTCAACATTCAACTACCTGCATGGTCCCTCTGCCGTCCACCAACCGCAATCAGGCAGCCCCAAGAACCCGACGGTCCCTCCGGTACGACGGAAAGTCGTCGGTGCTCATGGCTCCCCGGGCGGTGATGTGAGGCATCTCTCGGTTGGGGCGATCCCGGGGCGTTACGGCTCGGAAACGGCTGGAAACAATCATGACCAGACTTGTGGACATAGCCGCATCGTGAGACCTGGTCTCAACATGCAGGATTGGGAGTTGATTTGTCAGGCGTTGACGCTGACGCTTAACACCATGCTCGCTGCCCGCTCCACTCATCTCGTAGGTCGGATTCATGTCGACCTCGGGCGGATGCGCAGCGCCATCTGTTGTCCTTCGATGTTCTGACAGCCACCCTGCCGGGCCAATGACGGCCCCCTGATCACCCCCGATCACCGCTGGGTGCGCACCGCGGAACGCATCGAACCGACGACGCTTCGATCCCGCAGCCCGCGGACGCACCTGTCACGAGGACAAGGACACCCTCCCGGATGACTGGCGTCACGTCTGCTCCCCGCAAACCCGCCCGCCCACGCAAGGGCAAGGGCGAAGGTCAGTGGGCGCTCGGATATCGCGAGCCGCTGAACAAAAACGAGGAGAACAAGAAGAACGACGACGGCCTCAACGTCCGGGCCCGGATCGAGAACGTCTACGCGCACCGCGGCTTCGACTCGATCGACCCGGCCGACCTGCGCGGCCGCTTCCGCTGGTGGGGTCTGTACACCCAGCGCAAGCCCGGCATCGACGGCGGCAAGACCGCCACGCTGGAGCCGGAGGAGCTGGACGACCGTTACTTCATGCTGCGGGTCCGAATCGAGGGCGGCCAGCTCAGCACCGAGCAGCTGCGGGTGATCGCCGAGGTCTCCAGCACGTACGCGCGCGACACCGCCGACATCACCGACCGGCAGAACATCCAGCTGCACTGGATCCGGGTCGAGGACGTGCCGGCCATCTGGCAGAAGCTCGAAGCTGTCGGGCTGTACACCACCGAGGCCTGCGGCGACGTGCCGCGGGTGGTGATCTCCAGCCCGGTCGCCGGGATCGCCGCGGACGAGATCATCGACCCGACGCCGGCCATCGACGAGATCGTCGAGAAGTACATCGGATCCGCGGAGTTCTCGAACCTGCCGCGGAAGTTCAAGACCGCGATGACCGGTCACCCGTCGCATGACGTCGTACCCGAGGTCAACGACATCGCCTTCGTCGGGGTCGTCCACCCCGAGCACGGGCCGGGCTTCGACCTGTGGGTAGGCGGCGGCCTGTCGACGAACCCGATGCTCGCCCAGCGGCTGGGCACCTGGATCCCGCTGGACGAGGTCGCCGAGGCCTGGTGGGGAGTCACCAGCATCTTCCGCGACTACGGGTACCGGCGGCTGCGGAACCGGGCCCGGCTGAAGTTCCTGGTGGCCGACTGGGGTGTGGAGAAGTTCCGCGAGGTGCTCGAGGAGAAGTACCTGAAGCGGAAGCTGATCGACGGCCCGGCGCCCGAGGTGCCCGCGGTCCAGGGCGACCACGTGGGCGTCTACCAGCAGAAGGACGGCCGGTACTTCGTCGGCGTCGCGCCGGTGGTCGGCCGGGTGTCCGGCAGCTCGCTGGCCAAGGTCGCCGACGTCGTCGCCGCGCACGGCTCGGACCGGATCCGGACCACCGCACAGCAGAAGCTGATCGTGCTGGACGTCGAGGAGTCGAAGGTCGAGTCGCTGGTCGAGCAGCTCGCCGATCTCGGCTACCAGGCCCGGCCGTCGGCATGGCGGCGGAACACGATGGCCTGCACCGGGATCGAGTTCTGCAAGCTGGCGATCGTCGAGACCAAGGCCCGGGCCGCCCAGCTGATCGACGAGCTGGAGCAGCGGATCCCCGAACTGGATGTGCCGATCACCGTGAACGTGAACGGCTGCCCGAACTCCTGCGCCCGGATCCAGGTCGCCGACATCGGCCTGAAGGGCCAGCTGGTCCGCGACGAGGACGGCAACCAGGTGCCCGGCTACCAGGTCCACCTCGGCGGCGGCCTCGGCCTGGACGCCGGCTTCGGCCGCAAACTGCGCGGCCACAAGGTCACGTCGGCCGGCCTGGCCGACTTCGTCGAGCGCATCACCCAGAACTACCTGAAGGAGCGCAACGAGGGCGAGCGCTTCGCCCAGTGGGTCACCCGTGCTGATGAGGAGGCTTTGCAGTGAGTGAGCGAGCAGCACCGCTTTATTGCCCCTATTGCGGGGACGAGGACCTTCGTCCTTCCGAGGAAGGCCATGGCGCGTGGGAGTGCCGGCCGTGTGCACGGGTGTTCCAGCTGAAGATGATCGGACTGCGGGTGACGGTGGAATGAGCACGGACCTGAAGACGCTCGCCGAGGAGGCCAACGTTCGACTGGCCGACGCCTCGGCGCACGAGCTGCTGGCGTGGGCGCGGGAGACCTTCGGTGACGAACTGGTGGTGACCGCCTCGATGGCAGACGGGGCACTCCCCCACCTCGCAGCCGAGGCGGCCCCTGGTGTCGACGTGCTGTTCATCGACACGGGCTACCACTTCGCCGAGACGATCGGCACCCGCGACGCGGTGGCGGCGACGCTGCCGATCAACCTGATCAACGCCACCCCGCGGCAGACGGTCGCCGAGCAGGACGCCGAGTACGGCGAAAAGCTGCACGACCGCGACCCGAACAGGTGCTGCGCGCTCCGCAAGGTCGAGCCGCTCAACCGGTACCTGTCCGGCTACAAGGCCTGGGTCACCGGCATCCGCCGCGAGGAGGCGCCGACCCGGGCGAACACCCCGGTCGTCGAGTACGACGAGAAGCGCGACATGGTCAAGCTGAACCCGATCGCGCCGTGGACCCAGGAGGACCTGGACGCCTACATCGCGGACAACGGCGTACTGGTGAACCTGCTCCAGTACGACGGCTACCCCTCGATCGGCTGCGAACCGTGCACCCAGCGCGTCGCCCCCGGTGAGGACCCGCGCAGCGGCCGCTGGGCCGGCACGGGCAAGGTCGAGTGCGGGCTGCACACATGACCGCCACGATCGACACGCCGACCGCACCCATCGCCGCCCCGGAGGCAGCCCTGAACACCACCACCGTCACCGAACTCGACGCGCTGGAGAGCGAGTCCATCCACGTGTTCCGCGAGGTGGCGGCCGAGTTCGAGCGCCCGGTGATCCTGTTCTCCGGCGGCAAGGACTCGATCGTCATGCTGCACCTGGCCCGGAAGGCGTTCGCGCCGGCCGGCGTCCCGTTCTCGCTGCTGCACGTCGACACCGGCCACAACTTCCCCGAGGTCCTCGCCTACCGCGACCGGACCGTAGAGGCGCTCGGGCTGCGGCTCGAGGTGGCCAGCGTCGAGGACTACATCGCCGACGGCCGGCTGCGCGAGCGCTCCGACGGCACCCGGAACCCGCTGCAGACGATCCCGCTGCTGGACGCGATCAACGGGCACCGGTTCGACGCCGTGTTCGGCGGCGGCCGCCGCGACGAGGAGCGGGCCCGGGCCAAGGAGCGGATCTTCAGCCTGCGCGACGAGTTCGGCCAGTGGGACCCGCGCAACCAGCGCCCGGAGCTGTGGTCGCTCTACAACGGCAAGCACCGCCCGGGTGAGCACGTGCGGGTGTTCCCGCTGTCCAACTGGACCGAGCTGGACGTGTGGCACTACATCGAGCGCGAGCAGATCCCGCTGCCGAGCATCTACTACGCCCACGAGCGGGACGTGTTCGAGCGCGACGGCATGCTGCTGGGCGTGGGCCCGTACTCGCAGCCCCGCGACGGCGAGACCGTCACCAACCGGGTGGTGCGCTACCGCACCGTCGGCGACATGTCCTGCACCGGCGCGGTCGCGAGTACGGCGACGTCGGCGGCCGAGGTGGTCGTCGAGGTGGCGGCCAGCGAGCTGACCGAGCGTGGCGCCACCCGCGCCGACGACCGGGTCAGCGAGGCCGCGATGGAAGACCGCAAGCGAGAGGGGTACTTCTGATGAGCACACTTCTCCGCCTGGCCACGGCCGGCTCGGTCGACGACGGCAAGTCCACGCTGGTCGGTCGCCTGCTGCACGACTGCAAGGCGATCCTGGCCGACCAGATCGCGCACGTGCAGACGGTCACAGCGCAAAGACCAGGGGCCCGCGGCGACGGTACTGATTTCGACTTCGCGCTCCTCACCGACGGCCTGCGGGCCGAGCGTGAGCAGGGCATCACGATCGACGTCGCCTACCGGTACTTCGCCACCGACAAGCGCTCGTTCATCCTGGCCGACTGCCCCGGGCACGTGCAGTACACCCGCAACACCGTGACCGGCGCGTCCACCGCGGACGTGGTGATCATCCTGGTCGACGCCCGCCACGGTGTGCTCGAGCAGACCCGCCGGCACCTGGCCGTCGCCGGGCTGCTCCGGGTGCCGCACGTCGTACTGGCGGTGAACAAGATCGACCTCGTCGGGTACGACGAGGCCGTCTTCACCGGGATCGCCAAGGACGTCAACGACCTGGCCGACCAGCTCGGGATCGCCGACGTGCACGCCATCCCGGTGTCCGCGCTGGTCGGCGACAACGTGGTCGAGCGGTCCGCCGAGACCCCCTGGTACGACGGCCCGACCCTGCTGGACTACCTGGAGAACGCGACCGGCCGGATCGACAACTCGCAGCAGCCGCTGCGGTTCCCGGTCCAGTACGTGATCCGGCCGCAGTCCGACGACGAGTACCGCGACTACCGCGGCTACACCGGAACCGTTGCCTCCGGCACCGTCTCGGTCGGCGACCCGGTGCTGGTGCTGCCGGCCGGACGCCGTACCTCGGTCGCCGGGATCGACAAGGCCGTCGTCACCGCCACCTCGACCGCGGTCGCCGAACGGCCGTCCGCGGTCGCCGGCGAGGCCGTCACGGTCCGGCTGGCCGACGACATCGACGTCGCCCGCGGCTCGGTGATCGTCGCGGCCGAGGCCTCCCCCGGCACCCGCCGGGAACTGGCCGCCACCGTGTGCTGGCTGTCCGACCGCCCGCTGACCGTGGGCGCCCGGGTGCTGATCAAGCACACCACCACCACTGCCCAGGCCATCGTGACCAAGATCACCGGCGCGCTGGACCTGGACACGCTCGGAGTCATCGACGCCGCCGGGCTCGACCTCAACGACATCGGCAAGGTGCAACTCAAGGTCGCCGCACCGCTGGCCGCCGACCCGTACTCCAGCAACGCCATCACCGGATCGTTCCTGCTCATCGACGCCCACGACGGGTGGACGCTCGCAGCCGGCATGATCGACGACGAAGAAGGGGAACTGCTGTGACTGCTCCAGCGCTCGTGATCCTCGCCCACGGCAGCCGCGACCCGCGCTCGGCCGCCACTGTTCACTCGCTCGTCAAGTGCCTGCGCGACATGCGTGACGACCTGCGGATCGAAGCCTCCTTCCTCGACCACTGCCCGCCCACGCCGTACCAGGTGATCGGCAAGCTCGCCGCCGAGGGCGTGGAGGAAGTCGTCGTCCTGCCGCTGCTGCTGTCGTCGGCGTACCACGCCCGGATCGACGTCCCGGCCGTCGTCGACGAAGCCCGCACCCGGTTCCCGGACCTGCGGATCATCGCCTCGGACGTGCTCGGGTACGACGAGACGCTGCTCGACGTCCTGGACCGCCGGATGCGGGCCGAGCTCAAGGACGGCCGGGTGCGGGAGCTGGACGCGCTGGTGCTGGCGTGCGCCGGTTCGAGCGACTCGCAGGCGAACGCGAGCGTCACCCGCCTCGCGCGGCTGTGGGGTCAGCGGCACAAGCTCCCGGTCACCGCGGCCTTCACCTGCGCCGCGTCGCCGTCCCCGGCCGAGGCCGTCCTGCAGTGGCGGCTGGAGGGCCGGCGGCACGTTGCCGTCGGGTCCCTGTTCCTGGCGCCGGGCGTGCTCCCGGACCGCGCCGAGTCGACCGCTCGCCGCGCCGGCGCAGTCGCCGTCTCCCGCCCCCTCGGCGTCAGCGCCGAGGTAGCCCGCCTAGTCCTCCTCCGCTACGGCGTAGCCGGCCTGGACCTCCTCACCCTCGCCCCCGCCCCGAGGCCAACCGTCGTACGCGCCGAGCTGGTCCGCACGGCTTAGTACCGCAAGGGATCCATGAAGGAGACGTCCGTGTAGGGCGTCTCCTTTGTGGTTATTTGGGCGAGGAGCTCGCCGACGCCTGCGCAGTGTTTGAAGCCGTGGCCGCTGTCGCCGCCGGCGATCACGATCCGCTCGTCCCGCCGCCCGACCAGGAACTGCCCGTCGGGCGAGTCCGTCACCATGCACGGAATCACCTTCACCGGCTCCGGATCCAGCTCCGGGAAGTGCCCCGCGATCGCCGCGGACAACTCCGCGATGTCCTTGCGCGGATGGATGTACCGATCGAGCTCGTCCGGATCCACCCCACGGTCCCGCTGCGCACCGTCCAGGCCGACCTTCACCAAGAAGTCCTCGTCCGACCCGTGCCCCCACAGCCCACGCCCGTCCGCGAACTCCCAGATGAACGCCGGAAAGTTCGCCAGCCGGAACGCCTCCGAGCCCGCCTCCTTCGGCTGAAACCAGAACAACGGCGTACGACGCGGCGACAGCGGCAGCCCCGGCACCAGCTTCCCGAGCCACGCCCCGCCACACACCACGACCTGCTCAGCCTCGATCGCGATCGTCGGCGTCCGGACCGTCACGTGCCCCGCCTCGACATCGATCCCGGTCACCATCGTGTGCGGATAGACCGTCACTCCCAGCTTCTGCGCCTCCGCGACATGCGCGCGCACCGTCGGCTCCGCGTAGCAGATACCCGCCCCCGGATCCCAAACCGCCACATCGTCCGCGGCCAGGTCGTACTGCGGGAACCTGCCGGCCAACTCGTCATGACTCAGGTCGGTGGTCGACGCGCCGGCCTCGGCCGCGGCCCGACGTGCGCCACCGACCGGACGACTGTCCGGTGCGCCGACATTGAGCGAGCCCGTCTGCCGGACGTACACCTCTCCCGTCCTCGCCCCGAGCTCGGTCCACACCTCCAGCGACTTCCGCGCGATCGGCGTCAGCCCCGGGTGCTCCATGCACGCGACCCGGAACAGCCGCGTACTCCCGTGCGACGACCCGAACGGATGCCCGATCGCCTGCCGCTCGATCCCGATCACGTTCACCCCACGCGCCGCCAGCCGCCACAACGCGGCCGACCCGAACGCGCCCAGCCCCACCACCACGACATCCGCTCGCAGAGTCTCCACCCGCTCACCTTATCGAGTCCCTGATAGCGTGATATCTTGCTATCCATGGCGAAGGACGGGACGAAGAACATCCTGTTGCGGCTGGATCCGGAGCTGGCGGACCGGCTGCAGACAGTGGCCTCGGTCGAGGGACGGTCGGTGTCCGACGTCGCCCGGGAGGCGATCGCCGCCCTCGTGGACCAGCGCCGCCAAGACGGCCGCTTCAGCCGGCTCCTGGACGAGAACCTGGCCCGCCACGAGGAGTCGCTGCGCCGCCTCCGTGGAGACGACTGATGCGCTTCCTCGACCAGTACGACGTCCTCGCGATCGCGGCCCGCGTGTTGCGGTGCTCGTCGGACGACGCGGTCCGGCGGACGAACCTCGACGCGGTCGACGAGGTGCTGAGCGACGTACGCCGTACCGGCGGACTGGCCGAGGCGGCAGGGGTGTTGCTGGCCGGGCTGGTGCGGGCGCGTGCGTTCGAGGGCGCGAACCGGGTGGTGACGGTGGCGGTGGTGCTGCAGTTCTGCTCGCTGAACCGGTCGGAGCTGCGGCTCGAACCGGTCGAGGAGGTGGACGAGCTGCTGGACCGGATCGCCGCTGACGGGGTGTCGGCCGACGAGGTGGCCGACTTCCTCCGCGAGCGGCTGAAACCTGAGCACGTGACCGCTGAGGACCTGCAGGAGCACCTCAGGATCGACCTGCTGCTCGAGGACGAGGTCAAGGACCTGGCGTCCGCCGTCGAGGACGAGCTGTCGCGGAGGGGAGGCGGAATGTTCGAGTTGTTCACCGACTCGGCCCGGCGAGCTGTCGTGCTCGCGCAGGAGGAGGCCCGCATGCTCAGCCACACCTTCATCGGGACCGAGCACCTGCTGCTGGGGATCATTCACGAAGGGCAGGGTGGCGGCGGGAAGGTGCTGGCCGACCTGGGCGTCACCGCACCGGCCGTGCGCGACCTGGTGGTGGAGATCATCGGGCGCGGTACCGGCCGCGGCACCGCCGGCACGATCCCGTTCACCCCGCGGGCGAAGAGCACGCTCGAGCACGCCTATCAGGAGGCGGCCAAGCCCGGCCGGAAACAGGCACGCGCCCGCCGGCTCGGCTCCGAGATCCTCGGCACCGAGCACCTGCTGCTCGGCCTGCTCCGCGACGGCGAGGGCGTCGCGACTCAGATCCTGCTGAAGCTGGGCCACGAACTCGACGACGTACGACGCAAGACGCACGACTGGATCGATCACCGCCAGCGGCTCGAGTCAGCCGTCTCCGGCTACCTCACCGACGAGGCCGAAACCGCCTGGACCACACCCGAGGCCGAAGCCGCCTGGACCACCTACGGCCGTCGCCACCACCTGCTCGCCGAGCTCAACGCCGTACTCGACGAGAACGAGCGGCTCCACGAGCAGGTCGCAGCGCTCCGCGCCCTCCTCCGCCGCCACAACATCGACCCGGAGGACTGAAGGCGTACGTCGTCAGAGGGGGGCTACGTCGTCGGCTGGAAGAGCTCGATCGGGTTGCCGGACGGGTCGTCCAGCAGGATCTGCAGCCCGCCACGGCCGGTGACGATCTCGTTCCGGAACGACGCGCCGTCCGCGCGGAGTGCACCGACCGTGGACTCGAGGTCGTCGACCTCCAGCTGGATCCGGTTCCACCCGCCCGGTTCCGGCGTGCGCCCGTCCGGCATCGCCTGGGCCGCGCCGCCAGGTCCCTTCGGCTCGGACAGCAGCAGCCGGAGATCACCACGGGTGATCCCGGCGAACCCCGGCCCGGGCCGCATCTGCACCTCGAACCCGAGGTGCTTGGTGTAGAAGTCGACCGCCGCGTCGACGTCGCTGACGATGTACCGAACCGAAACCGCGCTCATCGTTGTGCTCCTTCCGCCCCCTGTGTACCCAAATTGGGCCGCAGCGCACAGGGTCAGGTGGCAGCCAGGCGCTTCTTCTCGGTGTCCACGTCGAAGTCCGCGGCCGGCCACTGCGGGTTCAGCGACTGCAGCGTCTCGAGGAGGATCGTGGTGACCGCCCAGTTGCGGTACCACTTGCGGTCGCTGGGGATCACCAGCCAGGGCGCGTCAGCGCTGTTGCAGCGCTCCAGAGCGGCCTCGTACGCCTCGGTGTAGGCCGGCCAGAGCTTCCGCTCGTCGACGTCGCCCGGGTTGTACTTCCAGTGCTTCGTCGGGTCGTCCAGGCGGGCCTGGAGCCGGAGCTTCTGCTCCTCCGGCGAGATGTGCAGGAAGCACTTCAGCAGCGTCACGCCGTTGGCCGCGAGCTCGGCCTCGAAGTCGTTGATCTGGTTGTAGCGCCGGTTCCACACCGTCGGCGCGACCAGGCTGCGGACCCGCGCGATCAGCACGTCCTCGTAGTGCGACCGGTCGAAGATCCCGATCATCCCGGGGCCTGGCAGCGCCTGCCGGATCCGCCACAGGAACCCGCGCCGCTTCTCGGCCGGCGTCGGCGCCTTGAACGAGGTGATCTTCAGGCCCTGTGGGTCCATCAGGCCCGCGCCGTGCCGGATCACGCCGCCCTTGCCGGACGTGTCCATCCCCTGCAGTACCAGCAACACGCTGCGCTGCCCGTCCTGGCGGCCTTCGGCGTACAGGCGCTCCTGCCAGTCGGACAACTCGGCGTCGAGGCTTTCCAGCGCGAGCTTCCCCTCGTCCTTGGTCCCGGTGAACCCAGGCGTGGCCCGCGTGTCGTACTTGCTCAGATCGACCGGCCCCGGCGGAATCTTCAACTGCTCGAGCAGCCCACCCATGTCCGCCTGGCTCTTCTTCTGCTTCGCCATCGCACCATCCTGCCTCATCCACTGCGCAAGCCCGGCGGTTAACCTCCCGCATTTGCGAGGGCGATCAGCCGGGAGAGCGCCCTCAGGTACTTCTTGCGGTAGCCGCCCTTGAGCATGTCGGCGGAGAACAGTTGGTCAAGCGGCACGCCACCGGCCAGCAGCGGCAGGTTGCGGTCGTACATGCGGTCGGCGAGAACAACCATGCGCAGGGCAACGTTCTCGTCGGTCAGCGGCCGGATCTCGGTGATGGCGACCGCCTCGACGCCGTCGAGCAGAGCGCCGTACTTGCTCGGGTGCAGCTCGAACAGGTGGCGGTGCAGGTCGACGAAGTGGTCGCATGACGCGTTGGCGCGCTCGGCCGCCTTCGCCTCGACCTTGTCGTCCGGCCACGGCTCGGGCGCAACGGGCAGGCCGCGATGCCGGTAGTCCGGCCCGTCGATCCGCCGTACATCGAAGTGCGCGGCCAGCGCCTGGATCTCGCGGAGGAAGTCGACCGCCTGGAACCGGCCCTCCCCCAGCTTGTCGGGCAGCGTGTTCGAGGTCGCCGCCAGCTCGACGCCGGCCGCGACGAGCTGACCCAGCAGCCGCGAGATCAGCATCGTGTCACCTGGATCGTCCAGCTCGAACTCGTCGATGCAGATCAGCCGGTACGACGACAACGCCTCGACAGCTGTCCGCAGGCCCAGCGCCCCGACGAGGTTGGTGAGCTCGACGAAAGTGCAGTACATCTTCGGGCCGGCCGCCTCGTGCCACAGCGACGCGAGCAGGTGGGTCTTGCCGACGCCGAAGCCGCCGTCGAGATAGATCCCGGGCTTGCCAGGCGCTTCGGGGCGCTTGCGTAGCCGCGACCAGAGGCTCGGCGCCGGCTTGGGCTTGGCCAGTCCGACGGCGCGATTGGTGAGCACTGCGAGCGCTTCGGCCTGTGACGGCTCGTCGGGCGCGGGCTCGTAGGTGGCGAACCGGACGTCTGCGAACCGCGGCGGCGGCACGCACTCCGACAGCAGCCGGTCCGGGCTCACCTCCGGCCACCGCTCACTCAACCGAATCACCATGCGCCCAACCCTAAGTGGGACACCCCCACCACCCGCCCCGCCGCCCAACCTGCGGTCTAGCGGGTTGGGTCACCGGTGGGGGGTTGCAGCACCCCAGTGGTGACACAAGCCGCCCGAGGGGCCCGGCCCGGAAACTCCGGGAAACTTCCACGTGACCTTGACCACTTTCTTACTTTCAGTTAGGAAGTTGATGTGAGGTTCGTGAGGTGACTGACTGAGGAGTCGGTATGGGCGAACGGCGGGAAGCCGGCACAGTGGGCCGGCGGACGGTACTCAAGGGGGCGCTGGGCGGCGCCGCGGCACTCGGGCTCGGGCCCGCCCTGGCCGCATGCGGCGGCAGTGACAGCGGGGGCGGCACCACGAGCGGCGGGAAGGCCGTGGTCCGGATGTGGTCCTGGTACAACGACCAGGAGGCCCAGTTCCCGAAGCTGATCGAGAAGTTCGAGGCGGCGCACAGCAACATCAAGATCGAGAACCGGATCTTCGGCACCCCGGACCAGTACCTGCCCGCCCTGCAGGCGGCGGTCGCCGGCGGCGACGTCCCGGAGATCTTCGCGCCGCACACGCGCGCGCTGACCTACGGCACCGGCGGGGTCTCCGCCGACCTGAAGCAGGAGCTCGGCGACGACTTCCTGAAGGACTTCTTCGACTCGGCCAACCAGGAGTACACCCTGGACGGCAAGCAGTACGCAGTCGGCTGGATGGCGCAGACGTTCGGGCTGTTCTACAACCCGGACCTGCTGAAGAAGGCCGGGGTCGGCGAGGACGAGATCGAGACCTGGGACGACCTGATCGCGGCCGCGGCCAAGATCCGGGCCATCGGCAAGCATCCGGTCGCGCTCAGCTGCAACCCGACGACCAGCTCGCTGGACTTCTTCCTGCCGCTGATCACCCAGGTCGCCGACGACCCGACGTTCTACCTGAAGCTCGACCAGCTGAAGGACGGCACGACGTACGAGGACCCGAAGGTCCTCGACGCGATCAAGCTGCAGCAGAAGATCGTCAAGGGCGGCGTGTTCCAGCCCGGCACGACCGGCACCAGCGGCGACCAGGCGCCGCAGCTGTTCTACACCGAGAAGTCCGCGATGCTGTTCAACGGGTCGTGGACGCCGCAGGGCCTGACCCAGGACGCCCCGCCGGCCTTCGTGAAGAAGTACAAGGTGATGAAGACGCCGGCGATCGCGCCGGGCAAGCGGCACTGGACCGCGAACCAGGCCGGCGCCGGCTGGGCGGTCTCGGCGACCAGCAAGAACAAGGACGCCGCGCTGGAGTTCCTGAAGTTCCTGTACTCCGCGGACGAGTACTCCCCCACGATGAACGAGTCCAACTCGATGCCGGCCACCAAGAGCGCGGCGGGCCGGATCGAGCTGCCGATCATGAAGCAGATGACATCCTGGCTGCTCGACGGCGACGGCTGCCCGCACATCCCGTTCGGGCCCGGCTCGGTCGCGGCCGGCGATCCGCTGGCCAAGATCTTCGACGGCAAGGGCGATCCGGCGGCGGTCGCGAAGGAGATGCAGCAGGCCGTGCTGAACGCCAAGGGCGGCTGATCGGATGGCGACAGCCCTGTCCCGGTCGGAGACCAGACCCCAGGCGGTCCCCCGCCGTACGTCGTACCGGTTCGGCTCGCCGCTGCGCCGGTCGCAGCGCGCGGCGGGATACCTGTTCGTGCTCCCCACGTTCGCGCTGTTCCTGGCGTTCGTGCTCTGGCCGATCCTCTACACGGCGTACCTGAGCCTGACCTCATGGGGCGGCTTCGGCGCGCCGCGGTTCGTGAACTTCGACAACTACAGCCGGATGCTGTCCGACCCGGTCGCGCGCCGGGCGATGGTGATCACGCTGGTGCTGACCGGCGTGACCACGGCGCTGCTCACGTTCCTCGGACTGGTCACCGCCGTACTCGTCAACGCTGTCTGGCCGAAGGTCGGTGTCCTGGTCCGGACGATCCTGTTCATCCCGGGCATCGTCTCGTTCGTGGTGTCCGCGGTGCTGTGGAAACTCATCTACGACCCGAACATCGGCACGCTGAACCGGCTGCTCGGGGCGGTCGGCCTCGACAGCCTGCAGCATCCGTGGCTGGCCGACCAGAAGACGGTGCTGCCCGCAATCATCGTGGTGACGGTCTGGGGCGGGATCGGTTTCACGATGCTGATCCTCTACGCCGGCCTGCAGGGCATCGACCCGAGTCTGTACGAGGCCGCGGCCGTGGACGGCGCCAACACCGTGCAGCAGTTCCGGCACATCACCGTCCCGAGCCTGCGGGTCGTCACCGGCCTGGTCGTCAGCCTCGGCCTGCTCAACGGATTCAAGGCCTTCGACGTCATCTTCGTGATGACCGGCGGCGGACCGAACCACGCCAGCGAGGTCCTCGGCACGTACCTGTACTCGCTCGCGTTCGGCTCGACGTCCGGTTCCATCCCGCAGCTCGGCTATGCGAGCGCCTTCAGCGTCGTGACGATGGTGCTCTGCACGCTTGCCGTGATCGCCCAGCTCTGGCTGACCAGGAGGGCGGACCGATGAAGCGTACGTCGTGGGTCGGCAAGTCGTTCGCCACCTTCGTGCTGGCGCCGTTCTGCGTGCTGATGGCGTTCCCGTTCGTGTGGATGCTGCTCACGTCGCTGCGTGAGCAGAACACGATCTTCAACGGACCGTTCTTCCCGCGGTCGGTCACCGGCGAGGCCTACCAGGAGGCGTGGACGTCGATCGAGTTCCCGCTGCACTTCTGGAACAGCGTCTGGATCACGTCGGTCACTGTCGTCGGGGTGCTGGTCTTCGCCACGCTGAGCGGCTACGCGTTCGCGAAACTCGACTTTCCCTTCCGCAACACCCTC
Organism: Kribbella sp. NPDC050470; assembly: GCF_044458365.1. Lineage (NCBI taxonomy): Bacteria > Bacillati > Actinomycetota > Actinomycetes > Propionibacteriales > Kribbellaceae > Kribbella > Kribbella sp. NPDC050470. The sequence continues at coordinate 356,506 of NZ_JBITHV010000011.1, read as the reverse complement.
TTCGTCTTATTGTTGACAACCCTGATGATGCCGTCGACGGCGCTCATCATCCCGCTCTACCTCGAGCTCAAGTCGCTCGGCCTGCTCGACACCCAGACCGGCCTGCTGGTGCTCTACATCTCCGGGTCCGCACCGTTCGCGATGTTTCTGATGCGGGCGTTCTTCCAGACACTGCCGGACGAGCTGATCGAGGCAGCCCGGGTGGACGGCGGTAGCGAGTTCACCATCTTCCGCCGGGTGATCCTGCCGCTCACCCGGCCCGGGATCGCGACCGTGGTGATCTTCCAGTTCCTCTCGACCTGGAACGAGTTCCTGATCGCCAACACCGTGCTGCGCAACACCGACTCCTTGCCGCTGCAGCCGGTGCTGTTCACCCTGATGGGTCAGTACTCCACCAACTGGCCGGCGCTCACCGCCGGCCTCACGCTGTCCGTCGTACCGGTCGTCATCGTCTACGTCCGGATGCAGCGGCAGTTCGTCGCCGGGATGATGCTCGGCGCCGTCAAGAACTAGCTCCCACCCCGAAAGAGGTCCGATGGCGATCAAGAACGTCGTGGTCAACTGCACGGACGTGCAGCGCTCGGTCGAGTACTACACCAAGTTCCTGGAGCTCCCGGTCGTCGGCGAGCCGACCGCGGAGCGGGCCGTGCTGGACGCGGTCACCGCGACCATCGAGTTGCGGGCCGTCGGCAACGGCCGCGAGCTGACCACCTGGGTCGGCGACGACCTGCAGAAGGGCTTCCGGCACGTCGGGTTCAAGGTCGACCGGCTGGACGAGCGGGCCGCCGTACTCAAGGCCGCCGGGGTCGAGTTCAAGCTGGACCCGCTCGATGCCGAGGGCAAGGTCCGGATCTGCTTCTTCTACGACCCCGACGGCACGCTGCTGGAGATGATCCAGGGCGACCTGCAGTACGCCGAGATCCTCGACACCTACGGCGTCGCCCGGGAGCGGGCGCTCGGGGTGCCGCAGCGGCCGCGGTTCGACCACGTCGCGATCACGATCGAGGACCGCGAGCGGACCAGCTCGTTCTACGACCAGCACTACGGCTTCTCGTTCATCGGCACCATCGAGCAGCCGCACGACCACCGCGGTTTCAGCATCGGCTACCTCAAGGGCGGCGACACCGTGCTCGAGGTCTTCACCTACCAGGTCCCCAAGACGTCCCGCGATCCGCAGCTCGCCGTGGCCGGCTTTGCATACGCCGAGCTCGAAGGCAAGCCTCCGGCCGATCTCGGCAACCTCGTCTCACCTGACGGCACGACCGTGTACGTCGATCCGGACGGGTTCGCGTTCGCCGTAGGCTCCGAGGCATGAACAAGGACTGGCTTCGGCCGCTCGGATCCACCGGCCTCACCGTCTCCGCCGTCTGCGCCGGCGGCAGCGGGATCGCAGGCATGCCCGCGGTCTTCGGGTACGACGTCACGCGCCAGGAGGCCGTCGACCTCGTGCTCCGCGTCTTCGACAGCCCGCTGAAGTGGATCGACACCTCCAACGGGTACGGCGACGGCGAGAGCGAGCTGCGGATCGGCCAGGCCATCAAGGAGTACGGCGGCCTGCCCGACGGGTTCCTGGTCGCGACGAAGGTCGACGCTCGCGACGGCGACTACTCCGGCGCCCGGGTCCGGGCGAGTGTCGCGGAGAGCAAGGAGCGCCTCGGCCTGGACAACCTGCCGCTGGTGCACCTGCACGACCCCGAGTTCCACGACTTTGACACCATGCGTGACGCCGTCGACACGCTGATGCAGCTGCGCGAGGACGGCGAGATCGGTCATGTCGGACTCGCCGGCGGCAACACCCGCGAGCTGTCCCGCTACCTCGACCTCGGCGGTTTCGAGGTGCTGCTCGTCCACAACCGCTGGAGCCTGGTCGACCACTCGGCCGGCGCGCTGTTCGAGCGCGCGCTCGCCGACGGGCTCGGCGTGATCAACGCGGCGATCTACGGCGGCGGCATCCTCGCGAACCCGCAGGGCTCGACGAAGTACGCGTACCGCGAGGCGCAGCCCGCCGTACTGGAGGCTGTGCAGGAGATGGACAAGGCCTGCCGCGAGTACGGCGTCGACCTCGCGACGGCCGCGCTCCGGCACTCCACCGACACCCCGGGCGTCGCCGGGACCGTGGTCGGGATCAGCAAGCCGGCCCGGGTCGACGCGCTGGTCGCTGCCATGGAAGCGGACCTGCCCGACGAGCTCCTTAACCGGTTGAGTAGCCTCCTTCCCCAAGAGCAGTACTGGGTCGAGGGTTAGGTCGTGTCCGATGGTCCCGCGCCTACTGCGCGGCACTCGGCACCTGCTCGCTACGGCTCGGGACCATCGGACACAACCTGAAGGAGACATCGTGACGAACGGCTTCCCACCCGGATTCACCTGGGGCGCGGCGACGGCGTCGTACCAGGTGGAGGGTGCGGTCTCCACGGACGGGCGCGGTCCGAGCATCTGGGACACCTTCGCGCACACCCCCGGCCGGATCTCCGACGGGACCACCGGCGACGTCGCCGACGACCACTACCACCGGTTCGCCGAGGACATCCGGCTGCTCGCGGACCTCGGGCTGACGGCATACCGGTTCTCGATCGCCTGGCCGCGGATCATCCCGGCCGGCTCCGGCGTGACGAACCCGTCCGGCCTCGCGTTCTACCGGCGGCTCGCCGAGACCTGTCTCGAGTACGGCGTCACGCCGTACGCGACCCTCTACCACTGGGACCTGCCGCAACCGCTCGAGGACGCGGGCGGCTGGCTGGTCCACGACACCGCGGAGCGGTTCCGCGACTACGCCGCCGTCACGCACGCGGCGCTCGCGGACGTGATCAAGAACTGGATGACGCTGAACGAGCCCTGGTGCTCGGCGTTCCTCGGCTACGGGAACGGCGAGCACGCGCCCGGGCGGACCGAGGGCGCCGACGCGCTGAAGGCCGTGCATCACCTGCTGCTCGGGCACGGGCTCGCGCTCGAGGCGATCCGCTGCCCGGAGGGTTCGTACGGCATCGCGCTGAACCCGGCGCCGATCCACGCCGCGTCGGACTCGGCCGCGGACCGCGACGCCGCGCGGCGGGTCGACGGGCTGCGGAACCGGCTGTTCCTGGAGCCGTTGCTGGCCGGGAAGTACCCGGCCGACGTCCTCGAGGACACCGGGATGACCGACTGGTTCGCGCAGTTCGAGGCGGACCTGCCGGTGATCGGCGCCCCGCTGGACTTCGTCGGCGTGAACTACTACTGCCCGACCACCGTGGCCGCGCCGGACGGGCCGGTCTCGTCGCCGGGCGTCCCGACGACGCAGCCGGGCAGCGAGAACGTGGTTGCCGTCGACACCGGCCTGCCGAGGACGCAGATGGGCTGGCCGATCCAGGCGACCGGGCTGCGCGACATCCTGGTCACGATCAACAAGCTCGCCCCGGACCTGCCGCTGTACGTGACGGAGAACGGCGCGGCGTACCCGGACTCGTTGACCGCCGACGGGACCGTCGAGGACGACGACCGGCTGGACTACTTCGAGCAGCACCTCACGGTCTGCCGGGAGCTGGTCGCCGAGGGCCTGCCGCTGAAGGGGTACTTCGCCTGGTCGCTGATGGACAACTTCGAGTGGGCGTGGGGCTTCAGCCGCCGGTTCGGGATCGTGTACGTCGACTACGAGAGCCAGCAGCGGATCGTCAAGAAGAGCGGGCGCTGGCTCCAGGAGTTCCTCAGCTCGTGACCGACCGGGTCGACTTCTGGTGCGGCGTGAGCTGACTGTGCAGGACGAGCGATGCGGCGCCCAATGCCGCAGCGCTCGGCCCCAGCTTCGACAGCTCGACCCGGGTCGGATGCATCGCGCGGACGAACGACAGCCGGTTGATCTCGGTCGCCGCGACCCGAACGTAGATGTCGCCGGCCTCGCTGAACCCGGGGCCGGCCAGGATGATCTGGTCCAGGTCGAGCAGATTCGTGATCGACAGCAACGCCTTGGCCAGATAGGTCGCCGACTCCTCGATCAGCTGCACGCACCGGGGATCACCGGCCGCGGCCAGCCGGGCGATCTTCGCGAAGTCCGAGCGCAACGCCGTACGGCGACCGCGCAGGGCGAGATCGTTGACCAGGGACGGGTCCTGCTCGGCGCGCTTCACGACCGCGGCCGGCGCGGCCAGGCTCTCCAGACAGCCCTGACCGCCGCACCAGCACTGCGGGCCGTTGACGTCCAGGACCATGTGGCCGATCTCGCCGACGTTCGAGGACGAGCCGCGGTAGACGTCGCCGTTGGTGACCAGGCCGAGCCCGAAACCGGCCGCCATGTAGACGGTGGCGAAGTCGTTCACCGATGGGATCCGGCCGGCCCAGAACTCGCCGATCGCGGCGCAGGTCGAGTCGTTTTCGACCACGATCGGGTGGTCGATCGCCGACTTGAGCGTGTCCCGGACGGCGAACGGCTCCCAGACGTACTTCGCCGCGTTCGTCCGCAGCAGCCGGATCCCGCCGCCGCCCTGCCGGCCGGCCAGCGCGACGCCCACCCCGACCAGGGTGGCCGGCTCGATGTTCGCCTTCACGACCAGGTCCTCGAGCTCGGTGGTGATCCGCTGGACGACCGTGGCCGGCGCGTCCCGGCCGATCCCCCGCGACGACATCTGCTCGATCACACGGCCGCTCATGTCGGTGACGACGTACGTCGTACTGGGCGTGTCGATCGAGATGCCGACCGCGTGCCGGGCACGCGGGTTGAACTGCAGCAACGTCGCGCGCTTGCCGCCGGTCGGGTCGCCGAGGCCGGTCTCCACGATCAGGCCGTCGGCGAGCAGTTGCTTCACCACCCGGGAGATCGACGCCCCGGTCAGCCCGGAACGGTCGGCCAGATCGACCCGGGTGACCGTGCCGCTGGACCGGATCAGGTCCAGGATCGCGCTGTGCGTCTCCTGCGCGGTCGCACCCTTCAGAATCTTCCCCACGTCACCGTCCTCCCTCGGCTCACCCCGCACTTTAATACACAAGGTAACAAAGTGGCATCAGCTTGACCTCAACCAATCTTGAGGTCCTAGCGTCTCGGGCTGTGAAGACGATCAGATTGCACGAGTTCGGTCCGGCGGAGAACCTGCGGTACGAGGAGGTCCCGGACCCGGTGCCCGCCGCGGAGCAGGTGCTGATCCGGGTGGAGGCGGCCGGGGTTCACCTGGTCGACACGACGCTGCGGGCCGGCACCGGCGGTGGCGGGCCGATCCCGCTGCCCGAGCTGCCGACCATCCCCGGCCGCGAGGTCGCGGGCCGGGTGGAGGCGGTCGGCCCCGGGGTCGACGAGGGGTGGATCGGCAAACGGGTCGTGGTGCATCTTGGCATGGTGCCAGGTGGGTACGCCGAACTCGCCGTCGCCAAGGTGGAGTCGCTGTACAAGCTCCCGGATCACGTCGACGCCGCCCAGGCCGTCGCCGCGATCGGGACCGGACGGACGACCGCCGGGATCCTGTCGCAGGCGCGGTTGTCAGCGGACGACGTCGTACTGGTCACGGCGGCCGCGGGTGGGATCGGCAGCTACCTGGTCCAGGCGGCGCGCAACGTCGGGGCGACTGTGATCGGCCTGGCCGGTGGACCCGAGAAGGTGCAGCTGGTCCGCGACCTGGGGGCTCACTACGCGGTCGACTACAAGAACCCGGACTGGCCGACCGACCTCAAGTCCGACCTGGGTGATCGGGCAATTACGGTCCTCCTGGACGGCGTGGGCGGCGACAACGGCCAGCGAGCCTTCGACCTCCTCGGCGTCGGCGGCCGCCTACTCATGTTCGGCTGGTCCGGCGGCGGCCCCATCCACCTGACCACCGAAGACCTCATGTCCCGAGGCCTCACAGCCACCTGGGCCATCGGCCCCAAACTCCTCCCCCACCTCCGCCCCCTGGAATCCACCGCCCTAGAAGAAACCTCCTCCGGCCGCTGGCAAGCCGTAATCACCACCTTCCCCCTCGCCGAAGCAGCCAAGGCCCACCACGCCCTCGAAACCCGAGCAACGACAGGCAAGGTAGTACTTCTCCCCTGACAACAACCAGCAAAGTCCCCCCGCGCCCACCTTCCGGTCAGAACGTGCGAACCGCCCTGCCACCAGCGAGTCGTGCCGCGCGGACGGCAAGCACCCACCCGGACAACCACCCGACGATCCTCGATCCCTAGCAGCGACGTCGCGCGGGCTTCGCAGAGATCTGTTTCACACTCGGACGACGTCACGGCCGGGCCGCGGGCGGCGTCTGGTGGGCGAACTCTCAACGTCAGGAGGACATGATGAGCAAGCCCGACCAGACCACCGTGCTGATCACGGGGGCGAACAAGGGCCTTGGCTACGAGGGGGCCCGGCGGCTCGGCGAGCTGGGCTGGAAGGTGTTCCTCGGCAGCCGCGACAAGGCCCGGGGCGAGGCGGCCGCCCAGAAGCTGGCCGCCGAGGGTGTGGACGTCGTACTGGTCCCGCTCGACGTCACCTCGGACGAGTCCGTGGCGCGTGCACTGGAACTCGTCCGCGGTCACACCGACCGGCTCGACGTACTGATCAACAACGCCGGTGCGCCGGGACACGCCGTCCACCCCAGCCAGGCGACTGCCGACGAGCTGCACCCCGTGTACGACGCCAACGTCTACGGGCCGGTGCGGGTCACCCAGGCGTTCCTACCTCTGCTGCAGGCGGCCGAGAACCCACGCGTGGTGAACGTGACCAGCGCCGGCGGCGCGTTCAGCGTCATCCTCGACCCGGACCAGCCGGTCGCCAACATGCACGAGCTTGCCTACAGCTCGTCGAAGGCAGCGATGAACATGATCACCGTCCGGTACGCGCAGGCGCTGCCGGGCATCAAGTTCAACGCCGTCACCCCTGGCGAGACCGAGAAGCACACGTTCGCGGCCACCGACATGAACAACCACCGGGGCCAGCTGACGGTGACCGAGGGCACCGACTCGATGATCCGGATGGCAACGCTCGGCCCGGACGGCCCGACCGGCACCTTCGAAGACCGCCTCGGCCCCATCGGGTGGTGACTCAGCCCTGACCGGGTGGCCTAGTCGCGGGGTGCGTACATGATCACGGCGACGCCGACCAGACAGATGGCGGCGCCGAGGATGTCCCAGCGGTCGGGGCGGAACTTGTCGACGAGCATGCCCCAGGCAAGCGATCCGGCGACGAACACCCCGCCGTACGCGGCGAGGATCCGGCCGAAGTGGGGATCCGGCTGGAACGTCGCGACGAAGCCGTACGCGCCGAGGGCGATCACGCCGCCGGCGATCCACCAGATCCCGCGATGCTCCCGCCAGCCCTGCCAGACGAGCCAGGCGCCGCCGATCTCCGCGAGTGCGGCCAGCACGAACAGCACCACCGACCGCAGGACCGTCACGGGCGCGCGACCAGGTCGGTGAACGGCAGCGGGCAGTCGGGGTCGCCGGCGCAGGTCTTGAGGTCGTCGCAGCCGGCCGCGATCCCGGCGCGCAGGCTCTCGGCGATCACGGTCAGGTCGGCGATCTTGGTTTCCACATCGGCAAGCTTCTCGCGAGCGCGCGCCTGCAGCCCGGCTCCCTCGCCGAGGCGATGCCGATGCCTGGCCGCATCGAGCAACTCCGCCACCTCGGTCAGCGTGAACCCGAGCCGCTGGGCGGCCTTGATCACCCGCAGCGTGGTGACGGCCTCATCCGGGTAGAGCCGGTGGCCGCCGAGGCTCCTTGTCGGCTCCTCGATCAGTCCGCGGCGTTCGTAGTACCGGAGGGTCTGCAGGTTCACGCCCGCAGCGGCCGCGACCTGACCCGAGCGCAGGCCATCAGCCATAACGGGTGTTCAGGGCATCCAGTACGGCGACATGCGCCGGCGGGACCGTGATGCGGAGGGTCAGGTGGGTGGCGGTCGGGGTGAGCTCGAAGGTGAAGAACGAGCAGCACTCGGTCTCGCGGGCGGTGAGGTCGGCCGTGGTCGTCTCGGCCTCGGCGGCGAGCGTGAGCTCGAGGGCGGTCGGGTCGACGCGGGTGACCGTTCTCAGGTGGTCGGCGAAGAGTTGGTCGAACTCCGCGACCCGCAGGGGTTGCTCGGCAGTTGGCAGGGTGCAGGCCTCTGGGGCCCAGTCCGTCGTACTCATGCTTCACGGTAAACCTGTACCCAAGTACAGGATGCAACTACTCGGCCCAAGTCAGCAGGTAGGCGACGGCGCCGAAGCGGATGTGGTCGCCGGGGCGGACGCGGACCGGGGTCGTGATGCGCAGACCGTTGAGGTGGGTGCCGTTCATCGAGCCGAGGTCGCGCAACATCCAGCCGTCGCCGACGTGCCGGAGCTCGGCGTGGAAGCGGGACACCGAGATGTCGGCCATCCGCAACGTCGCGCCCGGTCCGCGGCCGATGCGGACCGTCGGCGAGCCGGCAGGTGGCAGCGCGAGGCCGGGAAGCTGCACCGGCGGCGGTACGACGGTCAGCCGCGGGAGGCGGGCCAGAACGCCGCGGACCCAAGCGAGCGCGCGTGGTTCCTCACGCGGCAGGTCACGCGTCGCAGCGGCAAGCTCGCCACGGGTCTGGGCCCGCAGTACGAACGTCATCCGCCGGATGAAGGTGTCGTGCGACAACCGCCCCGAACCGGCGCCGTCGCGCAGGATCGCCAGTGCCCGGTCACGCTCCGCGTCCGACGGACGTGCCCCCTGCACCGGCACCGATGTCATCTCCGCATTGTCAGTGCCGCCCAGGGCCACTGTCCACATCCACCCCCGCACCCCACTTTGTGCATCCACCGATCGTTTTTTGGCGCGGAAAGTGGTTGGTGGGTACACAAAGTGGGGTTGAATGGCGGAATGCGACTGCCGATCATGCCGCCGGTGAAGCCGATGCTGGCCAAGCCGGTCAAGGAGATTCCGCGGGGCTCGCTGAGCTACGAGCCGAAGTGGGACGGGTTCCGCTCGATCATCTTCCGCGACGGGGACGAGGTGGAGATCGGCAGCCGGAACGAGAAGCCGATGACCCGGTACTTCCCCGAGCTCGTCGATGCGGTGAAGGCGAACCTGCCGGAGCGGTGCGCGATCGACGGCGAGATCATCGTGATCGGCGAGTCCGGCGACCGGCTCGACTTCGAGGTGCTGCAGCAGCGGATCCACCCCGCCGCGAGCCGGGTGAACATGCTGTCGGAGAAGACTCCGGCCCGGTTCGTCGCGTTCGACCTGCTGGCCCTCGGCGACGAGGACTACACCGAGCGCCCGTTCAGCGAACGTCGTACGGCGCTCCTCGAGGCGCTCGCCGACGTCGAGGCGCCGATCCATGTCACCCCGGCGACCACCGACCATGCCACGGCCGGGCAGTGGTTCGAGCAGTTCGAGGGCGCCGGGCTGGACGGGCTGATCGCGAAGCCGCTCGACGGGATCTACCAGCCGGACAAGCGGGTGATGTTCAAGGTGAAGCCCGAGCGCACCGCCGACTGCGTGGTCGCCGGGTACCGCCTGCACAAGAGCGGCCCGGACCGGATCGGCTCGCTGCTGCTCGGGCTCTACAACGACGACGGCACGCTCGCCAGCGTCGGCGTGATCGGCGCGTTCCCGCTGGAGCGGCGTAAGGAGCTCTTCCAGGAGATGCAGCCGCTGGTCACCACGTTCGACGAGCATCCGTGGGCGTGGGCGAAGCAGGAGGAAGGTGTCCGGACGCCGCGGAACGCGGAAGGCAGCCGCTGGCAGGCCGGGAAGGACCTCTCGTTCACCCCGCTGCGGCCCGAGCTCGTGGTCGAGGTCCGGTACGACCACATGGAGGGGATCCGGTTCCGGCACACCGCGCAGTTCGTCCGCTGGCGCCCGGATCGCACGCCGGAGTCCTGCACCTACGAGCAACTCGAGGAGCCGGTGAAGTTCGACCTCGCCGACGTACTGACGAGCGCAACCACCTGATGCTCCACCGCCTCTACACCCGCGCGCTGCGCCGCCAGCTCGCCGGCCTCCCGATGCCGCAGCACGTGGCGATCGTGATGGACGGCAACCGCCGCTGGGCCCGCCAGGCCGGGTACGACGACGTGCGACAGGGCCACCGCTTCGGCGCCGAACACCTGGAGACGTTCCTCGAGTGGAGTCGCGCGGCCGGGATCAGCTGTGTCACCGCGTGGGTGGCGTCCGCCGACAACCTCCGCCGCCGGGACTCGGCCGAGGTCGACTACCTGATGCAGCTCGCCGAGACCGTGATCGCCGACCACGTACGACGCGACCACCGCTGGCGGCTGCATGTCGCAGGACAGCTCGATCTGTTGCCCTCGTCAACGGCCACCGCCTTGAAGGAGGCAGTCGAGGCGACCCGCGACCGCGCCGACGCAGGCGACCTGACCATCGCAATCGGCTACAGCGGCCGCGGCGAACTCCTGAACGCCGTCCGCACCCTCCTGGACGAGGCAGCCGAATCAGGCCGCTCACTGTCGGACGTTGCCGACGGCCTGACCGAGGACGACATCCGCCGGCACCTGTACCTCCCGGAGTTGCCCGACCCCGAACTGGTGATCAGAACCAGCGGTGAGTTGCGGATGTCGGACTTCCTGTTGTGGCAGACGACGGGGTCCGACATCGTGTTCTGCGACCTGTACTGGCCGGCCTTTCGGGAGGTCGACCTGCTGCGGGCGCTGAGGACGTACGGAAGGCGGAAACTGGATCGATGCAGTTGACGGTCAAACGGCCGTCGTAGGGGCATCATGGGGGTATACCGACTGGTACGAACCGGAGGTTGCGAGATGTACGACGTCGTACTGCTCGTCGAGCAGGAACTGTCCGAGCCGGACGCGAAACGCGTCGTCGAACTGCACCAGGACATGCCCGAGCCGGTCAAGTACCACGTGCTCGTGCCGTGCCACAACGCCGAGGCCGGAGTGGAGGCGTCCATCAGCGCCCTCGGGACCGCCGACCTCTACGGACCCGGGCTCGCCACCCAGCGCCAGGACCTGGCCGAGGCGCAGAAGGCGATCGACACCGAGGCGAAGGGCTGCACCGGCCGCAGCGTGCAACGCCTGCGCGACCTGAGCCAGCACGCGGACGGCGGGATCTCCCACGACCGCCCGATCGACGCCCTGATCGCCACCGTCGACCAGGTGAACGCGCAGGAGGTCATCATCCTGACCCGCTCGCACGTCGTCGCCGAGTTCTTCCACCTGGACTGGACCAATTCCGCCCGGCGGCATCTCCGGGTCCCGGTCCTGCACCTGCTGGAGCACGACCCGCAGAAGGCGGCCAGCAACTAGTGCGGTAGCAGCGCCGCGTAGGTGACGCCGGCCGCGAGGCCGGCGATCACCAGGGAGAGGGTTGTGCGCAGAGTCTTCTCGCCGACTTTCCCGTAGTGGCGGCCGTCCTCGGAGTGGTAGGCGACCTTGAAACCCGCGTAGCCGGCCGCCAGAACCAGCGCCAATTTGATCATCGCGCCCCTCCCCTACCTCAAGCTCACGGTACCCCTAGACATTCGCCGCGGTCCCGGACTCCGTGAACTGGGTGCGGTACAGGTCGGCGTACTCGCCGTTCTGTGCCAGCAACTGCTCGTGCGTGCCCCGCTCGACGATGTTGCCGTGGTCAACCACCAGGATCAGGTCGGCGTTCCGCACCGTCGACAACCGGTGCGCGATCACCAGCGACGTACGCCCCTCCAGTGCCGTGTCCAGAGCCCGCTGCACGGCCACCTCGGACTCCGAGTCGAGATGCGCAGTGGCCTCGTCCAGTACGACGATGCGCGGTGCCTTCAGCAACAACCGGGCGATCGCCAGCCGCTGCCGCTCACCACCGGACAACCGGTGACCGCGATCCCCGACCACGGTGTCCAGCCCGTCGGGCAACGACGACACCAGCTCCCAGATCTGCGCCGACTTCAGCGCCTCGACCATCTCCTCGTCGGTGGCATCCAGCTTCGCGTAGGCGAGGTTGGCCCGGATCGTGTCGTGGAACATGTGCGCGTCCTGCGTCACGTAGCCGACCGCGTCGTGCAGCGACTGCAACGTCACATCCCGTACGTCGCTCCCGCCGACCCGGACCGCTCCACCTGAGACGTCGTACAGCCGCGCGACCAGGTTCGTGATCGTGGTCTTGCCGGCGCCGGACGGCCCGACCAGCGCGACCATCTGACCGGGGCGAACGACGAAGCTGACGTCCTCGAGAACCTGCGCGGACACGCGCTTGTCCAGCACGGCCACGGACTCCAGGCTGGCCAGCGACACCTGGTCGGCCGTCGGGTACGAGAAGGCGACATGGTCGAACTCGACACTCGCGGCGTCGGCCGGCAACGACTTCGCGCCGGGCGCGTCCTTGATCATCGGCTCCAGGTCGAGGACCTCGAACACGCGCTCGAAGGAGACCAGCGCGGTCATCACGTCGACGCGGATGTTCGAGAGCGCAGTCAGCGGACCGTAGAGCCGCCCGAGCAGCGCGACCAACGCCAGCAAGGTCCCGACGGTCAGCACCTCGCGGACCGCGAGGTTGCCACCCACGCCGTACACCAGGGCCGTGGCCAGCGCGGCGACCAGGGTCAGCGCGGTGAAGAACACCCGGCCGAGCATCGCGATCCGGATACCCAGGTCGCGGACCCGCCCGGCTCGCTCACCGAAGCCCTCGTTCTCGATCTCCGGCTTGCCGAACAGCGTCACCAGCATCGCTCCCCCGACGCTGAACCGCTCGGTCATCGCGGTCGACATGTCCGCGTTCAGCTGCATCTGCTCGCGCGTCATCGCGGCGAGCCGGCGGCCGAGGATGCGTGCCGGGATCAGGAACACGGGCAGCAGCAGGATGGCCACCACGGTCAGCTGCCAGCTCAGGACCAGCATCGCGCCGACCACGAGGATCAGGCTGATGATGTTCGACACCACGCCGGACAGCGTCGAGGTGAACGCCTGCTGCGCGCCGATCACGTCGTTGTTCAGCCGCGACACCAGCGCGCCGGTCTGGGTCCGGGTGAAGAAGGCGACCGGCATCTGCTGGACGTGCTCGAACACCTTGGTCCGCAGGTCGAAGATCAGACCCTCACCGATCCGGGCCGAGAACCACCGCTGGATCAGGCCGAGCACCGCCTCGAACACTGCGAGCAGCGCGACCACCAGAGCCAGCGCGGTGACCAGGCCGGCGTCGCCCTTGCCGATGCCGTCGTCGACGATCTTCTTGAACAGCAACGGCGACGCGATCACCAGGAAGGCCGACACGATCACGAGCAGCAGGAACAGCGTGATGTGCCACCGGTACGGCCGGGCGAACCGGAGGATCCGCCGCAACGTGCCCTTGGCGAGCTTCTGGCCGGCCACCGACGCGTCCTGCCGCCGCCAGCCGTAGGCGCCCATACCTCCGGGCATCCCACCGCCCATGGGCCGCATTCCCGACATCCGGTTCCCTCCCTGCTCTTCTCGTCAACGGTGACAACACGCGGTCACGTCCCGAACTTCCTTCGAGCAACCAATGGTTGCACATCGGCGACGAGCGCCGTACAGTCATGTGCAACCAAAGGTTGCGGGATGACGAGGAGACGTGGGATGGCGCAGCGCAGCATCGACCGGGAGATCCACATCGACGCCGCTCCGGAGGTGGTGTACGAGGTCATCAGCATGCCGGAGCACCTGCGCGAGTGGTGGCCGGACGAGGCGGAGTACGAGCGGGCGCCCGGCGCAACCGGCACCGTCTCGTTCACCAACCGGCCGGACGGGAAGGTCGTGCCGCTGACGGTCCTGGAGGCGGACCCGCCACGGCGGTTCAGCTTCCGGTGGGCGTACGAGCTGGATGCGGTCGCGACCACGGCGAACTCCTTGCTCGTGACGTTCGACCTGGTCCCGGTGGGTGCGGGCACGCTGCTGCGGTTCTCCGAGACCGGGTTCGACGAGTCGGCCGCCCCCGACGAGGTGTACCGCGACCACATCACCGGCTGGGACTACTTCCTCCCCCGCCTCACGCCGTACGTCGACCGGCTGGTGTCGACGCCATGAACGTCGCCATCGACGACGACCTCTGGTCGGCCGTCGGCGACCCGACCCGGCGGCGAATGCTCGACCTACTGCTGGCCGGCAACGGCGGTACGGCGACCAGCCTGAGCGACCAGTTGCCGGTCACCCGGCAGGCGGTCGCCAAGCACCTCGGCGTCCTCGACCGGGTCGGCCTGGTCCAGGTCACCCCTTCCGGCCGGGAACGCCTGTACACGGTCGACGAGGCCCAACTCGCCCGCGCGGTCGCACAGCTGTCGACCGTCCGCGACGCATGGGACGGCCGGCTCCAGCGGATCAAGCGGATGGCGGAGGCCATCCACACCCAAAGACATCAGAAAGGCACGTGAAATGGTCGACATCTTGCACAGAATCGGGGCACGGGCATCCCTCGACGACGTCTCCGAAGCCCTCACCACCATCGACGGACTGGCCGGCTGGTGGACCGAGGACACGCACGGCGACCCCGGCATCGACGGGGTGATCAAGTTCCGGTTCGCCGGCGCGGGCGGCGAAGGCTTCGACATGAAGGTCCTGGAGTCGAAGGCCGGCGAGCTCGTCCGGTGGGAGGTCGTCGACGGACCGGACGAGTGGATCGGCACGCACGTCGGGTTCGAGCTCTCCCAGGTCGACGACTGGGCGATCGTCGTCTTCAAGCACGAGGGCTGGAAGGAACCCGTCGAGTTCATGCACCACTGCAGCACCAAGTGGGCCAGCTTCCTGCTGAGCCTGAAGAAGTACGTCGAGACCGGCAAGGGCGACCCCTCGCCGAACGACGTGGAGATCAGCAACTGGCCGTAGTGTCCTGAGTCGGAGGTTCGGACACCTAACCCAGGCTTGCCAGAAGCTCCTTGAGGCGACGCTCCTGGGCCTCGCGCTCGGCCTTCAGCTGCTCCTCGTAGCCTCGGTCTGCAGCGCCCAGGAGCAACGCCTTCGTCTCCCGGACCGCGCCAGGCAGCGGAGCCAGCAGTGCGTCCGACAGGTCCTTCACCGTGCCGGCCAGCTCCTCGGCCGGTACGACGATGTTCGCCAGGCCGAGCTCCTTCGCCTCGGCGGCCTCGACCCACCGGGACGTCGCGCAGATCTCGAGCGCCCGGGAGTAGCCGACCAACTGGACGAGCGGCTGCGTGCCACCCAGATCCGGCACCAGGCCGAGCGCGGGCTCACGCATGCTGAAGCGAGCATCCGGCGTGACCACGCGGAGGTCACACGCCAGCGCGAGCTGGAACCCGGCGCCGACCGCGTGGCCCTGCACCGCCGCGATGCTGACGATCTCAGGACGCCGCAGCCAGGCGAACCCCGCCTGGAACCCGGCGATCGTCTCGTGCACCTCGGCGGCCGGCTTCGCGCCGAGCGCGAGCAGCGGCTCCTCGCCGTCGGCGTTCTCGCCCATGATCAGCCGCCGGTCGAGGCCGGCCGAGAACGACGGCCCCTCCCCCGACACGACGACCACGCGCACCTCGGGCGGCAGCGCCGTACCGAAGTCGGCCAAGGCTCGCCACATCGCCGGAGTCTGCGCGTTGCGCACCTCCGGCCGGTCCAGCACGACCCGTGCGACCGGCCCGTCCACCGTCAACCGCAGTCCCAAGTCCGTCATACGGAGGAAGATACTCTGGAGTAACTACGCCAGCGAGATCAGGTCGGCGTACTCGTTCGTCCAGAGGTCCTCGACGCCGTCCGGGAGCAGCAGGACGCGCTCCGGCTCGAGCGCCTCGACGGCGCCCTCGTCGTGGGTGACGAGCACGATCGCGCCGGCGTACGAGCGGATCGCGTTCAGCACCTCGGCCCGGGACGCCGGGTCCAGGTTGTTGGTCGGCTCGTCGAGCAGCAGCACGTTGGCCGCCGAGACGACCAGGGTCGCCAGCGCGAGCCGGGTCTTCTCGCCACCGGACAGCACCCGGGCCGGCTTGTCCGCGTCGTCCCCGGTGAACAGGAAGGAACCGAGCACGCTGCGGGCCTGCGTCTCGTTGAGGTCCGGCGCCGCGGTCTTCATGTTCTCCAGGACGGTCCGGTTCACGTCCAGGGTCTCGTGCTCCTGCGCGTAGTACCCGAGCTTGAGGCCGTGCCCGTCGATCACCTCGCCGGTGTCCGACTTCTCGATCCCGCCCAGGATCCGCAGCAGCGTGGTCTTCCCGGCGCCGTTCAGCCCGAGGACGACGACCCGCGAGCCGCGGTCGATCGCCAGGTCGACGTCGGTGAAGATCTCCAGCGAGCCGTAGGACTTGGACAGCTCCCGCGCCATCAACGGCGTCTTGCCGCATGGCGCCGGCGTCGGGAACGCGATCTTCGCGACCCGGTCGGCCTTGCGCTCGCCCTCGAGCTCGGACATCAGCCGCTCGGCCCGGCGCAGCATCTGCTGGGCCGCGGTCGCCTTGGTCGCCTTGGCGCGCATCTTGTTCGCCTGGTCGACCAGCTGGCCGGCCTTCTTCTCCGCGTTCGCCCGCTCGCGCTTGCGCCGCCGCTCGTCGGTCTCGCGCTGGGTCAGGTACGCCTTCCAGCCGACGTTGTAGACGTCGATCTCGGCGCGGTTCGCGTCCAGGTGGAAGACCCGGGTGACGGTCTCCTCGAGCAGGTTGACGTCGTGGCTGATCATGATCACGCCACCGGCGTACGACTTCAGGAAGTCGCGCAGCCAGACGATCGAGTCCGCGTCCAGGTGGTTGGTCGGCTCGTCCAGCAGCAGCGTCTCCGCCTGCGAGAACAGGATCCGGGCCAGCTCGACCCGGCGGCGCTGACCACCGGACAGCGTGCTCAGCGGCTGGCCCAGCACCCGGTCCGGCAGCCCGAGGTTCGCCGCGATCCGGGACGCCTCCGACTCGGCCGCGTAGCCGCCGGCGGCGTGCAGGTCGGCCTCGGCGCGCTCGTACCGCCGCATGCCCTTGGCGCGGGTCTTCTCGTCCGCGCTGGCCATCGACTTCTCGGCGCTGCGCAACCGCCGTACGACGTCGTCCAGGCCGCGGGCGGACAGGATCCGGTCCCGGGCCAGCACCTCGAGGTCGCCGGTCCGCGGGTCCTGCGGGAGGTAGCCGATCTCGCCCGACGAGCTGACCGAACCGCTGGCCGGCAGGCCCTCGCCGGCCAGGATCTTGGTCAGCGTGGTCTTGCCGGCGCCGTTGCGACCGACCAGGCCCACCTTGTCACCCGGCCCGACCCGGAACGAGGCGGGGGCGAGCAGCTGACGGGCGCCCACGCGGACCTCGAGGCTGGAGACAGTGATCATCGCGGTGGCAGGCGTCCTCAAGCTCGTGGGATCGGTCGGTGGCGGGTCGGCGGCGCTGCGTCACGACACGGCTGAATCCCCCGCACTCACGTCTAGTCTATGTGCTGTGAAATTCAACCCGGATGCGGATCTCGACACCAGCGGTGTCGAGGACACTCGTGGTAGTGGCGGAGGCGGCGGCGGTCTGCTGCCCGGCGGCACGATCCCGATCGGCGGCGGAATCGGCGGCATCATCCTGCTCGTGGTCATCCTGCTGCTGAACGGCGGCCTGCCGGGCGGAGGCGGCGGCAGCGAGGAGCCCACCGTCCGCAACACCGCCGCCGGGAACCTGGACTCGTGCAGGAAGGGCACCGACCTGCAGAACAACCCGGACTGCCGGTTCGTGTTCTACCAGAACTCGATCGAGGGCTTCTGGGCGTCCGAGCTGCCGCGCCGCGGCAAGAAGTACACCCGGGCGCCGATGCGCGTCTTCGACAGCTCGGTGAACACCGCGTGCGGTCCGGCCACCAGCGCGGTCGGGCCGTTCTACTGCCCCGGCGACAAGCGCGTGTACCTCGACCTCGGGTTCTTCCAGACCCTGCAGACCGAGCTCGGCGCCAAGGGCGGCAACTTCGCCGAGGCGTACGTCGTCGCGCACGAGTACGGCCACCACGTGCAGAACCTGTACGGCATCCTGGGCCGGATCAAGACCCGCAACGGGCCTACCTCCGACGCGGTCCGCTCCGAGCTCCAGGCCGACTGCCTCGCCGGCATCTGGACCAACCACGCCACCACCGTCCCGGACGCGGACGGCGACACCTTCATCAGCGGCCTCACCCAGGACGACATCGAGCGCGGCCTCGACGCCGCCGCGTCCGTCGGCGACGACCGGATCCAGTCGAAGACCCAGGGCCAGGTCAACCCCGAGAGCTTCAGCCACGGCACCGCCGAGCAGCGGATGCGCTGGTTCAAGACCGGCATGGACTCCGGCGACATGACCGCCTGCGACACCTGGTCCGCCGACACCCTCTGACCTGCCCTCTGACTTCGGGGGTTGCCCACTGAAATTCCCAGTGGGCAACCCCCAACCTCAGTGGGCAACCCCGATCTTGGGGGTTGTCAGGCGACGGCGGCGGGGCGGTGGTAGCCGGGGAGGATCTCGTCGACGAGGGCGTCGGTCTCGGCCTCCGCGCCGCGGGGGCCGCCGTGCTTGGCGAGGGCTGCGTACATCTGCGACGCCACGTTGGTGACGTCGGCCGGCGTACCGAAGTGCGAGGCCAGGCGCAGCGTGGCTCGCCACAGCTCCTCCGAGGCCGGCGAGAAGCTCAGGCCGGTCTGCAGGGACGTGCGGGCCAGGTTGCCGTCGTTGTACCGCAGCGAGGCCTCGGCCAGCTTGAGCGCGGCGTCGACGACTGCCTCGGCCATCCGGCGCTCGATGCCCGACGCAGCGAGCCACGAGTACCGACCGGCCGGCAGGTCCGACCAGGCCGGGCCGTGCACCAGGCTCAGCGCCGTCGACAGCGGACCACGCGGGTCGTCCATCATCGTCGCCTGCTTGGCCAGCGTGCGGAACACGTCCCAGTCGACCCGTACGACGCTGCGGTTCAGCATCCAGCGTCCGGACTCGTCGGCGTACATCGCGTCCACACCCACCCAGCGGCGGGTGTGCTCGAGCGCCGCGTCCCGGAGCTCCTCGCTGATGCCCCGCGGCCAGATCGCGCCGGCCAGCACGTTCGGGTGCACGCCGTAGTCCTGGCTGGCCAGGAACGCGACGATCTCGGACGACAGCTGCACGCGGCCCTCGTCGATCGTGCCGCGAGCGTCCACCTCGACCGGCCCGAGCAGGTCCACCTCGACCGGCGCCGGCTGGCTCAGGTCGGTGGTGGAGAACTCGTACGCCGGCATGTCCTGCTCGGCCCGGCGCTTGTCCAGCGAGTCCGACTCGGCCGCCTCGAACAGCGCGACCAGGTCCGCGAACTGGGCGGGATCGATGCTGTGGGCATCGACCTCGAGGCCGAGCAGCCGGCAGACGGCCTGGTTCTTCTCGTCCACCACGAACCGCCACGGCGAGGCGATCACGTCGCCGACCACCACTACGGCGATGGTGCGCTTGTGGTCCGCGGCCAGCCGGTTCAGCTGGTCCTGCTCGGCCGGCGACGGCGGCGCCGACACGAAGATGATCTCCGCACCCCACATCGCCGCGTCCGGGTGCGCCATCCGGGCCTCGGCCACCGACTCCAGGTTGCGTCGCGCACAGGCCTGGACCTGCGCCTCGGTACGGCGAGTGACCTCGGCGATCGCGTCGTCGAGCCGCACCCAGTAGCTCAGCCGGCTCGGCGACAGCGCGGACAGGTCGTCACCGAACCCGACCATGCTGACGTGCGCGCCCTCGGACCACAGGTTGGTCGCCAGCTCGACCGCGAGCGAGCCGACCACGTCCCGGGACGGGTTGTTCACCCCGCCGAAGCTGACGATGCCGTTCGCGGTGTCGAGGTCGACCAGCACGGTCGCGCCGTCCGCGTTCCGCCCGATCGTCACCAGCGTCGGGTACGGCGCCGGCGCCGTCACGTCCGTGGTCGGTGCGTAGGCCCGGCGCAGCGTCCAGCGGGTGCCGTCGGCAATGACCTGCCACGGCGCGGGCGGCGGCGTCTGCGCCTCGTACGGGTCGAGCACGAGCGTCAGCGCGCGGTCGGTCACCAGCGCGGCGACGACCTTCGGCATCGGCCGGCTCGCCTGGGTCATGTCCGCGCCGAGCTGGCGCAGCGCGTTGTCGACGAAGGTGGCGGTCGGGATGTCGGAGGCGAGCCGCAGCCCGATCTCCGTCTGCCGGTGCCCGGCCGCCTTCGGACCGGGGCCCTGTGCCCAGCCGCGGCGGCGGCGCAGCGCAAGCGCGAGGCCGGCCGCGAGCAGCGTGGCGCCGAAGCCGTAGATCCCGGCCTCGGTGGCGTTGATCCCGCCGTCCTCCACCGCGACCGGAGCCGGCTCGGGCACCTTCGTGCCACCGGCCGCCGGTTCGCCCTGCTCGGACTGGGTGCCCGGACCGTGCGGGGCGACCGAGATCCCCGGCTCGCCCGGCTTCACGTTCTTCGCGCCCGGGTCCCGGCCCGCGCTGCCGATCGTGACCGACGAGCCCTTCTCGGTGGCCTGGCCCTCGAAGAACCGGTTCCCCGGCCCCGGCTCGGTCTTCGACGCCGTACCCGTCGTGGTCTTGGTCCCCGTCGACGTCTTCGCGCCGATGGAGGTCTTGGTTCCGGTCGACGGCGTCGTCTTGGTTCCCTGGCTGACGGTCGTGGTGGTGCCGTCGATCTTCACCCGGACGGTGTGCACCCCCGGGCCCTTGGCATCGGCGGGCAGCCGCACCTGCCAGCCCGGCAGGATCAGGTCCGGGTTGGTCAGCCGGCGGCCGTCGGGCTGGAGCTTGTTCTTGTTGAGCTCGTAGATCTCCTTGTAACGGCGGCCTTCACCCAGGTACCGCTCGGCGATGTCCCACAGGCAGTCGTAGTTGCGGCCCTGCGGCGGACGGACCTCGGTGTACTTGACCACCTGGCCCTTGTCGTCGCTGTTCGTCCGTACGCCGGTGTGCGTGGTGCCGGCCTGGTTGCCGCTGAGCACCGTGCTGCGCGACTCGGTCTGGCGGAACGTGTTCTTCGACTCCTGGTCCCCGCCCTGCGTCGCCGTCGCGACCGTCGGGGCACCGGTGCTGTGGGTGGTCGCGGCGCTCGCGAGCGGGACGCTCACACTTGCGGCAGCGCCGATCAGGACGACGGTGGAGATCAGCCGGCGAGCCAGGCCCTGCGAGCCGCCGCCGAGTGGGATCCGTGGCGAGAGGCCGTGGCCGCGGATCTCCGCGACCGCCTCCGCGACCAGGCAGACGACGAAGTGCAGCCAGGCGATCCAGATGAAGAACGCGAGGATGCCGAGCACGGTGTCGATGCTGAGCTCGCTGAACAGCACGTCGCGGCTCGGGACCTGCTCCGGCCACGGCGTGCCGAAGAACCGCAGCAGGACGTACGGGACGCCGCCGACGATCGCCAGGATCGCGAGCAGCGCGACGAAACCCTTCAGCCGGTCCGCGCCCGGGCTCCCCGACCGTCGCTGCGGCAGGCGTGCCGACTGCACCGGCTCATTCGTCCTTACCATCGTTCCTCCATACCCCCACGCATTGCCCCACCCTCAGCCACCAATGGCCTGCACTTCCTGCACCGGCAACCGCTGCACCGCATTGACGTTGGCCTTACCGATCGAGTGCCAACCGCCGGCGTCCTTGCCGATCCAGTACGACACTTCCCACGTGATGGTGAGCTTCACCGTGTACATGCCGTCCGGCTGGTTCGCGCTGGATCGCTTGTACGTGTGCTTGCACGTGTTCATCTGGTGGAAAGGGTCCTGGTTCTCGTCATACCCGTCGGGATCGTCGAGCGGTGTGGCACCCATCAGGCAGTCGAACGGCGGCGTCCCGTCGCCGGGATCGACTTTCATCGCGACGACCAGGCCCCGCATCGTCAGGTTGTGAGTCGGGTTGATGTAGCCACTCAACGCACCCACTGCTGCCTCCGCCCGCGAACTCTCCCGGGTCAGGGAGAAGAAGGCAGGCACGTTCACCCGCGGCGTGAACGTCGGCATGATCACCAGCGCCGGCTCCGGGTAGCTGCTCCTGAACTCGCGCCAGAAGTACGCCATGTAGTCCGGGAACGGGCACTGCGCCTCCTCCTCCGGGCTCACTGGAATGTAGGCGCGCTCCAGGTGGGCAGTCGGACCACCGTCGTACGTGTCGAGCTTGTAGTCGGTGATCGTGATCCGGAGCACCCACTTCTTTCCCTCCGGCGCCCGCGGAAGCTGGATGCCGTCGGGAATGGGGAAGTCGCGACACGGGATGAACGGCCGGCCGCCCAGCCGCTCTTGCCATGTGGGCGGCGGGGTCCCGTTCCCCAGGTAGGGCTCGCCGTTGCTGCAGTAGGCACCGAAGCCGATCGAGTTGACGTACATGCTGCAGACCGTGGTGCCGCTGTGGATGGTGTCGGCGGTGGCAGTGGTGGCCGGTGCGGCCATGACCAGTGCGAGTACGGCGCTCAGGACGACAAGTCCACGGCCCACTCGGTTCTGCATCCTCACTCCCCAGACTCGGCTACCCGCAGATTATCTTCGACCAGGTGCATCATGCCCGGTGCTCGATTCCCCGTCACCTATTCGGAATCTCAATTCGATCCTTCTGGCCTAGGCCGGATACTTCACCCGCGCACAGTTCACACCCTTCGACGGCGCCAGCCGGTACGGCAGCCAGCCGATGCCGGTCTTGATCATCTCGATCACCTCAGGCGAGCCCTTCGGGGCGACCACGGTCCAGGCCCGCGCTTTCGGGTCCCAGTACTGCGTGGTCTGCGAGCGGCAGGTCTGCACCCGGACAGTGCCGTCCGACTGGCCCCGCGCGCCGACCACGACGACGCTCCCCGGCGGGCGCATGATCCAGCCGTTGCGCTTGGCATCGACGATCCCCTCCGACACGTCCGCGTAGAAGAACGAGGGGAACCGCTTCTTCAGGATCGTGTCGTCCTTGGTGACAAGCGCCTGGAAGTAGAGCGGGTAGCTGGACACGAGGCCTTGGACGGCTGGATTGGACGCGTAGTTCCCGGCCTTGATGATGACCTGGGCCTTCGCCTCTGCTGTGGCGGCCGACTGCGAGGGCCGGCTGCTGGGCTCGCTTGTCGGGGTGGACTGCGTCCCGGACGGCGTCCCGGACGTCGTACCGGAGCCGCCGGGGCCGTCGACCGGGACTGGGCGGCCGCCGTCGTTCTCGTTGCCGCCGCCGCAGCCGGACAGCAGGAGGAGGCCGGCCAGGACGGCTGCGGGAAGGGCGAGGCTTCGCACGGGTGGCATTCCTTCGGCTCTAGCTGGTCGGTGGGCTGGTGGGCGGGGTCGACGACGGCGGCGGGCTCTCCGGGTCGGGAGTCGGCGTGATGCTCGGCGTACAGGTCCTCGGGAACGGCAGCGGCTCCAGGGTCCACGTCGGTGTCGGCGAGCCGATCGTCCAGGACGGGCACGGCAGGTCGAGCGTCGGCGGCACCGCGGTGGTGATCGGCGCGCCCGGGTCGTCCCGCGTGGTCTGCACGGCGATCGGCGGGATCGTCGGGCTCTCGTCGGCCTTCTTGATGCCCTGCTCGGCGTGCGCGGTGCCGATCCCGCTGGCCTTGAGGCTGGTCTTGCCGATCAGGCCGAGGAACGTCGTCTTGTTGTCCAGGGCAACCCGGATCTCGACCTGCTCGTCGGTCAGCCTGGTCGGGCCGCAGGAGGTCACGGCCGGGTCGTTGGACGACACCTGCGCGCAGAACCCGGCGATCGCGGTGGCCGCCTTGGCGGTGTCGATCTTCGCCTCGGCGGAGTTCAGCTGGATGCTCGCGGCGCCGACCCGGGCCGCCTCCTGCGCGTAGCCGACCGCCCGGGACCGGGCGCCGAGCTGGCGGCCGCCGTCGATCACCAGGCCGGCCAGCGTGAAGATCATCACCGCCAGGATCGCCACCGCCGGGCTCAGCGCGCCGCGGCCGATCGTCCGCCGATGGTTGCTCGGGGCATCGATCCGGAAGAAGTCCGCCACCCGGGACCGGCGCTCACGAGCCATCGCGCACCCCGCGGTACGGGTCGACCGAGGAGCTGAACCGCTTCGTGATCGTCGTGTCGCCGCCGATCCCGAGCAGGCCGAGGTCGCGGTAGTCGATCGTGCAGGTGACCTCGACCGACAACGGCGTGCCGGCGGCGAACTGGGTGGTGATGGTGCCGCTGGCGGTCTCCTTGCAGGACTTGAACGCCTGGCCCATCGTCCGGTTCACCGCGTCGTCGACGTACCCCTGGGCCTCGCTCAGTGAGCGCGCCTGGCTGGCCGAGCGGGCGCCGTCGCGGGCCGCGCTCTCCAGCAGGGAGGAGGTCTGGAAGTACCGGCCGCAGGCGAGCAGGAACATGAACAGGATCAGCAGGATCGGCGCCAGCACGGCCAGCTCGAGAGCCATCGTGCCCTGCTCCGTCGGCTTCCGGTGCCGTCCGCCCGAGCGGATGTACCGCACCGTCGGGCGGGCGTGCCGAGGCGGTCGGCGGGCCCCCAGCTTCCGCTCCATGTCCTCACTCACTTGTCGTCGGCCTCGAACTGCTCGATCGGCCCGGTCGCGGTGCGCTCGACGTGCAGCTTCAGGCCCGGCACCAGCGAGACGGTGTCACCGGTCACGGTGAACGACACCATCCCCTCGGGGTTGTTGTACGACGGCGGCTCGACCTCGGCGTTCTGCAGCGTGGTCCCGCCGAGCTGCTGCGCGTACGCCTTGATGTCGCCCCGGATCTGCTCGCCGACGCCCTCGTTGTACACCGGCGGCTGGACCAGGCGCAGGCGCGAGACCCCTTCCTGCGCCGCGTTCAGCGCGACCGACCGCCCGTACAGCCACAGCGCCGTCTGGATCGACATGAAGATCAGCGCCAGGATCATCGGCGCCAGGATCGCCAGCTCGAGGGAGGTCGCACCTCCCTCGGACCGTCGCCGGTGCACCAGGATCAGCCGTTCTCGATCTCGCCGGTGCGCTTGTCGATGACGCGGCGGACCACCAGGCCGATCGCCAGCGCGGCGGCCACCAGGATGGCCGAGATGATGGCCCACTCCAGCGCCGAGGCGCCGAGCTGGGTCCGTCCCTGCCGAGCCCGGGCCCGTTGGGTGTGGGCCCGCGCCACCGCGTAGCCGGCCATCGCGCGCCAGAACTGCAGTTCCGAGTTCATCCGTATGCCTTCCCGATCATGAGGCCCAGTGCGGGCCTCAGTATGCCCTGTACGACGGACCATTCCGCTCGACGGATCCGTCCAGGTTGCCCTTACCCGTTTCAGTTCCCGAGGATCGCGATCCCGGCCGGAAAACCGAGGAACAGCATGAACGCGGCACACATGACGAGCTGGGCGACCAGCATCGACTGCGACCGCTCCCCCGCCTTGCCCTCCACGTCCGCGAGCTCCTTGCGGCGCAGCGACGCCGCCCGGGCCAGCAGCGAGGCCCGGATCTTCGCGCCCTCGTCACCGGCCAGCGCCAGCGCCGACGCGAGGTCGCGGAGCTCCTCGACGCCGAGGTCCTCGCCCAGCCGGGCCATCGCGTCCCACGGCGTGATGCCGATCAGCCGCGCGTTTGCCAGCGCCTGCCGGATCCTGGCCATCGCCCAGTGGTCGCCGATCGTGGACGCGGTCATCAGCGCCTCGGGCAGGCCGCGGCCGCCGGCCAGGTTCATCGCGACCAGGTCCAGGAAGCTGCCGACCACGTGCCGGAAGTCGCGCCGCCGCGCCTCCGCCTCCTGCCGCAACGCCAGGTCGGGCAGGAAGAACGCGAACGCCATCGCGCCCAGCGTGACGATCGCCGGCGTCGCGCCGGGGGCGCTGAGGCCGAGCATCGCGAACAGGAACAGCACGACCGGGATGAAGATCATCGCGCCGAGCGCGAAGAACACCTTGGTCGCGAGCATCGCGGCGAACGGCTGGTTCATCACCGCGAGGTCGCGGCGCAGCCGGCCGAACGCCCAGCCGCGGGCGTTCGCCTCGAACTCGAGCCGCCGGCCGAGCGACTCGCGGGCCCGGTCGAGACCGCCGAGCACCTTCTCGCCGGCCGCGCTCTGGGTGGCGGCGCCGCCGTACCCGGTCCGCCCGGCGTCGATCCGGGCGATGGTGGACAGCACGTTCGCGGACGGCTTGATGAACATCCGCACCAGCAGGTACGCGCCGAGGCCGACCAGGCCACCGGAGACGAAGGCCCACGTCATCAGCCCACCACCTCCATCCGGTCGTCGCCGGCCCGCTTGGCCCGCTTGTCGGCACTGCCGATCAGGAACCGCTCCGGGACCTCGATCTTGGCCAGCTTGCGCAGCCAGACCAGCCCGAGCGCGTACAGCGCGATCACGATGAACAGCACGAACTGCCCGATGAAGCTGGTGTACGGCGCGACGTACGTCGGGTTGAACAGCACCAGCGCGGCCGCGACCAGCAGCGTGATCGCGACGACCACCTGGACCGAGCGCCGGGTCGACCGCCGTTCGGCCGCGACCTTCCGCCGTACGTCGAGCTCCTCGCGGGCCGAGTCGGCCAGCGCGGTCAGCACCTCACGCAGACCGGGACCGCGCAGCCGGGCGTTCAGCACCAGGGCGGCGACGATCAGGTCGGCGGACGGGTCGTTCAGGTCGTCGGCGAACCGCATCAGTGCCGAGGGCAACGGTTCGCGGATGCGCAGCCGGTCGACGAGCAGGTTAAGGCCGGGCTTGATCGCCGGGGCGGCGTTCACCGCGGTCGCGGGGATGGCCTGCTCGAGGCCGACCGCGCCGGCGATGGTGTCGCGCAGCGCCTCGGTCCAGGTGGCCAGCGCCTCCAGCCGCTCGATCGCCCGGCGTTCCTCGCCGGTGCCGCCGAAGAACCGGTCGGCCATCGCGGCCAGCAGGCCGAGCGCGACGGCGAGGACGAGCCAGCGGGTCACCACCAGGACGAGCAGGCCGACGCCGATCCCGGTGCCGAGGCGGACGAGGTTCTTCCGCCCTTCGACGCCGGTGCCACGGCGGAACAGCGACGGGGTCTCGTCCTTGGGCACGGTGCCGCGGATGGCGACGACCAGCAGCAGGAGCGCGCCGCCGACCACCGCTCCGCAGAGCAGTGCGAGCAGGGTCCGGTCGTTCATCGCCGCCTCACCTCAGGCCCACGTTCCGTGCACGAGCGGCTGGTACCCGAAGTACTCGAGCTCGTCCATGCAGGCGATCGGAGCGTGCGCGGCCGCCCGCCCGTCCGGACCCGGCGCGAACACCTCGCCGGACAGCACCCGGCCGTCCCAGCCGGTGACCTCGCGGATGCTCTCGATGTACCGGCTCAGGCCGCCGCCGCGCTGGTAGTCGTTGTGCTTGCGGACGAACACCACGAAGTCGAGGGCGCCGGAGATCAGCATCTGGGTGGCGTCCATCGGCAGCCGCTCCATCGCCTGGATCGCGTAGGTGCTGATCCGGTTGAACACCTCCATCGAGCTGTTCGAGTGGATCGTCGACAGCGAGCCGTCGTTGCCCTGGCTCATCGCGTTCAGCATGGTGACGATCTCGTCGCCGAGCACCTCGCCGACGATCACCCGGGACGGGTTCATCCGCAGCGACCGGCGGACCAGGTCGGCCATGCTGACCTGGCCGACGCCCTCGGAGTTCGGCAGCCGCTCCTCGAACGCGACCACGTTCGGGTGCAGGTCCTTGAACTCGCCCAGGCCGAGCTCGAGCGAGCGCTCCACCGTGATCAGCCGCTCGTGCGGCTGGATCTCGTTGGCCAGGGCGCGCAGCAGCGTCGTCTTCCCCGAGTTCGTCGCGCCCGCGATCATGATGTTCTTGCGGGCCGCGACCGCCGCCCGCAGGAACGAGCCGACGTCCTCGGACATGGTGCCGTTGGCAACCAGGTCCTTGAGGAACACCCGGCCCAGGCGGGCGCGCCGGATCGAGACCGCCGGTCGCGCCGTGACGCCCATGACGGCGGACAACCGGGAGCCGTCCGGCAGCCGCAGGTCGAGCTGCGGGTTGGCCGAGTCGAACGGCCGGCTGGTGAGGCCCGCGTGGGCGGCCAGCACCTGGATCAGCTCGACCAGCTCGTCGTCGGACTCGGCGACCGGACCAGGGTTCTCCTCGCGGCCGTCGCCGTACTGGACGAACACCTGGTCACAGCCGTTGATGTCGATGTTCTCGACGTCCGGGTCGTCGATCAGCGGCTGCAGCCGGCCGACCCCGAACAGCGCCGAGTGGATGGCGCCGGCGATCTGCGCGTCGTCGTCGGGCGTGGGCGGCGTCCGGCCCTCGGCCAGCTCGTAGCGGGCGTGGTCCTCGAGCACCTGGACGATCAGCGAGCGCGCGTACTCACGCTCGTCCTCGGCGCTCATCGGCGGCACGCCGTTCACCTGGTCGCGCCGGCGTTGTTCGTTCAGCCGCTCGGCGACCTGCACCCGCAGCTTGCGAACCAGCTCCTGGTCGGCGCTCATCGACGTCCTCGCTTCGCTCCGGGCGCCGATGAGACACGAGACGCACTGCGCTTGATGGTGACCTCGCTTCGCTCGCTCACTGCCAATCACCCTGCGGTGGAAAAGCGGCGTGCGCCATGTCGAAGTTCTCCGGCGGCGGCGCAGCGACGATGGCGGCCATCTCCGCGGTGATGTCGGTCGCGGACCGGATCAGCTGGGTCTTGTCCAGCCGGCCGTGACCGCGCCCGTCGAAGAACGCCGCGCCGGCCGGGTCGTAGGCCAGGTGCCACCGGTGCCGCACCGGCACGGACATCGCGTCCAGCACGGTCCACACCTGCTTGACGCCGTCCCGCCGCTTCGGGTCGGCCACCACGACCACACCGAGCTGTGCGTCGACGTGGTGCACCAAAGACGACAAGCGCTCGCGGAGATGCGCGACCGACGAGCCGGTCGCCGTACAGACGAGGACGACCAGGCGGGCGGACTGCACGACAGGCAGTTGTGGAGACGAGGCTCCGATGCGACCACAGTCGGCCAGTACGTCGCCGTTCTGCATCTGGTTGAACGAGATGCCGAGCGGATGCCACAGACCGCCCATGCCGCCGACCTGCTCGGGCGAACGGACGCCGAGCATGACATCGAGGCCACCGTCGAGCTGCTGGCTGTGCGCGAGGATCACCTCGTCGCTGAGCCCCTTGCGGCTGGCTGCGGCCAGGCTGACCAGGCCACGGTCGGAGTTGAGCGGGGTGCCGCCCGGTGCGGTCATCCGGATCGCCACGTCGCTGCCGGCCGGGTCGCACTCGGCCAGCAGCACCTGCCGCGGCCAGAGCGCGCCGAAGACGAGGCTGGCAGTCGTCACCCCGGGCGAGCCCTTTGCGCTCGCCAGTGCCACCAGTGCCATCAACCGTCTCCGTCGGTGCGGGAGACCTCGGCCGGCGTGCCCGGATTGAGCACGGTCAGCACCAAGGTCTTGGCCGCCGCAGCAGCCGCGACGGCGGTCGCCTTCTCGGTCGGGACCAGGATGGTCACGTTCAGCGTGTTCGCGTTGTTCTTCGAGTCCGCGATACCGCCCGAACTGGCGGTCACCTCGGCCGCGGCGACCAGTGGCGCGGCCTGCTGGCTGTCCTGGTTCGCGGTGGGCACCCGGATCACCGACACGATGTCGCCGACCCCGATTCCTTCGGACGGCGCCCGGCCGCCCTCCAAGGTGACGCCGACCAGGGCGCCACCGGAGGGGATCGGCTTGGTCTTGGTGAAGTTGGCCTTGGTGACGAACTGGTCCTTGTAGAGCCAGGTCGTCGTGTACTGGCCGATGTAGTCCTCGGCTTCCGACCACGGGATCAGCGCGCCGGTCGCGCCGGCCAGGTCACCGCGGGCCAGGTCCTTGCGGTCCAGCTTGTGACCGGGCTGGAGTTTGTCGGCCGAGATCGCGACGAAGTCGGACCGGTTGCCGCTGTTGACCGCGATCAGCGCGGAGCCGGCGGCGCCGAGCAGGATCAGGATGACGGCGAGGGCGGCCAAGGCGGGGCGGCGTTCCCGGCTGCTCGGCAGGCGGTTTGTACCACTGCCCGCCGATCTGCCCGCTCCGCGGGTGCCTTGGGAGGAAGTACGCGTGGAGGAGGAGAGACTCACGCGCCCTACCGTAATGGCAGCGAGGTGCCATCCACGCCACGAGTCCGGTGCCGTTACCGGCTCGCGACCCGGTCCCGCTCCGCGGACGTGAGCAGCTCGGTGAACGACCCCGGCTCGCCGTACAACTGGTCTAGATAGCTAAACAGGCCCTGCAGCGCCAGTCCGAGCTCGCGCTGCCACCCGTCGGCCGCCTCCAGGTGCGCCGCGAGCACGCGCCCCTCGGCCAGCGTGACGGCCGAGTTGACCGGCTGCACCAGCCGCTCACCGTCCTCGTCCGGTACGGCGCTCCGCCCCCGGACCTGCCGTACGACGTCGGCCAGCCCGGAACGCTCGGCCTCGGGCAGGACCCGGTCGAATCCGGGGGAACCGTGGAGCTGGTCGAGGTAGTCACACAGAGCGAGGAACAACTCGACAGCGTCGTACTCCGGGCCAGGCTCGGCCACGGATCGCAGCTGGGCCACAACGCTCCGTGCCTCCGGGACACTCCACTCGGACGCTCCCAACCGGTCGGTCATGTGACGATCGTAAGGAGGCGACAGGCGTAAATCGTTAACAGTTCGGATGAGTTGAGTGGCTGGCCAGTAACCGAAAGTTTGCTAACGTCCGGAAACCAGAGGCTCGGTGACAACTGGTGGTCACCGAGTCGCGATCGGGAGGGGTGGGTCGTCTTGACGACGCCTGGTGTCACCGCCCCGGATCCGGCGGGTCGCGCTCGCGCAACCCTCGGAACCGCGTTGGGCATCGTCGTGCCGTCAGCCGTGCCGCTGCGTGACGGGCGGATCTGGCTGACGAGCCGGCGGGACGTGCTGCCGGCGGACGTCGCCCGGGCGCTGGAGGAGAAACTCAGCGCCCGTGCAGCAGACCGGATCAGTGACGAGCGCATGCTCGCCGAGGCCGTCGCAACCTTGGGCACGGAGATCGCCCGGGCCCGTGGCGAGTCGACCGAAGCCGGCGCGACGGACGCGCTCGACCGGTTGCTGCACACGCCCGGGCTGGACCAGTCGCGTCGTACCGAGGGTGAGGCGATGCTTCGCCTCGCGCTGCGGCTGCACGCGCAGGAGTCCAGCGAGGCGGCCGCACGGCTCGCCGCGATGCCTGGCGAGACCAGAGTCCCGGTCGCCACGGCGATCGTCTCGGCAGCGCAGCAGATCACCCGCAACGCCACCCAGCTCGGTACGCCGACCCCCGCGCAGCCACGCACCGGCCGCCACCGGAACCCGGTCGGCGTCAGCCACCGGCGCACCGACACTCGTGTCGTCCGCGGGACTGCGCTGGACCCCACGGGCCGCACAGCCACCGCAGATCCCCAGCAGAGCGAGCTGGCCGCACTTGCTGCGCTGACACAGCTGGGTGAGGCCGACCTGGGTTCGTCCGTCACCAGCCGGCCAGCCGTGAGCCGGCAGTCCCGGTTGGCGACGATGACGCTCACCACCCGCGACGTACCGCAACACGTCCGCGTCGAGATCCTCCCGACCAACCGCGGCCTGGCAGCCCAGGGCACGCTCCGATCCGGTACGGCGAACGACCCGCACGTGCTGCGGATCGCACCGTGGGTGCCAGAGCACCAGTACCGGCAGATCTGGGTCCGCCAGCTCAGCCGGATGACGCAGCAGATGCAGGCCGAGCAGGCTGAACGGCCGCGCGGGATCCTCGGCCGGGTGCGCTCGATGCTCGGCTCGGAGCGGCGCGAGCAGCGGCTCAACGAGGACTACACCGCCTACCAGCAGCTGTCCCGGGACTGGGAACAGGCCCAGGCCGAAACCCTTGCGAACGGTCAGCCGAGCGGACCGCGCAGTGTCGCGGACCTCGAACGCGACATCCGCCTCCAGGCCGGCGCGATCTGGTGGCGCAGCGGCACCATGCCGACCCTGCCCTGGGCGCAGGACTCGACCTACTCCCCCAGCGCGGCCGTCGATGGCATCGCCGCCGAACGAGCTGTCGCAGCAGCCAACCCCGAAGCGAACACGCCAGAGCATCTGCGACAGCAGGTCGTCGACCAGATCGCCGAGCTCGAAGCTGCCGCCGCAGACCTGCAGCACCAGGCCGACACCAAGGTCGACAGTGCGGCAACGACCGCCGATCAGGCGACCAGCAAAGTCGACCTGGCCGAGGCCGAGGATCTGCTCAAGGACCGCGGTGCGCCGGAGCGAGCCCGGAAGCTGCGGGCCGAGGCGACCGCCGCCTTCGCCAAGGCACGCCGCCACACCGAGCTGGCGCACGCCTACCAGCAGGCGGCGAACGACGCAGGCGCGGCGTTGGCCGGCTACCAGGCCATGCTCGCCCGGATCGACGACCCGGACCACGAGCCGGAGCAGATCGCCGAGCTGGCGCGCGAGGCTGCCGCCAAGACGGACGAGTACCAGGCGAGCCTGCGCGCGGCGCTGCCGGTCGACCATCTCGAGACAGGCGTGCCGACCGACCAGCACCTGAACCTGCCGGTCGAGGCGATCAACGCGGCACTGCTGGCGAACCAGAGCGGCGTGCAGGTTGCCGACACCGGTCCACTCCCGGTCCCGGGCGCCCAGTACCGCAAGCTCTTCTCGGACGGCATGGTCTTCAGCGTCGCCGGCTCACCCGACGACGCCGTCGGCAAGGTCCGGCAGGTCCGGGTCCGGGTGAAGGCCGAGAACCTGCGGGAGCGGACCGACCTCGACTACGACATGGCGGAGCAGATGTCCGCCACCCTCGGCGAGGGCGGCCACAACAACTCCATCACCGACACCCACGCCCGCAACGTCTCCGTCGGCCTCAACCTGCAGCCGCTCCTGGCCGCCGCACCGCCGGGATCCGCCGTCCAGGCGGCCTCGCAGGTGTTCGCGCCGCGCGTCGACGGCAACACCGGCAAGACGCTCGCCGAGACCGCCGGCGCGAGCACCCACGCTCAGCTCGGCTGGGTCGACGTACACAAGGGTGAGTCAGTCCCCTACAGCTGGACCGGTGAGTACGAGATCCAGGTCCGGAACTCGCCGACCGAGCCGTGGTCGGCGGTCACGACCGTCAGCGCCGGCGAGCAGCTGACCTGGGTCCCGAGCCCCTACACGGTCAAGGCGCAGGCCGACACCGTGACGCTGGAGCAACTCGGTTTCGCGGCCGACCTCGACGCCGGGTTCCCGCGGCACACGGTCAACCGGATCACCGGCCTGCACGACCTCAACGACCGCCTCGTCATCGAGGCCACGCAGAAGCTCGGCGCGATCGACCGGATCGGGTACGAGCAGATCCTCGGGCGGGTCACCGAGGACCCGTACCGGCTGCTGGGCGAGTTCGCCAAGCCCGGCGGGCTGAGCCGGACCATCCAGGTCGGCGGCGAGTCGGCGTACCGGCTCACGGTCGAGGTCGAGCCGGTCTGGGCCACCGCCGAGCTGGTCGGCGCGTGCAGCGGGGAGATGGGCCAGGAGAAGGTCGAGGTCGACTTCGCCGCCACCAGCGCGAGCCGCGCCTCGGGGACCTCGCTGTCCGGCTCGGCGTCGGTCGCCTACCCGGGCACACCGCTCGATCCGGCCCAGCCCGTTCCGGCCTACCTGCCCAGCCCGACGGCGCTGTCCGACGTCGGCTCGAGCACCGTGGACTTGTCGGCGAACGTCTCGGCCGGCCGCAACGTCTCCCGCCAGGGCGGGCTGAACCTCAGTACGACGGCGATCACGCCGGTGGTCGACCGCGACATGTCGCCGACCCAAGGCGTCCTGGTCGACCTCAAGGTCACCGCGACGCTGCGCAAGATCGGCGATCCGGACACCGAGCCGGTGGTCGTCTCCGACACCTGCCAGGCGAAGCTGCGGCTGACGGCGAACCGGCTGCTGCGGACGGGCGCCGCGGCCGGCAAGGACGCCGTACTGCGGGACGACGACAGCGAGATCCGGCTCGACCAGCACGGGCGCGCGCTCCTGGTCGGCGACCCCGAACCGCCCGCCGGTCCGCAGACCGTGCCGCCGTGGCACGGGACCGGCGAGAACCAGATGCGCGGCACGGGCAAGGCCCTGCCCGACGGGCTCACCGGCGTCGACGAGGCCCGGCAGCAGGCGCTCACCAAACTGAGCGAACTGGGCCTGGTGCCTCCGCTCGACAACGACTTCCAGCCCCTCGAGGACAAGGAGCCGTCCAACCGGCAGCGGACCGCTCAGCAGCGGAACTACGACCGCGTGGTGGAGGCGTTCACCGACTACCGGATGGTGAGCGCGATGAACACGGCCTGCCAGTCCGGCCTGATGGTTCACCTCGTCGACCATTCCGGCCGCACGCCGCGGGACCGCTTGTTCCGGCTGAAGGTCACGCAGGACTTCGGCGACGTCAAGCCCGCGGGCAGCAACCCGTCCCGGACCGTCACCCGGCTCGGCATCAGCTCTCGGGCGATCCAGGCGATGCTCGGCCGCTCGCGATCCGTTCCGGTCTCCGGCGGCATCGGGGCCGGCGACGGACCGGCGGAGGGACAGCCCGGCGTCCTCGGCCGGCTGGGCGTGAAGCTGAGCCGCAACGCCCTGGCGCGATCCTTCAGCCAGACGGTGGGCAGCCGGATCAACCGGGTCACGCTGCACGAGAGCACCGCACCGGTCGACAACCTCGACCAGAAGATCCGGATCACCTTCACCGAGGTCACCCCGGACGGCGACTCCGAGCCGTTGGCCGACGTCGTCGGCACGATGTCCGTGGCGTACGACAGCTCGCTGGCGCAGGCCGAGGAGCCCGAGTTCGCGGCCGACCCGCAGCCGCCGCACCCAGAGGCCGTCAGCCGGTCGATCCCGGTCGCGATGGACGCCGGCGACCCGGCCGACCGGCTGTACTCGGCGGTCGACGCGATCCGCGCGGACACCGTCGGCTTCGCGCAGCTGCACGCCGCGCTGTCCCCGGAGGCCATGCTCTCCAACAAGGAGTGGATCACCGACGGCCGGTACGAGCTGCCCCTGGTGATCACGCCGGCGCCCGCGAACCCGGCGCAGGCGCTGGAAGACCGGACGCTGCTGCCGCAGAGCTACAAGATCGTGATCCGCAGCGAACCGGTCAGCCAGACGTTCGCGGCGATGAACTACCAGGTCACCGGTGACATCAACCTCACCATGGTCGACACCGGCTTCACCTCCGGCAGCTCGACCTCGGGCGGGGTCGGGCTCGAAGGCGGCGGCGGGCCGGCCGCCACACCAGGCGACCCGTCCACGACGAGCGGCAAGGTGAACGTCGGCAGAGTCGCCGGCCGGTCGCAGTCCACCGGCACGAGTCAGACGTCGGGCGACGAGCGGCTGTTGATCAACACCGGCATGCACTACGAGCTGCTCGAGCGGCACCGGTTGGTGGCCGACGTGATGCAGGACGGCAAGGTCGTGCAGACCGTGCCGCTGCAGGACGCGCTGGTCCAGAAGGTGATACCGGAGTACACCGCCCTGGAGCTGTACGGGCGTGAGCAGTTCGACCTGCCGCTGCCGATCGCAGCGGACGTGGCCGAGCGGTACCTCACCAACAAGGTCGAGATGAGCCCGCGGACCGCGGGCGCCTTCGTTCGCCGCTACAAGCAGGAGAAGGCCGGTGTGACGACGGGCCTGGCCGCGGAGCACACCGACGAGCGGCTGACCCGGAAGGTGATGGGGCACGGCAAGGCCCCGGAATCCACCGCGCCGACACCTGCGGAGCGCCTGGAGGACACTCTGGCGCGGACCGAACAGGTGGCCGCGGAGGAGCGTGCCGTCGGCCTGCCCAACTCCTACCGCGCCACGCTCGGCTCGAGCCAGCCCTACGAGCTCAAGCAAGAGGGACCGGAGCGGCTGGACGTCGACCTGCTCCCCCAGATCCGTGAGCAGGTCGAGGAGGTGGCGCCCGGGCGGCTGGCCACCGACCAACTGCTCGCGCCCGCGCTTGAGGCGACCCTCGCCAAGGACGCCTTCAAGGGCCACCTGGTGAACATGCTCGGCCCCCGCGGCTACACCGCTCCCCCGATCGAGATCCCGGTCGAAGGACAGGACCATCCCGACCTGCTGCTCGTCACCGTCAAGGCGCACTTCGAGGGCGACATCCTGGTCGACGGCACGCCCGGTCTGCCGAAGGTCGAGGCGGTCGACTTCGACCAGAAGTACGGCTTCGAGAGCCAGGACCAGTCGACCGGCCGCAGCATCACCCACTCCGGCGGCGTGGAGCTGAAGGGCGAGGACGGCGACGGAACGTCGATGTCGGGCGGACTCAGCGCCGACCGGATCCGGCAGGTTTCGGCCGCCAGCGGCAAGCAGAACACCACCCTGCACCGCACCGGCGACCTCGACCTGACACCGGTGACCCGGCGGGTCGTCTTCACCACCGAGGTCGAGCGCGTGCACCGCGCCGGCGCGGCGGCGATGTCGAGCACGCGGTGGCGGCTCACCCGGACGACTCCGGCCGAGCTGACCACGACCGCGCAGCCGCGCGAGCTGCGCGCCGTGCTGACGTCCTTCGTCCCGCGCGGAGTCGTCCGCGAGGCGCCTGACGCCGGCACCGAGCAGGCCACCGGGGAGTTCAGCCCGGAGCACCGCCCGTTCGTGATGCCCGAGGGCGCACAGGTCGCCTCCATGCTGCCGTACCGCGAGGGCGCGGTCGTCACCGACGAGCTGTACAACAGGCTGACAGCGCACCTGGCCCGGCCCGGCGTGCTCGGAGTTGCCGGCCTGGCCGAGCACAAGGTGGCGATCGGGACCCAGCTGCTGCCGATGGTGCTGGAAGCCAAGTTCGAGCAGCTGACCGGACCGGGCGGTCTCAAGCTCGAGCCGCTGATGGGGCGCGGCAACGGCCGGACGACCATCGCCGTCCAGGTCAACGCCCGGCCGGTCGGCATCGAACTGCTGACCGACGGCGTACCGGGTCAGTCGGGCATCGTGCGGCGCTACCAGCACAAGGTCCAGAGCTCGACCACCGGCAACCAGGTCGCTCCGGTCACGGTGACCGGAGGCTTCAACAACGGCATCGTCTCGATGTCTGCCTCGGTCGGTGAGCAGGTCAAGAAGCAGTCGTCCGACGCAGTCGGCACCCGGCTCGAGACCATCGCGACCCGAGGCGGTGACCTCGTCGACGTCCGGTTCCCGGTCACCTACGACCTCACGATCAACCAGCAGACCGACAGCGGCCGCGGCACCCCGACGACCAAGAACACCACGCACCTGCGGGACGCCGCGCGCGGCGAGTTCTACGTGCGGATGCTGTACCACGAGTACCTCGACATCCTGCAGCAGATGGAGTCCGGCGGTGACGTCTCCCTGGACGGCCTGCAACTGCAGGCGATGCCGGAGAAGCTCGGGAAGCCGGACATGCGAGCAACCGAGTACGGCGAAGACGCGTCGGGACAGCGGACGTACCAGCCGTACCAGCCGATGCTGGCCGCGATCGACAAGGCCATGGCCGAACGGACCACCGTGGTGCTGGCCGTGCAGGAGGACGGCGGCCAGGAGCGGCTCTACCAGGCTGTGCCGGTCCAGGACGAGCGCGGTGTCCACGTCGTGCTGTCCGGTGTCAGCGACGGCGGGTTCGCCGCCGCCCTCGGCAGCCTGGACCGGCGGCTGGTGCAGATGGCCCAGAGCCCACACCCGTCGGGTGACGGACGCCTCCGGGTCGACCTGCGGGAGCTGTTCAACACCACAGAGCGCGGTGGCAACTTCAGCACCAAGGTCGCGGCCGCGCTCGAGCAGAACGGCGTTCCCACCGCGATGCTGAAGGGTCTCGACTACAGCCGGACCGTACGCCCGGCGGCCCCGGTGACCAATCAAGGCAAGAAGCCGACCGTCGGTGGCGCGGCTGCCAGCCGGACCATCACACCGACGACGAGCGGCCCGTCCATGGCGGGTCCGTGACGGCGCAACGCGACGAAGGAGCCGGTATGGCGTTCGCAGTGGCGCGGACCAGGGACGAGGCGCACCTGTACCTGGAGCTACATCCCTGTCCGAACTGCGGTTCGATCGACACGCCGTGGGAAGACGGGCTGGCCGACGTGGAAGGTGAGCTGGCGATCAGCTACGCCGGGATCTGTCCCGGCTGCGACGTCGAACGGCAGTACCTGTTCGGTCTGCCGGCCCGCGAGACCAGGGTGGCGGGCTGGCCGACGTTCGGCGGTCCGGAACCGTCCGAGCTGCTGGATCCGGGTCAGTGGCTGGACGTGGCCGACCGGGCCACCGCCGACGTCCCCACCGATCCGCGCGCGGCCGGTAAGGTGCTGGCCGTCGCCGCGGCCGCGGTCGACGAGGTGATCAAGTTCGTGCCGGCCGGGCAGGACGCCGTACCGGAGGACGAGTTCTGGACGCCGCAGGGCCGGGCGCTCTGGGACGCCGAGCCGGACCGGTTCCGGCTGGAGCGGCTGCTGGCGGCCCGCGACACCTACCGCGAGCGGGGCCGAGAGACAGGAGCGAGATAACCGATGCTGACCGCAAGGACGCTGGCCGAGGCACAGGTGTACGTGAGCCTGACGACCGCCGCCGACCAGTCCGCCCCGGCCACCGAGCCCGCCCCGATCGTCCCGGGCGAGAACCTCGCCGAGGGCGAGCAGGCCTGGACGCTCGCGTCGTCGGCCGGTGAGATCGAGATCCCGTACGCCTCCGAGGACGCTGCCCGCACGATCGGCGCCCGCTTCGGGCTGGGTGTCTCGCAGCTCGTCGACGCGGCGCAGTGGGCCGTGGTGGCGGCGACGTACGCACGCCGGGCGCTCGCGGCGGACATGGCCTACACCGGTGCTCCGGACCAGGACCGGGAGACGGTCGAGCTGAACTGGGAGTTCGCCGCGGACGCGGTCGGTGAGGCGCTCAAGTTCCTGCCCGACGGCGCCGACGTGGCGCCGGACGAGGCCGTGTGGTCCGAGTTCGGCCGCCAGTCCCGCGCGCAGAACCCGGAGCTCGTGACCCGGGCCAAGCTGACCGACGACCTCGAGTACTACCGTGGCACGCTGCAGGACTTCCGCGCGCTCTACGACAACAGGTCCTGAGGATCGGTCAGCTCGATCCGGATCGCGCGGGCGTCCACGCCGGCCTGCTCGAGGACCTTCTGTTTGGGGTCCGGTACGCCGAGGAACGGCGGCCGGACCAGGCCGGCCAGGTCCTTCAGGCGCGGATCCTCGAGGACGGTGTCGACGGCCCGGCGGTCTCCCCCACACACCAACGCGTCGAGCTGCGCCGAGGCCAGGATCCGTACGGCGACCTCCGTCGCGGCCGCGAACGCCTCCCGGGCCTGGTTGTCGCGCCGCCGCGCGTACCGCTGCTGCGACCACCCACCGGCCTTCGTCGTCCCCTGCACATGCCGTGAGCCGACCTTCGAGTCGACGAGCCGGCTCCCGACGAACACACCGGCGCCGTACCCGCCCCGGCGTACCAGGAGGACACCCAGCCGGTGCTCGCCGGTCACATGTGCGAGCAGCCCCTCGCGGCTGAGATCCGCGAGGGGCTGGAAGGGTATCTCCACCACGGCGATCGCTCCGTCCGCCGCAGACACCGTCACCTGATGCGGTGCTACGTCGAACGAGACGTCGCCGTGGCGTTCACCGAATCCGGCCAGCCACTTGTCCAGCCTCTCCGGTGCGACCGAAACAACTCTGCTCACACGTTGAAGCCGAGGGCGCGAAGCTGGTCGCGGCCGTCGTCGGTGATCTTCTCCGGACCCCACGGCGGCATCCAGACCCAGTTGATCCGGAAGTCGTTGACCAGGCCGTCCAGCGCCATCCGGGTCTGGTCCTCGATCACGTCGGTCAGCGGGCAGGCCGCCGACGTCAGCGTCATGTCGATGATCGCGGTGCTGCTGTCGTCCACGGTGATCCCGTAGATCAGGCCCAGGTCGACCACGTTGATCCCGAGCTCAGGGTCGACGACGTCCTTGAGCGCCTCGTTCACGTCCTCGACCTTGGCCGGCTCCGTGCCGGGCTGAGCCGCCGCGGTCAGGTCGACCTCGGGCAGCTCGATCTTCTCGTCGGTCTGGTCAGCCATTGCTCACTCCTTTGTGCTGCGCTTCGGTCTGGGCGAGGGCCTGGGCGGTGGCGTCCCGCCAGGCCGACCAGCCCAGCAGCGCGCACTTCACCCGGGCCGGGAACTGCGCGACGCCGGCGAAGGCGACGCCGTCCTCCAGAACCTCTTCGTCCGGCTCGACATTCCCGCGGCCCTGCATCAGCTCGAGGAACTTCTCGTACGTCGCCATCCCCTCGGCGACCGGCTTGCCGATCACCAGGTCGGTCATCACCGAGGTCGCGGCCTGGCTGATCGAGCAGCCGACGCTGTCGTGCGTCACGCCGGTCACCGTGTCGCCGTCGAGCTCGACCCGGAGCGTGACCTCGTCCCCGCAGGACGGGTTCACGTGGTGCACCTCCACGTCGTACGGCTCCGCCAGGCCTGCGTGGTGCGGGCTGCGGTAGTGGTCCAGGATGATCTCCTGGTACAGCGAGTCCAGCTGCATCAAGCCACCTTGAAGAAGGACCGGACGAAACCGAGGCCGTCGACCAGCGCCTCGACCTCCTCCGGGGTCGTGTAGAGGTAGAAGGAAGCCCGCGTCGAGGACTGCACGCCGAACCGCTCGTGCACCGGCCGCGCACAGTGGTGCCCGGCCCGAACCGCGATCCCGCGGGTGTCCAGCACGGTCGCGACGTCGTGCGGGTGGACGCCGTCCAGCTCGAAGCTGATCGCGCCACCGTGGTCGGTCGCATCGGTCGGCCCGAGAATCGTCAGCCCGGGAACGGTCTTCAGCCCCTCGAGCGCGAACTCGACGACCGCGCGCTCGTGGGCGGCGATCTTGTCCATGCCGATCCCGGACAGGTAGTCGACCGCCGCACCGAGGCCGACCGCCTGCGCGATCGGCGGCGTACCGGCCTCGAACCTGGCCGGCGGCGCGGCGTACGTCGAGCCGGTCATCCGCACGACCTCGATCATCTCGCCACCACCGAGGAACGGCGGCAGCTCGGCGAGCAGGTCGTAGCGGCCCCAGAGGACGCCGATGCCGGTCGGGCCGACCACCTTGTGACCGGTGAAGACGAGCAGGTCCGCGCCGAGCGTCGAGACATCGACCGGGAACTGCGGCACCGCCTGCGAGGCGTCCACGACGACGGTCGCGCCGACCGCGTGCGCCTTGGCGGCGATGTCGGTGATCGGGTTGATGGTGCCGAGCGCGTTCGAGACCCAGGTCAGCGCGACGACCTTGGTGTTCTCGGTGATCAGCTCGTCGACGTTGCTCAGGTCGAGCCGGCCCTCTTCGGTGACGCCGAACCACTTCAGCGTCGCACCGGTCCGCTCACAGGCCAGCTGCCACGGGACGATGTTGCTGTGGTGCTCCATCTCGGAGATCACCACCACGTCGCCCGGCTTCAGCGATGCGCCGAGCGTGTGCGCGGCCAGGTTGAGCGCCTCGGAGGCGTTCTTGGTGAAGACGATCTCGTCCCTGCTCGGCGCGCCGAGGAACGCGGCCACCTTGTCGCGGCCGCCCTCGTACGCCGCCGTCGCCTCGGCACCCAGCTGGTGCATGGCCCGGGCGACGTTGGCGTTGTGCTGCAGGTAGTGGTCCTCGAGCGCCTGGACCACCTGGCGCGGCTTCTGCGACGAGTTCGCCGAGTCCAGGTAGACCAGCGGGAACCCGTTCGCGAGCTCGCGCGTGAGGATGGGGAAGTCCGCCCGGACCGACTGCAGGTCCAGGGGACTGCTGAACGTCCGGGCGTCGGTCACTTGGCGCCTGCCTTCAGGAAACGCTCGTAGCCGTTGGCTTCCAGTTCCTCGGCCAGCTCCGGGCCGCCCTCTTCGGCGATCCGGCCGTCGACGAACACGTGCACGAAGTCCGGCTTGATGTAGCGCAGGATCCGCGTGTAGTGGGTGATCAGCAGAACGCCCTTGTCACCCTGCTCGGAGAACCGGTTGACGCCGGTGGAGACGATCCGCAGCGCGTCGATGTCGAGGCCGGAGTCGGTCTCGTCGAGGATCGCGATCTTCGGGTTCAGCAGCTCGAGCTGGACGATCTCGTGGCGCTTCTTCTCACCGCCGGAGAAGCCCTCGTTGACGTTGCGCTGGGCGAACTCGGGGTCCATCTCCAGGTCGGACAGCGCGGTGTTGACGTCCTTGACCCAGGTACGCAGCTTCGGGGCCTCGCCGTCGATCGCGGTCTTCGCGGTCCGGAGGAAGTTCGCCACCGACACCCCCGGCACCTCGACCGGGTACTGCATCGCCAGGAACAGACCGGCGCGGGCACGCTCGTCGACCTTCATGTCGAGGACGTCCTCGCCGTCCAGCGTCACGGTTCCACTGGTGATGTTGTACTTCGGGTGACCGGCGATCGAGTACGCCAGTGTCGACTTGCCGGAACCGTTCGGGCCCATGATCGCGTGCGTCTGACCGCCCTTGATGGTCAGGTCGACGCCGCGCAGGATCTGCTTGGGGCCGGCCTCGGTGTCGACCGACACGTGCAGGTCGCGGATCTCGAGTGTCGCCATGAGGTTTCTTCTATCTCCGTCGGTTTTACAGGGAGGACTGGTTCAGGGGGTTCTTCACGTCGACGAGTACGTCGTCGCCGTCGAGACGCACCGGGTACACCGGCACCGGGTCGTACGCGGGCAGGCTGGTCGGCTCACCGGTGCGCAGGTCGAAGCGGGACCCGTGCAGCCAGCACTCGATCTCGCACTCGCCGACGTCACCCTCGGACAGCTGGATCTGCGCGTGCGAGCACTCGTCCCGCACCGCGAA
This sequence comes from Kribbella sp. NPDC050470, assembly GCF_044458365.1. Classification (NCBI taxonomy): domain Bacteria; kingdom Bacillati; phylum Actinomycetota; class Actinomycetes; order Propionibacteriales; family Kribbellaceae; genus Kribbella; species Kribbella sp. NPDC050470. Next base: position 314,209 of record NZ_JBITHV010000011.1, on the reverse strand, counting down.
GTACTGTCCATCGCTCTTCACGACCGCGACCTCGACGCCGCCGACCTCGACCGGGACGACTCCCTCGTCCGGTACGTCGGTGACGGCGCAGGCGCGCTCGAAGGAGTCGCTCACTGGCCGATGACCGCCTTGGCGGAGGCGCTGAGCTCCGCGGTCCGGGCCAGCTTCTCCTCGATCACGTCGTGCAGGTGCTCGGCCACCTCGGGGACGCCGATCTTGCCGATGATGTCGTTGAAGAAGCCGGACACCACCAGCCGCCGGGCCGCGTCCTCGGGGATGCCGCGGGCCTGCAGGTAGAACAGCTGCTCGTCGTCGAACCGGCCGGTCGCGGACGCGTGCCCGGCGCCCTCGATCTCACCGGTCTCGATCTCCAGGTTCGGCACCGAGTCGGCGCGGGCGCCGTCGGTGAGCACCAGGTTCCGGTTCAGCTCGAAGGTATCGGTGCCCTCGGCCGCGGCCCGGATCAGCACGTCGCCGATCCACACCGAGCGGGCGTTGTCGCCGGCCAGCGCGCCCTTGTAGAGCACGTTGCTCTTGCAGTGGGTCGCCTCGTGGTCGACGAACAGCCGGTGCTCGTGGTGCTGGCCGGACTCGGCGAAGTACACCCCGACGAGCTCGGCGTCGCCGCCGGGACCGGCGTACCGGACGTTGGTCGCGATCCGGACGATCTTGCCGCCGAGGGTGACCGCGACGTGGTGCAGCCGGGCGTCCCGGCCGACCAGCGCGTCGTGCTGGGCGAGGTGGATCGACTCGTGGTCGGCCTGCTGGATCGAGACGACCCGCAGGTCGGCGCCGTCGCCGGCGACGATCTCGACGTTCACCGCAAGCTCACCGGCGCCGGTGTGGTCGATGATCACGATCGACTTGCTGTGCCGGCCGGCGTCCACGATCAGGTGCGCGAAACCACGGGCGCCGAGGCTCGCGACGTTCACGTGCACCGGCTCGGTGAGCTCGGCCTCCTTCGGGATCCGCACCGCCAGCGCCTCGGCCGCGTGGTTCCACGCGACCGCGGCCGACCGGTCCTGCGGCGTGCCGACCTTGAGCGAGTCGGCCGCTACGGTCTCGATCACGACGCCGTCCGGGCCGGCCGCCCCGACCTTCGGGGTCTCGGTGCCGGCCGCGTCGTCGAACAGGGCCTTGAGCTGCTTGACCGGGGTGAAGCGCCACTCCTCCTCGCGCCCGTTCGGCACCGGGAAGTCGGCGACGTCGTACGACGTCGGCCGCTCACTGCGTGCCTGCAGCGGGATCGTCCCGCCGCCGTGGGAGTGCGCCCGGTTGCCGGTGGCAACCAGGGTCTCGGAGGACGACATCAGCCGACGGCCCCTTCCATCTGCAGCTCGATCAGTCGGTTCAGTTCCAGCGCGTACTCCATCGGGAGTTCGCGGGCGATCGGCTCGATGAAGCCGCGGACGATCATCGCCATCGCCTCGTCCTCGGCCATGCCCCGGCTCATCAGGTAGAAGAGCTGGTCGTCGCTGACCTTGGACACGGTCGCCTCGTGCCCCATCGCCACGTCGTCCTCGCGGACGTCGACGTACGGGTAGGTGTCCGAACGGCTGATGGTGTCGACCAGCAGCGCGTCACAGCGCACCGTGGACTTGCTGTGGTGCGACCCCGGCGCCACCTCGACCAGGCCCCGGTACGACGTCCGGCCACCGCCGCGGGCCACCGACTTCGACACGATCGAGCTGGAGGTGTACGGCGCGTTGTGCACCATCTTCGACCCGGCGTCCTGGTGCTGGCCCTCGCCGGCGAACGCGACCGACAGGGTCTCGCCCTTGGCGTGCTCGCCCATCAGGTAGACGGCCGGGTACTTCATGGTCACCTTGGAGCCGATGTTGCCGTCGATCCACTCCATCGTCGCGCCCTCCTCGCAGGTGGCGCGCTTGGTGACCAGGTTGTAGACGTTGTTCGACCAGTTCTGGATCGTCGTGTAGCGGCAGCGGGCGCCCTTCTTCACGATGATCTCGACCACCGCGGAGTGCAGCGAGTCCGACTTGTAGATCGGCGCCGTGCAGCCCTCGACGTAGTGCACGTAGGCGTCCTCGTCGACGATGATCAGGGTCCGCTCGAACTGGCCCATGTTCTCGGTGTTGATCCGGAAGTAGGCCTGCAGCGGGATGTCCACCTTGACGCCCTTGGGGACGTAGATGAACGAGCCGCCGGACCAGACCGCCGAGTTCAGCGAGGCGAACTTGTTGTCGCCGACCGGGATCACCGAGCCGAAGTACTCCTTGAAGAGCTCCGGGTGCTCCTTCAGACCGGTGTCGGTGTCCAGGAAGATGACGCCCTGGGCCTCCAGGTCCTCCCGGATCTGGTGGTAGACGACCTCGGACTCGTACTGCGCCGCGACACCGGCCACCAGGCGCTGCTTCTCCGCCTCCGGGATGCCGAGCTTGTCGTAGGTGTTCTTGATGTCCTCGGGCAGCTCTTCCCAGCTCGACGCCTGCTTCTCGGTCGAGCGGACGAAGTACTTGATGTTGTCGAAGTCGATCCCGGACAGGTCGGCACCCCACGACGGCATCGGCTTGCGGTCGAAGAGCTTCAGGCCCTTCAGCCGCAGGTCGAGCATCCACTCCGGTTCGTTCTTGAGGGTGGAGATGCCCCGCACCACGTCGGCGCTGAGGCCGCGCTTGGCGACCGCGCCGGCGGCGTCGGAGTCGGCCCAGCCGTACTGGTAGTTGCCGAGGCCTTCCAGTTCGGGGTGAGCGGTTTGCGTCATCGTGCAGTCCTCGCAGATTCGCCGTGGGATACAGGGGCAACCGGCAGTTCGCCGGGGATATGCGTCGTGCAGACACCGTCGCCGTGGGCGATGGTGGCCAGCCGCTGGACGTGCTTGCCGAGGAGTCGCGCGAACACCTCGGTCTCCGCCTCGCACAGCTGGGGGAACTGCTCGGCCACGTGCGCGACCGGGCAGTGGTGCTGGCACAGCTGCTCGCCGTGCGCGGCCTTCGCCGTGGACGCCGCGTAGCCGTCCGCGGTGAGGGCCTGGGCGAGCACCTCCGCCTTCTTCTCCTCGGGAGCCGCGTCCACCAGCTCCCGGTACCGCTTCTCCACCTCGGCGACCCGGCGCCGGGCGAACTCCGCGACCGCCTCGTCACCGCCGGCCTCGGCGATGAACCGCAGCGCGGTGGCCGCCAGGTCGTCGTACGCCTGGTGGAACGCGTGCCGGCCGGTGTCGGTCAGCACGAAGACCTTCGCGGGGCGGCCACGGCCGCGCGGGCCGTAGACCCGCTCCTCGCGGGCCTCGACCAGCCCCTCGTCGAGCAGGTGGTCGAGATGCCGGCGGACTGCCGCCGGAGTCAGCTCCAGGCGCTCCGCGAGCACCGCGGCGCTGGACGGACCGTTGGTCAGGATCGAGCGGGCGACCCGGTCCCGGGTGGACTCGTCCCGCGCGGCCGGCGTCGCGGCGCCCGCGGGCACCGGTCCGTTCGTCGCAGGAGTTTTCACAACATCAGTGTCGCGTAATTCACCAGGCCCTTCAAATAAGGGTCCCCTAACCGGTTCGCACGCTCCCGCGGGGCGTGGCCGCTCACCGTGACCAGCGTCACGCCCGGAGTGTTCGTCCCGAGCCCGGGCCGAGCGCTCCGCGGGCCGGTCCTAGACTTCTTCCGTGCCAGTCGCGGTGGAGATCGACAACCTCGTCGTGCGGTACGGCGAGAAGGCCGCGGTCAACGGCCTCAGTCTCACCGTAACCGGCGGCACCGTGACGTCCGTGCTCGGGCCCAACGGCGCCGGCAAGACCACCACCGTGGAGAGCTGCGAGGGCTTCCGCCGGCCGGCCTCCGGCCGCGTCCGCGTCCTCGGGCTGGACCCGGTCGCCGACCACGACGAGCTGATGCCGCGGATCGGCGTGATGCTGCAGGAAGGCGGCGCCTGGTCCGGCGTCCGCGCGGTCGAGATGCTCCGGTACGTCGCCGCCCTGCACACCCACCCGCTCGACATCCGGACGCTGATCGACCGGCTCGACCTCGGTACCTGCGGCAAGACGCCGTACCGGCGGTTGTCGGGTGGGCAGAAGCAGCGGTTGTCGTTCGCGCTGGCGATCGTCGGCCGGCCGGAGATCGCGTTCCTGGACGAGCCGACCACGGGCCTCGACCCGCACGGCCGCCGGGAGATCTGGCACCTGATCCGCGACCTGCGCGACGACGGCGTGACCGTCGTGCTGACCACGCACGCGATGGACGAGGCCGAGCAACTGTCCGACCAGGTCCACGTGGTGTCGGCCGGCAAGGTGATCGCCTCCGGCACCCCGGACGCGCTGACCGAGCACCACACGAAGTCCCTCGAGGACGTCTTCCTCGAGCTCACCAAGCCGGAACCACGATGACAACCTATGCACCGCAGCCCGGAAGCGCGCCGTGGCCGACCAAGGTGATCGCGCACACCCGGATGGAGTTCAAGCTGCTCCTCCGCAACGGCGAGCAGCTGTTGCTGGCCCTGGTCATCCCGCTCGGCCTGCTGTTGCTGCTGGGCGGGACCGGGCTCGGCAATCGCCTTCCCCTGGGTGACGCGCGACCGATCGACGACGCGGTCCCCCGGGTGCTCGCCCTCGCGGTGCTGTCCTCGTCCTTCACGTCGCTCGCGATCGCGACCGGCTTCGAGCGGCGGTACGGCGTGATCAAGCGACTCGGTGCCTCTCCCCTGTCCCGGACCGGCCTGCTGGCCGGGAAGATCGGTGCGGTGCTGGCCGTTCAGCTGATCCAGCTCGTCGTGCTGATCGGCGCGGGCTTCGCACTCGGCTGGAAGCCGGTCGGTGGCCCTGACGCCGTCTTCGGTGTCGTGCTGATGGTCTTGTGCGGGACGGCGGCCTTCGCGTCACTCGGTCTGCTGATGGCCGGCGTACTTCGGGCAGAGGCGACGCTGGCGGCGGCGAACCTCATCTACCTGCTGCTGTTGGTCGGCGGCGCTGTGCTCACGCCGGTCGACGAGTACCCGGCGGGCATGCAGGGCGTCGTACGCCTGCTGCCGAGTGCTGCGCTGGCCAGCGGGCTGGCCAACTCGACCATCGAAGGTGTCGTCCCGTGGGCCGCGGCGCTGTCGCTGGCGCTCTGGGCGGCAGTCATCGGATACCTCGTCTCCCGGACCTTCCGATGGGACTGAGCGAGCGCTTCTTTAGAGTGTGCCGGTGATGAGCACGGAGACGCCGCCCCAAGAGACGACACCGGTCACCGGATTCTGGCGGCTGGTGCCAGAGCCGAGCCTGGACACGGTCCGGCACTGGGGCTGGGCGTCGGTGGTGGCGAACATCGGCATCGTGGTGACCGGCGGACTGGTCCGGCTGACCGGCTCCGGCCTCGGCTGCCCGACCTGGCCGTCGTGCACCGACGAGTCGTACGTGCCGCACCCGGAGCTCGGCATCCACGGCGCCATCGAGTTCGGCAACCGGATGCTCGGCTTCGTGGTCGCGGTGATTGCGATCGGCACCTGGCTGGCGGTGATGCGGTACCGCCCGGTCCGCAAGGACCTGCGCCGGCTGGCGACCGCGGCCGCGCTCGGTGTCCCGCTGCAGGCCGTGATCGGCGGCATCAGCGTCCTGACCGGGCTGAACCCGTGGATCGTGTCGGCCCACTTCCTGGTCTCACCGGTGATCATCACGCTCACCGTGTCGTTGATGCGGCGGTCGCGGACGAGTCCGTACCCGCACACTCCCCCGGTGGTCCGTGCCCTCGCAACCGCCTGTGTGGTGGCAGTCTGGCTGGCCGTTGCCCTCGGCACCTTGGTGACCGGCGCCGGTCCGCACTCGGGTGATCCCGAGACCGGCCGGAACGGGTTCAACGAGGAGCTGATCAGTCAGCTGCACGCGGACGTGGTGTTCGCGCTGCTCGGCATCTCGATCGCCCTGGTGATCGCGACCCGGGTGACCGCGACCTCGCGGACGTTGCGGAAGCTGGCCGCCTGGTTGCTGGCGATGGAGCTGCTCCAGGGTGTGGTGGGCTTCACGCAGTACTTCACCGGACTCCCGTGGGTCCTGGTGCTCATCCACATGTTCTTCGCCGCGGTGCTGATCGCGTTGGTGACGGCGGTGTACGGCGAACGCGGCACACCGGCAACCTAGCGGGTGGGACCCGGGGCGCCTGGCCCGGTGAGTAGACCTGACGCCCCGGGTTGCTCACTCAGTGTTTCGCCACCACCTGGTAAACCGCCCCTGGCGGTCCGAACAGCGGTGACGTCACGTAGACCTTGCCCGACCGGCTGATCGCCGTACCGCCCGGCAGAGTCAGCTTGCCGGGGGCAAGCTCCTTCTTGACTCCGGCTTTGTGCCACCTGCCCGGGAACTGCAGGTAGAGCGAGCCGATCGGCGAGCCTCCCAGCTCCCACTGGAGCCAGCTGACCTTCGCCAACTCGACCACCGCGAGCGTGCCCTTCGGGCCGCCGGCCAGGTCGACGATCGACGTGTAACCGTCGGCGTACCGCGTGCACTTGCCCGTGTGCGGTTTGGCCGGGTCACAGACGGCGTTGTACGAACCCGGCTTGATCCGCCAGATCTGTGACTTGCCAGGCGTTGCCGGGAAGCCGCGCAGCTCACCGACGTACCAGTAGCCGTCCGACCCGACGGTGACCGACGTGGCGACCGCCTCGCTCGGGATCGGGGTACCGGCCGGCGGCAGCGGGTTGCCCTCGGGATCCGTGGCCGGCAGACCGGTCGGGACCGGCACGACCCGTGGTTTGAGCCGGGCCACGGTCTTGATCGTCCCGTTCGGCCAGACCCGGAGCAGATCGTTGTTCCCGGCGTCGGCGACCAGCACCGTGCCGTCCCGGAGCGCCGCCAGCCCGTACGGGTTGGTGTCGGTCGGCTTGCCTTCCAGGTCGTACGGATCCCCGTCCTTGATCTGGTACTTGCCGATGTCGGCGACCTTCACCGGCGCCTTGCCGGGCCGGAGCCGGTAGAGCGTCGCCGCGCCGGGCGGCAACTCCTCGGCCGGTGCGCCGCCGCCGGTCAGGGCGTACGTCGTACCCCAGGCGTTCGTGTCGATCGCCGGCGGGAAACCGCCCTGCACCTGGCCGAGCTTGCGGATCACCTTGCCGTTGTGGGCCCAGGCTTCGTAGACGGAGCCGTCGCCGACGCTGTAGATGATCTTCCCGCCGAACGTGGCCACCCCCCGCGGACTGGTCAGACCCGAGACGATCGGCTTGATGGTGGTGCCGTACTTCTTCCCTGCTTCGGCTGGTGCCGCCACCAGCACGGACCCGGCGAGCGCCAGCGCTGCGACCGCAGCAATACGTGTTCGTACCCCCACTGCGAACCCCCATGCATCTGTGTCTCCCCAGGCGTGGATCCCCCTCCACAGACCCTGACATCGCAACATCAGATCACGATCAGGTCAACGGGAAAACTCCCTGCGCCCACCTAGCCACACCCCGCAAACCCCAATCACACAAGCGTTTCACTGCAACCGCAGCCATTCGCTGCGAGGCCTGCTGATGCTGCTGCGGGCGCGGGCGCGGGCGCGGGCGACAGCGATGCGGGCGCTTGGCGCTGGTACTGGTACTGGTACTGGTACTGGTGGGTTGGTGGCGGAACGACGTCGGCGTGGTTTCGCGGGCTCCCGCGGGGAGCTGTAGCCCGAACAGGTGATTCCGGAGAGTCGGCCGGATCCCGAGCCGGCGTGGTCAACGCACGTGAATCCGCGACAGCGCTTCGCCCTGCGACCGGTCGGGTTGTCGGCGGATGGGACGTGTGGGCGGGTGCTTTGGAGTGGAACGGTCTGGTTGGGTTGGGGGTCGGGGGCGTGAACACCTACTGGGGGGCTCGGACAGTAGATAACCTGTTCACGGTCCCGCTGCACCGTGGACACCCCCGGCAGTCGCACCGTTTCGGGCGCGAGATCCCGCCATACGGACAGATCCATCCACATCCCGGGAACCCGCCGCCGCACCCAAACCACGCCCGAACCACCCGCCGCCCGGTCGTCGAGTTGTGGAATCTGGCTCGGATTTCCGCTCCACCACCGCCAATTTCCACGACTCGACGCAACCAGAGCCCGCCAACGGACCCGGGGAAGAGAAATCGCAGCGACCACAGTCCACTCCGAAGGAGACGAGCCCGCAGCGGGACCACACCGGTGAGCGGCTCCGGGATAGCTGCGTCCTTCCCTGGTCGGCACACTCCCGCAGCCCGGAACCGCGCCCCCAGCAGTCCCGAAGGCCACCCAACCGCAGCAGTCCGAAACACCTCAGCACAGCACCCCGAAGGCCACCTACCCACAGCAACCCCGGAACGCCGCTCGGCCACGGCCCGCGAGGGGCGCGCGCCGTACTAGTGCAGCAGCGGATCGATGGCCGCGGCGATGAACAGCAGGGCCAGGTAGATGTTCGAGAAGTGGAACAGGCGCATGGGTCGCAGGGCCGCGCCCTCGGCGCCGGTGTGGGCCCGGAGCAACAACGCGCGCGCCTCGCGCAGGAAGACGATGCCGAGCGCGATCGCGGCCAGCGGGTAGACGAAACCGGTGTCGGCGATCGGCCACAGCGCGATCGAGGTGATCACCATCACCACCGAGTACGCCATGATCTGGCGGGCCGTGGCGACCGGGGTGGCGACCACGGGCAGCATCGGTACGTCGACCGATGCGTAGTCCTCGCGGTAGCGCATCGCCAGCGCCCAGGTGTGCGGCGGGGTCCAGAAGAACACCACCAGGAACAGCACGAACGGCGTCCAGGCCAGCTCGTTGGTGACCGCGGTCCAGCCGATCAGGGTCGGGAAGCAGCCCGCGATCCCGCCCCAGACGATGTTCTGCACGGTCCGGCGCTTCAGCACCATCGTGTAGCCGAACACGTAGAAGGCGTTCGCCGCGAGCGCCAGGATCGAGGACAGCCAGTTCACGAAGAAGCCGAGCTCGAGCGTGGCCAGCACACCCAGGACGACGCCGAAGACGGTCGCCGACCGCGGGCTGACCGCGTGCCGGGGCAGCGGGCGGCGGCGGGTCCGGCGCATCTGCTCGTCGATGTCGCGGTCGAGCACGCAGTTGATCGTGTTCGCGCTGCCGGCGGCGAGGATGCCGCCGACCAGGGTGGCGGCGACGACGCCGAGCTCGGGCACTCCCCCGGCGGCCAGGAACATCACCGGCACCGTGGTGATCAGCAGCAGCTCGATGATGCGTGGCTTGGTCAGCCCGACGTACGCCTTCACCACGTCGCGCACCGACGGACTCAGCACTGCAGGGCTGTCCGGCAGCGGCGTCGGGTAGGACGTCGTCGCGGCTGGACGCGGGTCGACGGCCGTCACGAACACCTCGAACTCGATGGGTTGACGCCGGTGACCGGCGCTGACGGTTCGACAGTCTACGACGCCCCGTAGGAGTCGTTGACCACCCCCCGGGAACAAGGATGTACATGTCCGAGTTGGTGATCTGTGAGAAGCCTGAAACGTGCTGGCGAGTAGGCTCCTGGCGGGGGACCGACAGGAGTGCCCGCAGCCATGAGAGGAGCGCCGCCGGCGTGACGGAGAAGACCAGCCCCAAGCTTGAATGGACCGAGCTCGACCAGCGCGCGGTCGACACCGTGCGGGTGCTTGCGATGGACGCGGTCGAGAAGGTCGGCAACGGCCACCCCGGTACGGCGATGAGCCTGGCGCCCGCGGCGTACCTGCTGTTCCAGAAGGTGATGCGGCACAATCCGGCGGACCCGGAGTGGGCGGGCCGGGACCGGTTCGTGCTGTCGGCCGGTCACTCCAGCCTGACCCTGTACATCCAGCTGTACCTGGCCGGCTTCGGCCTGGAGCTGGACGACCTGAAGGCGCTGCGCACCTGGGGCAGCCTGACCCCGGGCCACCCGGAGCACGGCCACACCAAGGGTGTCGAGACCACCACCGGCCCGCTCGGCCAGGGCGTCGGCAACGCGGTCGGGATGGCGATGGCGGCCCGCCGTGAGCGCGGCCTGTTCGACCCGGAGACCGCCAAGGGCGAGAGCCTGTTCGACCACCAGATCTACGTGATCGCCTCCGACGGCGACCTCGAGGAGGGTGTCTCGTCCGAGGCGTCCTCGCTGGCCGGGCACCAGAAGCTCGGCAACCTCACGGTGATCTACGACGCCAACAAGATCTCGATCGAGGACGACACCGACATCGCGTTCTCCGAGGACGTGGCGCTGCGCTACGAGGCGTACGGCTGGCACGTCCAGACCGTCGACTGGACCAACGGCGGCACCGGCTACGAGGAGGACGTCCAAGCCCTGTACGACGCCCTGGAGGCGGCCAAGGCGGTCACCGACAAGCCGAGCTTCATCCGGCTGCACACGATCATCGGCTGGCCGGCCCCGAACAAGCAGAACACCGGCAAGATCCACGGCTCCGCGCTCGGCGCCGACGAGGTCGCCGCCACCAAGCGGGTGCTCGGCTGGGACCCGGAGAAGTCCTTCGACGTGGCCGCCGACGTGATCGCGCACACCCGCACGGCGATCGAGCGCGGCCAGGCCCTCGAGGACGAGTGGACCACCGGCTTCGACGCCTGGAAGGCCGCGAACGCGGAGCGGGCCGAGCTGTTCGCCCGGCTGGGCAACCGCGATCTGCCGGCCGGCTGGCAGGATGCGCTGCCGAGCTGGGACGCCGACGCCAAGGGTGTCGCCACCCGGGCCGCCTCCGGTGAGGTGCTGACCAAGCTCGCGCCCGAGCTCCCCGAGCTGTGGGGCGGTTCGGCCGACCTCGCCGGCTCGAACAACACCACCCCGAAGGGCCAGCCGTCCTTCGTCCCCGCCGAGTTCTCCACCAAGGAGTTCCAGGGCGACGAGTACGGCCGGGTGCTGCACTTCGGCATCCGCGAGCACGGCATGGGCTCGATCCTGAACGGCATCGCGCTGCACGGCGGCACCCGCCCGTACGGCGGCACCTTCCTGGTCTTCAGCGATTACATGCGCCCGTCGGTCCGGCTGGCCGCGCTGATGAAGCTGCCGGTCACCTACGTGTGGACGCACGACTCGATCGGCCTCGGCGAGGACGGCCCGACCCACCAGCCGATCGAGCACCTGGCGGCGCTGCGGGCCATTCCGGGCCTGGACGTCGTACGCCCCGCGGACGCGAACGAGACGGCGGCCGCATGGGCCGCGATCCTCCAGCACAAGGACCGCCCGGCCGGCCTGGCGCTGACCCGGCAGAACGTCCCGGTGTTCCCGCGCGGCGCCGACGGCTTCGCCGGCACCGAGAACGTGCACAGGGGCGGCTACACGCTGCTCGACACCGAAGGGACGCCGGACGTCGTGCTGATCGGCACCGGCTCCGAGGTGCAGCTGGCCGTCGAGGCCCGGAACACGCTGGCCGAGCAGGGCATCAAGGCCCGGGTCGTGTCGATGGTGTCGCGCGAGTGGTTCGACGAGCAGAACGACGCCTACCGCGACGCGGTGATCCCGCCGCAGGTCCGGGCCCGGGTCTCGGTCGAGGCCGGGATCGCGCTGGGCTGGCGCGAGGTCGTCGGTGACGCCGGTCGCAGCGTGAGCCTGGAGCACTTCGGCGCTTCCGCCGACTACAAGGTCCTGTACGACGAGTTCGGCATCACCGCAGCTGCCGTCGTCCAGGCCGCCAAGGACAGCATCGCCGCCGCCGCGGAACTCGGCGGCTCCGGGGTACCGGCAGGGCGACGCCCGGCCGGCGGAATCGGCCCCGGCGACGACCCGGCGGTGAGCGCCGACCCGAACGCCGACGCCACCAACGAGCGCAACTGACACACCACAACAGAACATCCGGAGGCTTCGGACATGAACGATCGCTTGAAAGCACTCGCCGACGCGGGTGTCTCCATCTGGCTCGACGACCTCTCCCGGCAGCGGCTGACCAGCGGCGGCCTCGCGACGCTGATCCAGGACGCCCACATCAGCGGCGTGACCACCAACCCGACGATCTTCGCCAAGGCGATCTCCGACGCGGATGCGTACGCCGAGCAGGTGTCCCGGCTGGCCGCCGAGGGGGTCTCCACCGACGAGGCCATCCGGGTGATCACCACCGACGACGTCCGGGACGCGGCTGACCTGTTCAAGCCGGTGTACGACGACACCGACACCGTCGACGGCCGGGTCTCGATCGAGGTCGAGCCCAGCCTGGCCCGGGACACCGAGAAGACGATCGCCCAGGCCAAGGAGCTGTGGGAGACCGTCGGCCGGGACAACGTCTTCGTGAAGATCCCGGCCACCCGGGAGGGCCTGCCTGCGATCACCGAGACGCTGGCCGCCGGGATCAGCGTGAACGTGACGCTGATCTTCTCGCTGGAGCGCTACAAGGCGGTCGCGGACGCGTTCCTGAGCGGCCTGGAGAAGGCGATCGAGAACGGCCACGACGTGACCAAGCTGGCCAGCGTCGCGTCCTTCTTCGTCAGCCGGGTGGACACCGAGGTGGACAAGCGCCTCGACGCCATCGGCACCGACGAGGCGAAGGCGCTCAAGGGCAAGGCCGCGGTCGCCAACGCCCGGCTCGCGTTCGAGGCGTACGAGGAGATCTTCGGCTCCGACCGCTGGCGCGAGATCGAGACCGCCGGCGCCAAGCCGCAGCGCCCGCTGTGGGCGTCCACCGGCGTGAAGGACCCGTCGTACCCGGCGACCCTGTACGTCGACAACCTGGTCACCCGCGGCGTGGTCAACACGATGCCGGAGGCAACCATCAAGGCGGTCGCCGAGCACAGCGAGGTGACCGGTGACACGGTCCGCGGCGACTACGCGGCCGACCGGAAGGTGATCGACGACCTGGAGAAGCTGGGCATCTCGTACGACGAGGTCGTCCAGGTGCTCGAGGACGAAGGTGTCGCGAAGTTCGACGCCTCGTGGTCCGAACTTCAGGACACCGTCACCGCCGCGTTGAAGAGTGCACAGCAGGGGGCGGCCAAGTGACCGACAATGTCACTGTGAACGCGTACGGCGAGGGCTGGCGCGAGGTCGTCGAACGGCTGGTCGACGAGAAGATCGCCTCCCGGATCGCGGCCAAGGACGCCACCACCTGGGGTCCGGACGCCGAGTCGGAGTCGGCGATCCGGCTGAACTGGGTCGACCTGCACGACTCGTCGCGGCCGCTGCTGGCCGAGATCGAGGCCCTGCAGGCCGATCTCCGGGCCGAGGGCCTGGACCGGATCGTGCTGTCCGGGATGGGCGGCTCGTCGCTGGCCCCCGAGGTGATCACCCGGACCGCCGGCGTGGACCTCGTCGTCCTGGACTCGACCGACCCGAGCGTGGTCGGCCGGGCCCTGGCCGGTGACCTGCAGAAGACCGTCGTCGTGGTGTCCAGCAAGTCGGGTGGCACGGTCGAGACCGACAGCCACCGGCGGGCGTTCGTCAAGGCGTTCACCGACGCGGGCATCGATCCGGCCGGCCGGATCGTGGTGGTGACCGACCCGGGTTCGCCGTTCGAGAAGCTGTCGGCGGACGAGGGGTATCGCAAGACGTTCCTCGCCGACCCGAACGTCGGCGGCCGCTACAGCGCGCTGACCGCCTTCGGGCTGGTCCCGTCGGCGCTGGCCGGTGCGGACGTGGCCGAGCTGCTCGACCAGGCCGCGGAGGTGGCCCCGGCGCTGCAGGCCGACGACGCCTCGAACCCGGCGCTCGTCCTGGGTGCGGTGCTCGCCGCGAGCCCGGGCCGGGACAAGGCGATCATCGCCTCCGGCGGCTCGTCGATCGTCGGGTTCCCCGACTGGGCCGAGCAGCTGATCGCCGAGAGCACCGGCAAGAACGGCACCGGCGTACTGCCCGTCGCCGTCGAGAGCCTCGACGCACCGGAGCTGCACAGCGGTGCGGGCGACCTCGTGCACGCCTTGCTCGCCGCCGACAGCAGCTCGGCCAGCGTCGCCTCCGGCACACCGACGGTCGTGACCACCGGTTCGCTCGGTGGGCAGTTCCTGCTGTGGGAGGTCGCGACTGCGGTCGCGGGCTACCTGCTGGGGATCAACCCGTTCGACCAGCCGGACGTGGAGAGCGCGAAGGCGGCTGCTCGCGGTCTGCTCGACGCACAGCCCGAGCCGGAGGAGGCAGCGTTCACCGACGGCTCTGTCGAGGTGCGTGGGTCCGAGGGCCTGCTGGACGGTGTGGACTCGCTCAAGGGCGCGATCAACGCACTGCTCGGCCAGCTCGACGACAAGGGCTACCTGGCCGTGATGGCGTACCTGGACTCCGAGCGCGACGCCGGCCTGGCGTCGATCCGCGCGGAGCTCGCGAAGCAGACCGGGCGGCCGGTGACCTTCGGCTGGGGTCCGCGGTTCCTGCACTCGACCGGCCAGTACCACAAGGGCGGCCACCCGGAGGGCGTGTTCCTGCAGATCACTGCGGCGCACCCGGCGGACGTGGAGATCCCCGATCGCCCGTTCACGTTCGGCACGCTGATCTCGGCCCAGGCGGCCGGTGACGCGAATGTCCTCGCCGAGCGCGGGCGGCCGGTGCTGCGGCTCCACCTGACCGATCCGGCGGCCGGCGTACAGCAACTCTCGTCTCTGTTGAACAACTAGTCTCGGAGGAAAGCGGCTGATGACCGCTGAGCTCGACGAAGAGCTGACCGGACCGGTCAACCCGCTGCGGGACCCGCAGGACCGGCGGCTGCCGCGGATCGCCGGGCCCTGCAGCCTGGTGATCTTCGGTGTCACCGGCGACCTGGCCCGCAAGAAGCTGATGCCGGCGGTCTACGACCTGGCGAACCGGGGGCTGCTGCCCCCGGGCTTCGCCCTGGTCGGGTTCGCCCGGCGTGACTACACCAACCAGGACTTCGCCCAGATCGTGCACGACTCGGTCAAGGAGCACGCCCGGACGCCGTTCCGGGAAGAGGTCTGGCAGCAGCTGGCCGAGGGCTTCCGGTTCGTGCCGGGCGACCTGACCGACGACGAGGCGTTCAAGCGGCTGCGGGAGACCGTGGACGAGCTGGACGTCACCCGCGGCACCGGTGGCAACCACGCGTTCTACCTGTCCATCCCGCCCGGCCTGTTCCCGCAGGTCGTGCAGCAGCTGTCCGAGCACGGGCTGACCGACGAGGTGCCCGGCTCGTGGCGGCGGGTGGTGATCGAGAAGCCGTTCGGGCACGACCTGAAGAGCGCCCGCGAGCTGAACCACGTGGTCGAGTCGGTGTTCCCGCCCGAGGCGGTGTTCCGGATCGACCACTACCTGGGCAAGGAGACCGTGCAGAACATGCTGGCGCTGCGGTTCGCCAACGCCATGTTCGAGCCGGTCTGGAACAGCCACTACGTCGACCACGTCCAGATCACGATGGCCGAGGACATCGGCATCGGCGGCCGGGCCGGGTACTACGACGGCATCGGCGCGGCCCGGGACGTGATCCAGAACCACCTGCTCCAACTGCTCGCGCTGGTCGCGATGGAGGAGCCGGTCAGCTTCGACGCCTGGTCGCTGCGCCAGGAGAAGAAGAAGGTGCTGGCCGCGGTCAAGCTGCCGGAGCGCCTCGACCTGCACACGGCCCGCGGCCAGTACGCCCCCGGCTGGGCCGGCGGCGTGAAGGTCAAGGGCTACCTGCAGGAGGACGCCATCCCGCAGGACTCCGCGACCGAGACCTTCGCCGCGCTGCGGGTCGACGTCGACACCCGCCGCTGGGCCGGCGTCCCGTTCTACCTGCGCACCGGCAAGCGGCTCGGCCGCCGGGTCACCGAGGTCGCGGTGATGTTCAAGCGCGCGCCGCACCTGCCGTTCACCAAGACGTCGACGGAGGAGCTCGGCCAGAACGCGCTGGTGCTGCGGATCCAGCCGGACGAGGGCATCACGATGCGCTTCGGCGCCAAGGTGCCCGGCACCTCGATGGAGATCCGCGACGTGAACATGGACTTCGCGTACGGCGGCTCCTTCACCGAGTCCTCCCCCGAGGCGTACGAACGGCTGATCCTCGACGTACTGCTCGGCGACCCGCCGCTGTTCCCGCAGCACACCGAGGTGGAGCTGGGCTGGAAGATCCTCGACCCGGTGATCGACTACTGGGCCGGGCACGGCAAGCCGGAGCAGTACGAGTCCGGCGGCTGGGGCCCGGACTCCGCGCACGAGATGCTCGCCCGCGACGGACGCGCCTGGAGGCGGCCATGATCATCGACCTGACCGGCACGACGTCGAGCGAGATCGCCTCGGCGCTGCTGAAGGCCCGCCGGAACGCGGGCTCTCCGGCCATGGGCATGGTCGGCACGATCGTCGTGGTCGTCGACGAGGCGTCCCACCACGACGCGATGAAGGCCGCGAACGAAGCAGGCCGTGAGCACCCGTCCCGCGTGCTGGTCGCGATACTGCGACCCGGGCGGGGTGCGTCGGGCCTGGACGCCGAAGTACGTGTCGGTGAAGGGATTCCGGGTGAGGCGGTGCTGCTGCGGCTGCACGGCGAGCTGGCCAAGGTGCCCGAGTCCGTCATCACTCCCCTGCTGCTGCCCGACTCCCCCGTCATCGTGTGGTGGCCGGGTGGCGGGCCGAAGGCTCCGGCGGAGGACCCCCTGGGCCGGCTCGGCCGGCGCCGGGTAACCGACGCGGCCGCGACCCGGCGGGCGTCGGTCGACTTCTCGGCGCGGGCCGAAGGGTACGAACCGGGCGACACCGACTTCGCGTGGACGCGGCTCACGCCGTGGCGTGCGCTGCTCGCGGCGGCTCTCGACCAGTACCCGACGAAGGTGACCGGCGCCGAGATCACGTCGGCCAAGGGCAACCCGAGTGCGGACCTGCTTGCCGCGTGGCTGCAGCACCGGCTGGGTGTCACGGTCGAGCAGAAAGTGTCGCGCGGCCCGGGGATCACCGCGGCCCGCCTGTTCACGCCGACCGGGCCGATCTCACTGACCAGGCCGGACGGCGCGGTGGCGACGTTCAGCGTGCCCGGCGCTCCGGACCGGCCGGTGGCGCTGAAGCGCCGTACGACGTCCGAGTTGTTGAGCGAGGAGCTGCGGCGGCTCGACCCGGACGACGTGTACGCGAAGACGCTGGCGTGCATGGTCGAGCGGGAGAACATGCCGGCTGAGGCCAAGAAGGTGAGCGCGGAGGACCGGCGTTCGGCCCAGACCGCGGCGTCCAAGGCGGCCACGAGTACGGCGGCTGCGGACGCGCCGACGCCGGCTGCCACCAAGGAGAAGAAGGCCGTCGCCGCGAAGAAGGCGGCGCCTGCCCGGAAGTCTGCTGCCGTGAAGAAGTCTGCGGCGCGGAAGACGTCCACCTCGAAGAAGACCGCGGCCAAGAAGACGGCAGCGAAGAAGAGCACGGGCAAGCGGGTGGCGGGGCGGTCATGAGCGCACCGTCGATCCTGGTCAACCGCGACGCCGAGGGCCTGGCCCACGCCGTCGCGGCCCGGCTCATCACCCGGCTCGTCGACGTGCAGAGCAGCGGCCGGGTCGCGCAGGTCGTGCTGACCGGCGGCCGGGTCGCCTCGGTCGTCTACCGGGCCGTCGCCGAGTCGCCGGCCCGTAGCGCGATCGATTGGCGGCGGGTGGAGTTCTGGTGGGGTGACGAGCGGTTCCTGCCGGACGGCGACCCCGACCGCAACGAGACGCAGGCTCGCGAGGCCCTGCTCGACCACGTGGACGTGGATCCGGCCCGGGTCCACGTCATGCCCGCCGATACCGGCCAGGGCGCGGAGGCGGCTGCGGCTGCTTACGCATCCGAGCTGGCCAAGGCGGTGGGCGCCGGCGATCGGGACCGCGTACCGACCTTCGACGTACTGCTCCTGGGTGTCGGCCCGGACGGCCATGTCGCGTCACTCTTCCCGGAGCACGCGGGGCTGTACTCCGAGGACACCGCGGCGATCGCCGTCCACGGCTCCCCCAAGCCGCCGCCAACCCGCATCTCTCTGACCTTCCCGGCCCTGAATCGGGCCCACGAGGTCTGGTTCGTGGTCTCCGGCGACGACAAGGCCAAGGCCGTCCGCCTGGCCCTGGCCGGCACGGGCCGCCTGCAGATCCCCGCCGCCGGCGTCCAAGGCCTGAACCGCACCCTCTGGCTCCTCGACGAGGCGTCCGCCGGCGAGATCCCCAGCAGCATCCGCGCACCCCGCACCTAGCCGAAACCAGCCCGGCTGCCTCTGATCGTTCGGCCGGTGCCGAACAGTGCGGCTGCGAGGATGGCGGTATGACTTTTCGCGAGCTGCACGACGGGTTCTTCGTGATGCCGAACGCCTGGGACGCCGGGAGTGCGGTGGTGCTGGCCGATGCCGGGTTCCCGGCGATCGCGACTACGAGCGCGGGGATCGCGTTCTCGCTCGGCAAAGGTGACCACACGCTGCCCGACGGTGCGCCGGCGGTGTCGCGGGAGGACATGTTCGCGCGGGTGCAGGAGATCACCGCGGCGAGCGCCGTACCCGTGAACGGCGACCTCGAGGACGGGTACGGCGCGGACCCGTCGGCCGTGGCGGAGACGATCCGCCTGGCCCGGGAAGCCGGGCTGGCAGGCGGGAACATCGAGGACTACGACGGACGGGAGCTGTACGACGTCGAGCTGTCGGTCGACCGGATCGTCGCCGCCCGCGAGGCCGCCGGCCCCGACTTCGTCCTCACCGCGCGCACCGACGGCCAGCTGCTGCGCACGCCGACCTCGCTGCAGGACTCGATCGACCGCGCCAACCGCTTCCACGAGGCCGGCGCCGACTGCCTCTACGTCCCCGGCGTCAACGACCTCGACTCGATCCGCACCCTCGTCAAGGAGCTCGCCGGCCCCCTCAACGTCGTCCTCGGCCTAGGCACCTCCACCCTCACTGTCCCCACCCTCCAGTCCGCCGGCGTCACCCGCATCAGCCTCGGCGGCAGCATCGCCCGCGCAGCCCTCGGCCTCGTCCGCCAAGCCGCCCAGGAACTCCTCACCACCGGCACAATCGACTTCGCCGCCGGCCAGATCCCCCAGGCAGAACTCAACCAGCTGTTCGCCAGGAAGGCCTAAGCGTCGCGCAGCCGAAACACGACCAGGCCGGTCGCGATCGACGCGACGGCGTAGAGGCCGAGTACGCCGAGCCCCGACCACGGTGCGATCGGCAGCGCGTCGAGACGCAGCGTGGACTGGATTGTGAGTCCGGCGGTCATCGGCGACACCTTCTCGATCCACTCCTTCCACCGCGGATCGGTGACGACGAGCGACACGATCGGTGCGACGTACAGCAGCACGAGCAGGATCGTCACGGTGCCGCCGGTGTGCCGGACAGCGAAGGCGACACCGAGGCTGAGTAGGGCAACCAGGCCGAGGTACAGCGCCGTTCCGCCGTACGCCCGCAGCGTCGGCCCGTCAGCCGGCGTCGGAAGCCGGTACCCCGCGACCTCGGTGAACCCGTTGCCGGCCAGCACCTCTCGACCGGCGAGCAGCGATGCCCCCACGCTGACGGCCGCGGCGCCGAGCACCGCTGCGGTGACGACGATGGCCTTCGCGGCGAGCACGACGACCCGGCGCGGACAGGCCGCCAGCGTGGTCCGGATCATGGCCGACTCGTACTCGGCACTGACAGCAAGCACGGCGAGCACGATCACCGCCGTCTGGCCGAGGTAGACCCCGGTGAGGCTGAGCCTGGGAAGGTCGAAGTCGCAGGACGGATCATCACGTGCGCAGTCCGGCGGCGTGAGGTCCCAGGTCACCAAGGCGCCGGCCGCCACCGTCAGCACCATCGCTGCGAGCAGCGTCCAGCCGGTGCTCGGCACCGTGCGCAGCTTGGTCCACTCGGCCCTGAGCGCCCGCCCGATCTGCATCAGGCGTCCCGGCGACCGAGTTGCCAGTGGGCCAGTGCCAACGCGACGGCGGCGTACCCGGACAGCACCGCGAGCCCGGTCCACGGGCCGATCACCTGTCCGGCCCGGTCGACCGTCTGCTGGATGGCCAGGCCGGCGACCGGCGTCAGCCGGCTCATCCAGACATCGGCCTCGGGTGAGATCACCGGCGCGACCAACTGCGGCACCAGCACGAGCGCAACCACGAACACGATCGCCCCGACGGTACGACGCCGCAGCACGGCGACACCGAGGCTGAACAGCGCGACCAGGGCGAGGACCGCGGCCGTGCCGACGACCGCACGCAGAGCCGTTGCCTCTAGCAACGACACGTGGGGGTACGCCGGCGGGTTGTAGCCGCCCGAGCGCAACCCCGGCTGGGCGAGCAGGAACGAGGCGACACTCGCTATCAGCCCGGTCACGAAGACCGCGACCCCGAGCACGACCGCCTTCGCCGCGAGAACCTCGCCGCGTCGCGGACCGGCCGTGAGCGTTGTGCGGATCAGGCCGGTCCGGTACTCGGCGGTCATCGACAACACACCGAGCGCGATCACCGCGAGCATGCCGATCCGGAGGCCGAACAGACTGAGCAGCACCACGTCGTCCTCGCCCGGCGACCGCCAGCTGGCGATGCCGTAGCCGGCGATGTCACCCGATCCGATCACGGTGAACGTGTCGCCGTTGCGGCGCAGCTCCCCGACGGGCACTCCCCCGGTCTGCTTCGACGGCAGCGTCGAGATGTTCTGACCGAGCCACTCCGCCGGCGGCTGCGCTCCGGTCACAGCGAGGTCGTCGAAGATCGCCGTACCCACGGTGTTTCGCAGGCCGACCGACGTACCGCTGCCCGTCCGTTGGGTGACGTACAACGGTGGCGACGCGACGAACAGCCCGACCTCGACCTGCGTGGGCAGCGCCACGGTCATCGTGCCGATCTCACGCCACTCGGCGCCGTCGGCGGACTCGTACCCGGTGATCGAGGAACCGGCGCGAGTGAGCCTGAGCCACCGCGGCGCGGGATCGGCCGATCCGGCCAGATCGGTGTCGAACATCGCCTGCATCCGCACGCCGTGATCCGGCGTGACCAGCACAGCGGCGTACGGCGAACCCGGCTCGACCGCAGCCTTGATCAGCAGGCCTGCCTTCGCCCACTCGTGGCTGCCCTGCTGGCTGACGATCCGGGCGACCACCGAGCCGTCGCCGGCGAGCGGCTTGTGCACGAAGTAGGCCTGATCGGAGTACCGCGGCTGCTCGTTGGCATCCGTCGAGCCGGCGGTCGAACCCAGGACCTCCAGCAACACCGAGACGGCCACCGCGGCCAGCAGGCACAACGAGGTGCTCCGGACCGAGCGGAACTTCGTCCATTCCCCGTGCAGCACCCGCAGAAAGCTCTTCATCACGGCTCCCGCGACCCGAACTCGACCGCGTCACGAGTCAGCTCCATGTAGGCCTCCTCGAGCGACGCCCGGTGCGCGGCCACCTCGGTGAACGACAGGTCGTGCTGGTTCAGCAGCTTGATCACGTGCTCTGGCGTCAAGCCGGTGACGGTCAACCGATCAGCACCGGTCGCGGCCACCGTTGCCCCGGCGTTGGCCAGCACGGTCATGGCCTGGATCCGATCCAGGGTGCGAATCCCGACCCGGTCCGCCGATGCGGCGGCGACCAACTCGCGCACTGTGGTGTCAGCGACCAGCCGGCCGCGGCCGATCACGATCAGATGGTCCGCGGTGTCCTGCAGCTCACCCATCAGGTGACTGGACACCAGGACCGATCGGCCTTCGGCGGCCAGTGACCGCAGCAGGCCACGGATCCAGACGATCCCCTCCGGGTCGAGCCCGTTCACCGGCTCGTCGAACAACAACACCGGCGGATCGCCCAGCAAGGCACCAGCGATCCCCAGCCGCTGCCGCATCCCCAGTGAGAACCCGCCGGCCCGGCGCCTCGCTGCCTGCGTCAGACCCACTTGTTCCAGCACTTCGTCGACGCGCCGTCCGGGCAAGCCGTTGTACTGCGCCATCCACAGCAGGTGATCCCGCGCCTTCCGGCCGGGATGGACCGCACCCGCGTCGAGCAGCGCACCGACCTCACGCAGCGGGGTGGCGAGGTCCCGGTACCTGCGGCCGCCGACCAGGGCGCTGCCCGCGTCGGGGGCGTCCAGCCCAAGGATCACCCGCATCGTCGTCGACTTGCCGGCGCCGTTCGGCCCGACGAAGCCGGTCACCTGACCTGGCCGGACGGTGAAGGACAGGTCGTCCACCGCGACAGTGGCGCCGTATGTCTTGTGCAGCTCGCGGACCTCGACGGTGTTCGCCTCCATGGCACTCGACGCTACGGCTCGTCCCGGCGGCTGTCGTCACGCTGCCGAGCGCCCTTGCTGTCCCCCACGAGGGTGACGCCCAGGGTGACGGCTGGGCGGACAATGAGGGCGTGAGCCGGCTCCGTGAGCTGAAAGACCGAGCGTTCGTCGTTGCGGCGGCCGTGCTCGGTCTGTTCGCCGTCGTCGAGGCCGGCGGTCGCGGCGACGGGACCGGCATGGATCTGGAGACCGCGATGCTGCTCGGGCTGTGCGCGACAGTGCCACTCGCGTTCCTGGCGGCTCATCCGGTGCCGGTCGCGCTGGCCGTCACGTTGGCCAACGCGGTGATGCTCGCCAGCCCTGAACCGCCCTACGCCGCGGGAGTGCTGGCCGGACTCATCGCCCTGTACCGGCTGGCGCGCAGCCGGTCTCGCCGGGTGGCGTTCCCGTTCCTGCTGCCGTTCGTTCTGCTCGCTCTCGGGGAGCCGCAGCTGGACTCGGTCGTGCTCCTGGTGGTGATGACCGCGGCCGTCCTGCTCGGCGCCTCAGCGCGGGAACGCGGCGCCGCCGCCGACTCGGCCGCAGCCAGCCGGACGAGCCTGGACAACAAACTCGAGTTCGCCGCTCGGGGTGAGCGGGCCCGGATCGCCCGCGAACTGCACGACGTGGTGGCGCACCACATCTCGCTCATCGCCGTGCAGGCCGAGACCGCCCGGCTGACGACACCCGGCCTGCCTGCGGAGGGAGCGCAGCGGCTGATCGCGATCGGCGACACCGCGCGCTCTGCCCTCACCGAGATGCGCCGGCTCCTCGGTGTGCTGCGCGAAGACGTCGACCCCGCCACCAGGACCGTGCGCGCACCGCAACCCGGCCTGGAGCAACTGAACGCGCTCGTCGACGAGGCCCGGGCGTCCTCCGGCGCGAGTACCCGCCTGATCGTGCGTGGTTGTGTCGTCCCCCTCGACCCAGGTGTGCAGCTGACGGCGTACCGCATCGTCCAGGAAGCGCTGACGAATGCGCGCCGGCACGCCCCGGGCGCGGCCGCGGACGTCGAGCTGGACTACACGGCGGCGGCGCTGCTGGTCCGGGTCCGCGACAACGGCCCGGGGCCGACCGCCGACCAGGACGGCGCCGGCGGGCACGGGCTGGTGGGGATGCGCGAACGAGCCGCGATGGTGGGCGGAACGCTGACAGACGGCCGGTCAGCCGGCGGCGGGTTCGTGGTCGACGCGGTGCTGCCGATCCCACCGGCCGAGCCATGAGCGCACGGATCCGGATCGCCGTCGTCGACGACCAGGAGGTCGTCCGGGCCGGGTTCGGCGCACTGCTCGGCACCCAGCCGGACTTCGAGGTCACCGGTACGGCGGCCGACGGCGCCGAGGCCGTCCGGCTGTGCCGGGACCGCAACCCCGATGTGGTCCTGATGGATGTCCGGATGCCGGTCCTGGACGGTATCGAGGCGACCCGGCAGATTCTCGCCGACGCCGGACCCGGCCCCCGGATCCTGATGCTGACCACCTTCGACCTGGACGAGCACGTGTACGACGCGCTGGCCGCCGGCGCCAGCGGGTTCCTGCTCAAGGACGTGACTGCAGAGCGCCTGTTCGACGCGGTCCGGGTGATCGCGTCCGGCGGCGGCCTGCTCGCGCCGACGGTGACCAGGCGGCTGATCGCGGAGTTCGCCCGGCACCGTCCCGCCCGCGACCCGGCCGCCACCCTGGCCCTCGGCAACCTCACCCCGCGGGAGGTCGAGGTGCTCGGCCTGATCGCCGAAGGCCTGTCCAACCCGGAGATCGCGGGCCGGCTGGTGGTCAGCGAGGAGACCGTCAAGACCCACGTCAGCCGGCTGCTCGGCAAGCTCGGCCTCCGGGACCGGACCCAGGCCGTCATCGCCGCCTACGAGTCCGGCCTGGTCGTCCCGGGAACAGCCCGGCGATCGTGAAATGCGCACAGCCCGGACCGTGGACGGTCCGGGCTGTGCGGGGTCTCGCTAGAAGATGACTTCGCCGCGGGCGCGGCGGGCGCGGAGTTTTTCCAGGGCCTCTTCGAGGATCTCCTGGGCCTCCTGCTCGCTGCGGCGTTCCTTCACGTACGCCAGGTGGGTCTTGTAGGGCTCGATCTTCGGGGGCGGGGGCGGGTTGTTCACATCGGTGCTGGTCGGCAGACCGCACCGCGGACAGTCCCACGCCTCCGGGATGGACGCCTCGACCGCGAACACCGTCGCGGTCTCGTGCCCGTTGGCGCAGAAGAACACGATGCGCTGCCGGGGCGCGGTGTCACCGCGCTCCGCCTCGCCCATCGGGCCTGCGCCGACCCGGCTGCCACGAATCGCACTGCCACCACCAGCCACGGGAACCTACTCCCCTCAGCCGAGCTTGTAGAGCAGGCCGAGGGCGACGATGGCAGCGAACCAGATCAGACCGACAGCGATCGTGATCCGGTCCAGGTTCCGCTCGGCGACCGACGAGCCGCCCAGGCTGGACGACACCCCGCCACCGAACAGGTCCGACAGACCGCCACCGCGGCCTTTGTGCAGCAGCACGAGCAACGTGAGGATGAGGCTGCAGACGATCACGACGATCGAAAAAGCGAGAATCACGAGGAGTAGCCTAACTGAAGGTCCAGGTAACGGCAGATTCCGGCGAACTCGTCCGCCTGAAGGCTCGCACCTCCGACCAGGCAGCCGTCCACGTCCGGTTGGGCCATGATGCCACCTGCACTGGCCATCTTCACCGACCCCCCGTAAAGAATCCGTACCGAGTCGGCGACCGACGGTGAGATCGTCTCCTCGATCCGGCCCCGGATGGCCGCGATGACCTCCTGCGCGTCCTCGGGCGTGGCCACCTCGCCGGTACCGATCGCCCAGACCGGCTCGTAGGCCAGGACCAGCTTGCGGACGTCGTCCTGCTTCAGCCCGGCCAGCGCGCCGTCCACCTGGGCCAGCGTGTACTCGACGTGCTCGCCGGCCTTGCGGACGTCGAGCCCCTCGCCGACGCAGACGATCGGGGTCAGCCCGGCCTCGAGCGCCTTGGTCGTCTTGGCGTTGACCAGCGCGTCGTCCTCACCGTGGTACTGGCGCCGCTCGGAGTGCCCGGTCAGCACGTAGGTGCAGCCGAGCTTGGCCAGCATCGACGCCGAGATCTCGCCGGTGTAGGCGCCCGCGTCGTACTTCGACACGTCCTGGGCGCCGTACTTGATCTTCATCCGGTCGCCGTCGACCAGCGTCTGGACGCTGCGCAGGTCGGTGAACGGCGGCAGCACCGCCACCTCGACCCGCTCGAAGTCGTGCTTCTTGTCCTGCAGCGTCCAGGACAGCTTCTGCACCAGGTGCACAGCCTCGACGTGGTTGATGTTCATCTTCCAGTTGCCCGCCATCAACGGCGTACGGGCAGCTGCGCTGTCAGCCATCGGGTGTCAGTCCTCTTCCAGTACGGCGAGACCCGGGAGCTCCTTGCCCTCCAGGTATTCCAGCGACGCCCCACCACCGGTGGAGATGTGCCCGAACGCGTCGTCGGCGAAGCCCAGCTGGCGCACCGCCGCGGCCGAGTCACCGCCGCCGACCACACTGAGGCCGTCCACCTCGGTCAACGCCTGCGCGACGGCCTTGGTTCCGCCGGCGAACGCGGCCATCTCGAAGACGCCCATCGGGCCGTTCCAGAACACCGTCCTGGCGGCGGCCACCTCGGCGGCGAACGCCTTGGCGGACTCCGGGCCGATGTCCAGGCCGAGCTGGTCGGCCGGGATCGCGTCCGCGGCCACGACCGTCGCCGGGGAGTCGGCCTTGAACTCGGGCGCGACCACGATGTCGGTCGGCAGCACGATCTCGACACCCTTGGTCTTCGCGGTCTCCAGGTAGCCCTTGACCGTGTCCAGCTGGTCTTCCTCGAGCAGGCTCTTGCCGACCTCGTGACCCTGCGCCTTCAGGAAGGTGAAGACCATCCCGCCGCCGATCAGCAGCTTGTCGGCCTTGCCCAGCAGGTTGTCGATCACCGCGAGCTTGTCCGACACCTTCGCGCCACCGAGCACGACGACGTACGGCCGGGCCGGCTCCTCGGTCAGCTTCTTCAGCACGTCGACCTCGGCCAGCACCAGGCCGCCGGCGGCATGCGGCAGCTTGCGCGCCACGTCGTACACGCTGGCCTGCTTGCGGTGCACCACACCGAAGCCGTCGCTGACGAACACGTCGGCCAGCGCCGCCAGCTCGTCGGCGAGCTGGTCGCGCTCGGCCTCGTCCTTGCTCTCCTCACGTGCGTCGTACCGCACGTTCTCGAGCAGCAGGACCTCACCCTCGTCCAGATCCTGTACGGCGGACTGCGCGCTGTCGCCGGTGACGTCGTCGGCGAACAGCACCTTGATGCCCTCCGGCTCGAGCAGCTCGCCGAGCCGCTTGGCCACCGGGGCCAGCGTGAACTCCGGGTTCGGCTTGCCCTTCGGGCGGCCGAGGTGAGCGGTGACGATCACCTTGGCGCCGGCCTTGGCCAGCTTCACCAGCGTCGGCAGGCTGGCCCGGATCCGGCCGTCGTCGCCGATCGTCTCGTCCTTGATCGGCACGTTCAGGTCGGAGCGCACCAGCACCCGCAGGCCGGCCACGTCCCCGAGGTCTTCGATGGTCTTCACAGTTCAGCAATCCTTGCGGCTCAGGGATCAGCCTGCGCCCGGGGCGAACCGGACGCAGGCTGTCGACAGTGCAGGTGTCAGAGCGAGGCGCCGACGTGCTGGACCAGGTCGACGAGGCGGTTCGAGTAGCCCCACTCGTTGTCGTACCAGCCGACGACCTTGACCTGGTTGCCGATCACCTTGGTCAGGCCCGCGTCGAAGATGCACGAGGCCGGGTCGGTGACGATGTCGGCGGAGACGATCTCGTCCTCGGTGTAGGTCAGGTAGCCCTTCAGCGCGCCCTCGGCGGCAGCCGCCTTGTAGGCGTCCTTGACCTCGTCGACGGTGACCTCGCGGCCGACGTTGACGGTCAGGTCGGTGGCCGAGCCGGTCGGGACCGGGACCCGCAGGGCGTAGCCGTCCAGCTTGCCCTTCAGCTCCGGCAGCACCAGGCCGATCGCCTTCGCGGCGCCGGTGGAGGTCGGCACGATGTTCAGCGCGGCGGCGCGGGCGCGGCGCAGGTCCTTGTGCGGGGCGTCCTGCAGGTTCTGGTCCTGGGTGTACGCGTGGATCGTGGTCATCAGGCCACGCTCGATCGTGAACGCGTCGTGCAGGACCTTGGCCAGCGGGGCGATGCAGTTGGTGGTGCAGGACGCGTTCGAGATCACGGTGTGCTTCTCGGCGTCGTACAGGTCGTGGTTCACGCCCATCACCACGGTCAGGTCCTCGTTCTTCGCCGGGGCGGAGATGATGACCTTCTTGGCGCCGTTGTCGGCGTGCGTCTTGGCCTTGGTGGCGTCGGTGAAGAAGCCGGTCGACTCGATCACCACGTCGGCGCCGACGTCGGACCACTTGAGGTTCGCGGGGTCGCGCTCGGCGAACGCCTTGAAGCTCTTGCCGGCGACGGTGATGTCGTCGTCGGTCGCGGAGACCTCACCGGGGAAGCGGCCCAGGATCGAGTCGTACTTCAGCAGGTGAGCGAGGGTCTGGTTGTCGGTCAAGTCATTGACGGCGACGACCTCGATGTCGGCACCGGACGCCTGCACGGCGCGGAAGAAGTTACGGCCGATCCGGCCGAAGCCGTTGATACCTACGCGTACGGTCACGGGACTGCGTCTCCTCAAAACTAGCTGTCGAGCACTGCCGCTACAGCCCGAACACTAGCCCAACAGCCCACTCGATCAACTGGTAGCGTCCAGATGAGACCACCACCACTCCCGCTCCGGTTTCAGACCAGACCACTTGGTGGTACGGCAACGGCGGTTTCCGGAACCTCTCTCCGGAAACCGCCGTTCGCAGCGGTCAGCCGACCACGTTCACCGCGGCCCAGGCCTGCTCCACCGCGGCCCGCTCGGCGCTGCTCGCGCCGTACAGGTCGGTGGCCGCGTTCAGCGTCGCGGTCCGCGCGCCGTGGTAGTCGGTCCGCGACGTCATGTACGTCGTCAGCGCCCGGTACCAGATCTTCTCCGCCTTGCCGATGCCGATACCGGTGACGGTGATGCCGTTCACGGTCGGGCTGTTGTAAGCGACCCCGTTGATGGTCTTGGCGCCGCTGCCCTCGGACAGCAGGTAGAAGAAGTGGTTGCCTACACCGGACGAGTAGTGCACGTTCAGCCGGCCCACGCTCTTCGACCACGAGTCCGCGCTGGCGCCGTCCATCGACGGCTTGTCGAGCCGCCGGATGAAGTTGGCGGCCGGGTCGTAGTCGGCGAAGATCTCCTCACCCAGCACGTAGTCCGGGCTGTCCGAGCCGTTCGCGGCGTACCACTCGACCGCCGTGCCGAAGATGTCCGAGGTGGACTCGTTCAGGCCGCCGGACTCGCCGCTGTAGCGCAGCTTGGCCGAGCGGCTGGTGACACCGTGGCTCATCTCGTGACCGGCGATGTCCAGCTCGACCAGCGGGCCGATCCCCTGGCTCGGGTCGCCGTCGCCGTACCGCATGCAGAAGCAGGAGTCGCTCCAGGACGCGTTGACGTAGGCGCCGTCGTGCACGTACGACCGTGCGCCCACGCCGTCGTTGGCGATGCCGTTACGGCCGTGAACGTTCTTGTAGTAGTCCCACGTCTCGGCGATGCCGTAGTGCGCGTCCACGCCGGCCGACTGCGGGTTGCTGTTGCTGCCGGTCCCCCACACGTTGTCCGCGTCGGAGAACAGCGTTCCCGCGTTGTACGTCGTGTTGCCGCCCCGGACCGGGTCGACCATGGTCCAGTTCGCGCCGGACTTGGTGGTGTCGAGGGCGACGGTGCCGGAGTACAGGCCGGTGCCGCTGCCGAGGTCGTCGTGGACGGTGCTCCAGCTGGCGAGCAACTTGCCGGTCTGTGCGTCGACGTAGGTTTCGGTGCCGGTTGGCTCACCGGTGGACTTCCGGCCCTCGCTGACGACCTGGTAGGCCAGCTTCGACTGACCGGCGTCGGTGACGAACACGACGAGCTGCTGTTTGCCGGACTTCTGCTTGGCGGCGGCGGTCGCGGTGGCAGCCGAGACGGCCGGCTTCGTCGACAGGCTCAGCTTGCCCACACCACCGGACGCCGAGCGGGCCTTCCCGGCCTTGTCCTGGTGGACGACGACGTCACCGCCGACGACCGGCAGGCCTTGATAGGTGCGATCGAACCGGATGTGGCTGGTGCCGTCGCCGTCGACCACGACATCGCGGACGACGAGGTCACCGGCGGCGCCGACACCGAGCTGCTCGGCATTGGCCTGGGCCGCGGCCACCGGCGACACCGGATCGCCGCCGGCACCGGGTTGGGCAGCCTGCACGCCGGCGGCGGTGGACAGGACGGCCAGACCGGCGATCGCGGTCGCGGCCAGACCGGCGCGACGAATGCGCTTCATGGGGACTCCCTTGGGCGGAAGACGCGCACGGACGGGACCTGCCGTGCGCGATGGGCAGGCACACCCTGCGCGAACTTCCATCCAAAGGGAATCGATCGTTCCCGAAATCCCCCGAAGTCCCGGGAAATCCTTCAGCCACCCGGTTCGAGGCCCGCGGCCCGGACCGGCGTACGGCAGCCCCTGCGGAGACCGCCGTACGCTCGGACCACTACTCGATTTCTCAGCGCCCGAAGGCCTGCGCCGTCCCCCGCGCGTTCACCACGGCGCCCAGCTTCTCGTTGTCCCGCAACCCGCGCTCCGGCTGCACCTCGTTGTCCGGCCAGCCGATCACGACCGGGCTGTCGGCGACCATGCTGTTCTGCTGCCTGGCTTCCTCCGCGGCCTTGCGCGCCGCTTCGGCCGCCGCCAGCGCCGCGGCCTCTTCTTCTTGGGTACCCATCGGTCCTCACTTGTTCATCGGATGGCAATTCCCGTGGGGGAATCCAACCAACGTGACCAGGACCGCGTGGCGCGTGGTTGATAACGATCCGGTCAGGCCGGGTCGAGCATCTCCGGGGTGAGGTTGGCCTCGGTGTTCGGGATGCCGAGGTCGGCGGCGCGCTTGTCGGCCATCGCGAGCAGGCGGCGGATCCGGCCGGCGACAGCGTCCTTGGTCAGCGCCGGCTCGTGCAGCTGCCCGAGCTCCTCCAGGCTGGCCTGCTTGTGCTCCAGCCGCAGCTTGCCGGCCACCTGCAGGTGATCCGGTACGTCGTCGCCGAGGATCTCCAGCGCGCGCTCGACCCGCGCGCCGGCAGCCACTGCCGCCCGGGCGGAACGGCGCAGGTTCGCGTCGTCGAAGTTCGCCAGCCGGTTCGCCGTCGCGCGAACCTCGCGACGCATCCGGCGCTCCTCCCAGGCCAGCACGGACTCGTGCGCACCCAGCCGCGTCAGCAGCGCGCCGATCGCGTCGCCGTCGCGGATCACCACGCGGTCGACGTTGCGCACCTCGCGGGCCTTCGAACCGATCCCGAGCCGCCGGGCCGCACCGACCAGCGCGAGCGCAGCCTCCGGACCCGGGCACGTCACCTCGAGGGACGACGAGCGCCCCGGCTCGGTCAGCGAGCCGTGCGCCAGGAACGCACCCCGCCAAGCCGCCACGGCGTCACAGGAGGCACCGGACACCACGGCCGGCGGCAGGCCCCGGACCGGGCGGCCGCGGTTGTCGACCAGTCCGGTCTGCCGGGCCAGCGCGTCACCGTCACGCACGACGCGTACGACGTACTTGGTCTGCTTCCGGATACCGGACGGGGAGATCACCACCACGTCCGACGGGTGCCCGAAGATCTCGGCGATGTCCTTGCGCAGCCGCCGGGCCGCCGCCCCGCTGTCCAGCTCCGCCTCGACGACGATCCGCCCCGACACCAGATGCAGCCCGCCCGCGAAGCGCAGTACCGACGACACCTCGGCCTTGCGGCAACAGGGTTTCGTGACCTGGATGCTGGTCAGTTCGGACTTCACCTGTGCAGTCATCGCCATGAAGGCATCCTCCCACCGTTGTCAAAGACCCTCGTTCAACGTGCGCATCCCGGAACTGGTTACGCAGCGGTGCAACCTCACGAAGCGCCCGCTGCGTTCCCTCGGCGACACAATGATCAGCAGAGGGGGCCGAATGCGAAGACGCGACGAAGACGAGTTCACCGAGTTCGCGGCCGTCACCATACGCCGCTTGCGCCGTACGGCGTACCTGATGTGTGGCGACTGGCACCGGGCCGAGGACGCGGCCCAGGACGCGCTGGTGAAGGTCTACCGCCGCTGGAACCGCATCGACCGCAGCGAGGGACTGGTCAGCTACGCCCACAAGGCCGTCGTGACGTCGGTGCTGGACCAGGCGCGGCGGCCGTGGCGGCGCGAGCATCTCGACGATCCGGGCGACGACATCCTGACGGCGCCCGACGCGTTGCAGGCCGTCGACGACCGCTCGGTGGTGATCGCGGCGCTCGCCGCGCTCGCGCCCGGTCAACGCGCATGCGTCGTACTGCGTCACTACGCCGACTTCAGCGTCGAGCAGACCGCGGAGATCCTCGGCATCGGCGAGGGCGCCGTGAAGAGCCAGACATCCAGGGGTCTCGCGCACCTGCGCCAACTCCTCGGCCTGACCGAAAGGAGCGCCTCGTGAACGACATCGAGAGACTGCTCGACGCTGCGTCCGACGACGCGGACCGGCCGCTGCGTCACTCCGTCGACGACATCCTTGTCCGCGGCCGCCGTTCGGTCCGCCGCGGCCGGATCGCTGTCGTGTCCACTGCCGTCCTCACCACCGCCGCGATCATCGGCGGTATCGCCGCCTGGTCGAACACCGTGAACGACTCCGCGGACCCGGCCGGCGACCCGAAGAACCAGACCATCACCGTCGACGCGAAGACCGGACAGGTCGTCGACAACGAGTCCGGCCGGCAGGCCGCGGCGCCGCCGCCGGTCAGCCCTCTGTCTGACGCCGAGGTCCTGCAGCGCTGCAAGCAGTTCGACAACGAGTACGTCCAGTCCAACAAGGAGCGAGGCTCGAACAGCGTCGACAAGGCGGGACCGATCGACGCGCGCTGGAAGGTCCTCGTGAAGAGCGGCGACCAGAACCGGCTGCAGGCGCTGTTCCTGGCGCCGGACCGGTCGATCGTCTCCACTTGCACCATGGACGGCCCGCAGCGGCCCAAGATCAACGGGCGCTACAGCACCACCGAGAGCTTCGCCAAGATCGCCGGCAGTTCGGACGACCAGCCGCAGGCCGTCGCGGCGAAGGTTCGGATCCCGGTAGACGGCGTCGCCCGGGTGCTGGTGGATTTCGTCGGCGAGAAGGCGCCACGGCAGGCGCTGGTCGGCCCCGACGGGTTCTTCACTCTGGGCTACCCCGACTGGGAGCAGTTCTACCGGCCGTCCCCCGACGCGTCGGGCCGGACGAGTCGGCCCGAGCCGACACTCCAGCGGGTCCGGGCGTACGACGCCGGCGGCCGCCGGATCTACGACTGGAAGTACAAGCCAGTGGAACTGCCGCAGCAACCGACCGTGCCGGCGGACCGGAAGATCCAGCTCGCCGCGCCGATCACCCCGGAGGTCGTGCTCACCAAGGATCCGGCCACCGGCAAGGCGCTGCAGCCGGCGCCGCCGGTCAGCCCGGTCAGTGACGACTCGATCCGGACCCGGTGCAAGAAACCGGACGACGCCTACTTCAAGGACGGCGTCCCGTCGGGTCAGGACAAACGGACCTACGACGCCGGGAAGCTCACCCCGGACTGGAAGGTCGCCCTGAAGACCGGAACCGGGATCGACTTCACCGCCCTGCTGGTCTCCCCCGGCGAGAACGTCGTCGCATGGTGCCACATGTACGACCAGGCCGATCACTACGACTACAGCCGCGGCGGCGTCCCCGCCACCGGGAAGTTCGGGGTCGGGCTGGAGTGGGGCCAGGTCCCCGACGGGGTCGCACAGATCGTGGTCGACCTGCCGAGCGGCCCGGTCCGCGCCCTGATCTCGAACGGGTTCTTCATCTGGGGCCTCACCGGCGGGAACTCCGACGTCAAGAACGTCCGGGTCCGCGGCTTCGACGCCCAGGGCAAGCAGGTGTACGACGCCAAGCACGACGTCGACGCGAGCTAGACGAGCAGCTCCCGGTAGACCTTGGCCAGTTTGTCCGGGGCGTGGTGGAGGTGGCGGTCGTCGTCGGCGATGTCGGCGACGACCAGCTCCGCGCCGAGCGCCTCCGCCGTACGGCGCAGGGACGCCGGGTCGGGCACGTGGCCCTCGTCGGCGAGCACCACGTCGATCCGCAGGTCCGGGGCGTGCGCGGCCAGCACCTCGAGGTGGGTCTCCGGCGAGAAGCCGTCGGTCTCGCCCTTCTGTTCCCCCAGGTTCAGCGTCAGCACCCGGCGGGCGCTGGTCTGCTCCAGGCCGCGGCACAACGCCGGGACCAGCAGGTTCGGGATCACCGAGGTGAACCACGACCCCGGGCCGACGACGACCCAGTCTGCCTCCGCGATCGCGACCAGCGCCTCCGGGCAGGCCGGCGGGTCGGCCGGGTCCAGCGCCACGTCGACCACATGTCCTTCGGTCGTCGCCACCTCGGCCTGACCGCGGATCTCGGTGATCGCCTCCGGATGATCCGGATCCAGCCCGAGCACCCGCGCCGTGATGTCCAGCGGTACGGCGGACATCGGCAGCACCCGGCCTTGGGCGCCGAGGAGCCGGGCGACCCAGTCGAGCCCGTCCACCGCCTCGCCGAGCAACTCCCACAACGCGACGATCAGCAGGTTGCCGACCGCGTGGTCGTGCAACGCGCCGTCGCTGCGGAACCGGTGCTGCAGCACGTCGGCCCACGTCCGGCCCCACTCGTCGTCGCGGCACAACGCGGCCAGCGCCATCCGCAGGTCACCCGGCGGCAGCACCCCGAGCTCGCTGCGCAGGCGACCGGACGAGCCGCCGTTGTCGGCGACCGTCACGACCGCGGTCAGCTGGTCGGTGACATGACGAAGCGCGGACAGGGAGGCTGCCAGTCCGTGCCCTCCGCCCAGTGCGACAACCCGGGGAGCTCTGCGGGGGTCTGGGGGTCGCCCCCCAGACGACACGCCAGAGCGCTCCAGCCCGTGCTCTTCGCGGGCAGGGATGTCCCAGGGACTCTGGCTCACTCCCGCCCCAGATCCCGGTGTACCACCAAGGTCGGTGACCCTTTCTCCCGCAGCCGCCGGGCGATCTCCTCGGCCATCGCGACGCTGCGGTGCTTACCCCCGGTGCAGCCGATCGCGACGGTGACGAAGCGCTTGCCCTCGTTCAGGTAGCCGGTCCGCAGGGTGTCCAGCACGTCCACGTAGTTCTGCAGGAACTGCTGGGCCAGCGGATGGCCGAGGACGAAGTCTGACACAGGACGGTCCTGTCCGGTCATCGGGCGCAGGTCGGGCTGCCAGTACGGGTTCGGGATGAACCGCATGTCGGCCACCACGTCGGCGTCGACCGGGATGCCGTACTTGAACCCGAACGACACGACGGTGGCCCGCAGCTCGACGTTCTCCTCGTCGCCGAAGGCGTTCACGATCTTCGCGGCGAGCTGGTGGATGTTCATGTTCGAGGTGTCGATGACCAGGTCGGCGCCGGCCCGGATGTCGCCGAGCAGCTCGCGCTCGCGCTGGATCCCGGTCAGCAGCCGGCCCTCGCCCTGCAGCGGGTGCGGCCGGCGAACGCTCTCCTGCCGCCGCACGATCACGTCGTCGGAGGCCTCCAGGAACAGCGTCAGCGGCCGGTACCCCTTCAGCCGCAGGTCGTGCACCGCCTGCGGGAGCTCGTCGAAGAACATCCCGGTCCGGACGTCGACGACGACCGCGAGCCGCGGCGCGGCGCCGGTGCCGACCACCTGCTCGACGATGGTGGTCAGGAACATCGGCGGCAGGTTGTCCACCACGAACCAGCCGAGGTCTTCCAACACGTCCGCGACCGAGCTCCGCCCCGCGCCGGACATGCCGGACACGATGACGAGATTGCCTGCGTCGTCCATCAGTTCTCTGTTCTCCCTGGATCCCCGTCGGCCGCTTCCACCGACCGTTGTCCGGCCGGCGCCGGGACGTCGTCGTCCAGTATCTCGCCCGTGGCCATGTTCACCGCGGGCGCCCGGCCGGTTTCGGCCTTCGTTGCCGCAGCGTTCACCGCGAGTACGACGGACTCCGCCGTCCGGCGGCCGAATCCGGGCAGCGCGGCCACCTCGTCGATGGTGGCCTGGCGCAACTTCTTCAGCGAGCCGAAGTGCTTCAGCAGGGTCTTGCGGCGGACCTCGCCGAGGCCGGAAACCTCGTCCAGCACGCTCTCCACCATCGACTTCGACCGCCGGTTGCGGTGGTGGGTGATGGCGAACCGGTGGGCCTCGTCGCGCAGCCGCTGGAGCAGGTAGAGCCCCTCGGAGGTCCGGGAGAAGATGACCGGGTCCTCCTCGTCCGGCAGCCACACCTCTTCGAGCCGCTTGGCCAGGCCGCAGACCGGGATGTCGCCGAGACCGAGCTCGTCCAGCGCCTGCCGCGCGGCCGCGACCTGCGGCGGGCCGCCGTCGACCACGACCAGCCCGGGCGCGTAGGAGAACTTGCGGGCCCGGCCGGTCTCCGGGTCGATCAGGTTGGCCGCCGGGTCCTCGTCGTCCTGCAGCGTGGCCCGCTCGTCCAGGAGCCGCTTGAACCGCCGGGTCAGCACCTCGGCGATCGAGGCGACGTCGTTCTGCCCGTCGACCCCCTTGATCACGAACCGCCGGTACTCGCTCTTGCGCGGCAGGCCGTCCTCGAACACCACCATCGAGGCGACCACCTCGGTGCCCTGCAGGTTGGAGACGTCGTAGCACTCCAGCCGCAGCGGCGCCTCGGGCAGGTCGAGCCCGGCCTGGATCTCCTCGAGCGCCTGGTTGCGGGTGGTCAGGTCGCTGGCCCGCTTGGTCTTGTGCATGGTGAGCGTCTGCAGCGCGTTCCGCTCGACGGTCTCCATCAGCGCCTTCTTGTCGCCGCGCTGCGGGACCCGGATGAAGACCTTCGAGCCGCGCAGCTCGGACAGCCACTCGGTCAGCGCGTCGGTGTCCTCCGGCTCGGTCGGGACCAGGATCTCCCGCGGGATCGCGTCGCCCGAGTCACCGGCGTACGTCTGCTGGATGAACCGCGACACCAGGTCGCCGGTGGTCGCCGTACCGTCCGCCTTGTCGGCGATCCAGCCGCGCTCACCGCGGATCCGGCCGCCGCGGACGTAGAAGATCTGGACGGCGACCTCGAGCGGGTCCTCGCTGAGCGCGATCACGTCGGTGTCGGTGCCGTCGCCGAGGACGACCGCGTTCTTGGCCAGCGCCTTCTCCAGGGCGGCCAGGTCGTCCCGGATCTTGGCGGCCCGCTCGTACTCGAGCTCGGCCGCGGCGGCCTTCATCTCCTTCTCCAGCCGGCGCACGTACGTCGCGGTCTGGCCGGAGAGGAACGCGGCGAAGTCGTCGACGATCTTGCGGTGCTCGTCCTGGCTGACCTGGCCGGTGCACGGCGCCGCGCACTTGCCGATGTAGCCGAGCAGGCAGGGCCGGCCGATCTGGCGGTGCCGGTTGAACACGCCCTTGCTGCACGAGCGCATCGGGAACACCCGCAGCAGCAGGTCGACGGTCTCGCGGATCGCCCAGGCGTGGCTGTACGGGCCGAAGTACCGCACGCCCTTCTTCTTCTGGCCGCGGCCGACCATCACCCGCGGGTAGTCCTCGTTGAGGGTGATCGCGAGCCACGGGTACGACTTGTCGTCGCGGTACTTCACGTTGAAGCGCGGGTCGTACTCCTTGATCCAGGAGTACTCCAGCTGCAGCGACTCGACCTCGCTGGCGACCACCGTCCACTCGACCTTCGCGGCCGTCGTCACCATCGCCTGCGTCCGCGGGTGCAGGTTCACCACGTCCTGGAAGTACGACGACAACCGTGCCCGCAGGTTCTTCGCCTTGCCGACGTAGATCACCCGCCCGGCGCTGTCGCTGAAGCGGTAGACGCCAGGCGAGTCGGGGATCGACCCTGGAGCGGGACGGTAGGAGGACGGATCAGCCACCCATCCACCCTAGTTCGCCGCACGGACAAAGTCGGAATTCCGTCAAAGCTTCTAGCGCAGCTTCAATGACACACTTGAAGGCATGACAGTCGACGAGATGGACCTCCTGATCAAGTGGTACGACGGCGTCCGGATCCTCGAGGCGCAGGACGACCTGTTCTACCTCTACGACCCCGACGGCGACCTGCCACCCGAGCGGCAGCAGCCGTTCGCCACCATCGTGACCGGCGACCACTACGAGAAGGTGTCCCGGCTGGACGAGCCC
Source organism: Kribbella sp. NPDC050470 (assembly GCF_044458365.1). Lineage (NCBI taxonomy): Bacteria > Bacillati > Actinomycetota > Actinomycetes > Propionibacteriales > Kribbellaceae > Kribbella > Kribbella sp. NPDC050470. Next base: position 277,059 of record NZ_JBITHV010000011.1, on the reverse strand, counting down.
GGAGCATGGCGACTCAACCTCGGCCTGACCAAGGCGACGTACACGTCGCTGTTCGGCGCCGTGCCGACCGAGCGGGACGCGGACTGGGTGCTGGACTCCGGCCATGACTACGCCGCCCGTGACCAGTTGATGCCGCACCCGTTCTATGCCTCGCAGTACTGGGTCTGCATCGTCTCCCCCACCGACCTCGCTCCGCTCCAGGGCCTGCTCGACGAGGCCTACGAGTTCGCCGCGCGTAAGTACGCCAAGCACCGGGCCCGCCAAACCAACTGAACCTTGCGGTCGTGTTGCGGCTTGCCTCATAAGCCCGGTTTGACCCCCGGTTGGGATGAGCGGACTCCGTAGCGTGTGACCCAGGGTAGATGCGCAGGACCTTTGCGTGAGGCAACTGGGCCTTGCGCTGACTCGAGGGAGCCGCCCATGTCCCCCATCCGCAGACCGCGGGCCGTGCTGGGAGCGCTAGCCGCATCCGCGCTCGCCGCCACCGGCATCGTCGCCACCGCAGCCGGTAGCGACGCCGCACCGGACGCCGGCGTCAGCATCCGCGCCGCCGGCAGCGCCAACGCCATCCCGGACAGCTACATCGTCGTCCTGGCCGGCCAGCGCAGCCAGGCCGAGACCCGCGCCACCAACGCCGGCCTGGCCAGCAGCTACAAGGTGAAGGTACGCAAGCAGTACGACGCCTCGGTCAAGGGCTTCTCCGCGACGATGAACGAGGAGCAGGCGAAGAAGGTGGCCGCTGACAAGCGGGTCGCGTTCGTCCAGCAGAACCAGAAGATCACGGTCAGCCAGGACAACCCGCCGTGGGGCCTCGACCGCAGTGACCAGCGCGACCTGCCGCTGGACACGAAGTTCACCCCGTCCAGCGCCGCCGAGAACGTCAACGTCTACGTGATCGACACCGGCATCTACGCCGCGCACAAGGACTTCGGCGACCGTGCCGCGGTCGGCACCGACACCGTCGGCGTCGGCCAGAACGGCGTCGACTGCATGGGACACGGCAGCCACGTGGCCGGCACCATCGCCGGTACGACGTACGGCCTGGCCAAGGGCGCCAAGGTGTTCGGCGTCCGGGTGCTCGACTGCAAGGGCTCCGGCTCGACCGAGTCGGTGATCGGCGGGATCGACTGGGTGACCAAGAACGCGAAGAAGCCTGCGGTCGCCAACATGAGCCTCGGCGGCGGCGCCGACGACGCGTTGGACGCGGCCGTGAAGGCGTCGGTGGACGCCGGCATCACCTACGCCGTTGCTGCCGGCAACGAGAGCTCGGACGCCTGCGGAGGCTCGCCGGCCCGGGAGCCGTCCGCGATCACGGTCGGCGCGACCGACGACCAGGACCAGAAGGCGTCGTTCTCGAACTGGGGCAAGTGCGTCGACCTGTTCGCACCGGGCGTCGACGTCGAGTCCGTCGGCATCACCGACCCGGAGTCGACCGCGAAGATGAGCGGTACGTCGATGGCCACGCCGCACGTGGCCGGCGGGATCGCGCTGTACCTGGCCGACCACCCGGACGCCACGCCGGCCGATGTCACGACCGCGCTGGTCGGCGCGTCCACGCCGGACAAGGTGGGCGACCCGGGCGAGGGCTCGCCGAACAAGCTGCTGTTCGTCGGGAAGGCCGACCCGGCCGCCCAGGGCTGATCTGTTCTGTTCGAGGTGAAGAGCCCGGTCCCCCGAGGCCCGGGCTCTTCGCCTGTCTCAGGCCGACTGGACGATGTTGCTGCCCTGGACGGCGACGTTGACGGCGGGCAGCGGGCTCTGGGCCGGGCCGCTGACCGGGCTGCCGTCGGTGATGCTGAAGTGGCTGTTGTGGAACGGGCAGACGATCTCGCCGCCCTCCACCGAGCCGATCGGGTTGCCCTGGTGGGTGCAGACGGCCGAGAAGCCCTTGTACTGGCCCGCGGACGGCTGGGTCACCACGACCTTGGCCTCGGTGAACACCTTCCCGCCACCCACCGGCACGTCGGATGTCGGACCGAGCACCGTCCCGCTCGCCGTCGTCGCCGGAGCGCTCGAGGACGGGGCGGTCGACGAGGGCGCACTCGACGACGGTGCACTCGTCGTCGGGGCCGAGCTGGTCCCGGTGGTGCCGGCCGAGCCCGCGTCGTCTCCCCCACCGCAGGCGGCCAGGATCGGCGCGCCGGCGCCGGCCAGCGCGACCATCGCGGCACAGCGCAGCACCGACCTCCGGTTGCGCAGGTCGTCCGCCGCAGGCCCGGCCTCAGGGGTCGTCGGCGGGGCCATGGTGTCATCGCTCATGAACTGGACCTCCAGGAGCTTCCGTCAAAGTAGTTGAACGCTCTGCTTCTTCATGTTCTACCCGGCCCCTCGAGTGCGGGGCGGATACCGGGACAAACGACCGGATCACCCGAACGGTTCAGCGTTCGAGCACCTTTTCAGGATTCAACCGGGAGTTGAGGCTTTGCTGTGAACCGCCTGTGGGTCAGCTGGCAGTGCGAGTGACCGTCTCCACGACCCGCGCGGCCAGCTCGAGGACGGTACGGCGGGTGTCGGACTGCAACTGCTCGCTGTACAGCGGCCACGACTGCGCGATGTGCAGGTCGAACGGCAGCACGACCGGCTCCATCCCGCGCTGGCGGAACGCCGCCACCAGCCAGCTCACCGACGCCGGATCGACGTTCTCGACAACGGTGATGACGATGATGCCGCGATTGAGCAGCACGTCCTGGCCGTCCGGCGTGAGCTGGTCGAGCTGCGACAGGCAGTACTCCGCCACGTGCTGCACGGACGGCAGCACCACGACAACGCAGTGGCCGGAGCCGGCCATTTCGCTGCCCACCTCGTCGAAGATGCCGCCTGGGCAGTCGACCACGGCCAGCCCGACGTCCCGCGACCCTTGGCCCTGCGCCTCCGCGAGCGTCGTACGCACGGCGTCGGCGGTGCCCTCGCTGCGCACCAGCGTCACGCGCTCGATCGGACCGGCTCCGACGGACTGCTCCAGCCGCCGGGACAGCTCGGCACCACTCGGGTCGGCGTCGACCGCGACGACGCGGTCGGAGCGCTGCGCGGCCAGCATGGTGGACAGCAATGCGGTGACGGTCGACGTACCGCCGTTGGTGACCGGGCTCAGGACGCCGATCCGGCGCATGATCGCGATCGGCCGGCGGATGGTCGCGATGTTGTCGACGTCGCGCTGCATCCGGCCCGAGGCGCCGACCAGGTACGCCGCTTCGGAGGCGATCCGGCGGAACCGGCGGAAGACCGAGTCCCCTTCCGGCTCGGGCATCGGCGTGCCGATCTGGTCCGACTGCGGAGTCGGTGGCGGCTCCGCCCAGCCTCCGCCGTGCTGCTGTGGCGGCTGCTGGTCGTAATAGTCCTCGTGCGGTACCTGCCCCGGGTGATGCTGCCCTTGCGGCGGGTACTGCTCGTACGGCGGCTGCTGCTCGTACGGCGGCGGCGCGTACTGCTGCTGGTCGTACGGCCCAGGCTGGTACGGCGGCGGCTGCTGGTACCCCTGCTGCGGATACTGCTCCGGCGGATACCCCTGCTGCGGCGGATAACCCTGCTGAGGCGGGTACGGCGGCGGCGCGTACTGCTCCGGCGGATAGGGCTGCTGCGGCGGGTAGTGCTGGGGCGGATACTGCTGCTCCGGCGAATACTGCGGAGGCGGCTGCTGCGGTGCGTACTGGGGTGGCGGTGGCTGCTGCTCGTACTGCTGAGGTGGGTACTGCTGCGGATATTGCTGGTGGTACTCCGGAGGAGGCGGCGGCGGTGGCTGCTGCCCGTACGGCTGCTGATACGGCCCTTGCTGATAAGGACCCTGCTGCTGTGGAGGCATTCCCTGCTGCTGCGCCGGCGGCGGGCCGGGCTGCTGCTGATAACCCTGCTGAGGTGCAGGAGGCATCGCGGCGCCGCCCTGCCCAGCGGGGGCCGGCGGCGGGGCGGGCGGGGTGTCCGGGCGGTCAGGGTCTTCGGCCGGTGGCTGCTCCGCCATCCGGCGCAGCATGTCACCCTGCCAGTTCGATTCAGTCATTCCATCCGGTCGTCAGAACGCGTTCAGCAGGTCGGAGTAGACGCCGAAGACTCCCAGCGCCAGGGGGACCGTCACGATGATCGCCCCGACCTCAAGATAGTCGAGCAGCTGGGTGAGCCGCGCGCGGACATGCTCCGCCGGTGCGAAACTGAGACCGAACGCGCAGAACATCGCCACCAGCACCAGCAGGCCGAGCGCGATGAACGCGCCGCCCTGACCGTTCACCGCCGCGATCAGCACACATCCCGACACGATCGTGAACGCGGCCGCGAACAGTACGGCGACCTCGCTCACCAACGGGTACAGCCGGGACCGCGACGCGAGCAGGAACGCCAGCACCAGCGCAAGCGCGACCGCCCACGCCCCGCCCTGACGCAGCAGCATGATCCCGGCGACCGCGGACGAGATCGCGATCGGCACGACCGCGAGCGCCAGGCCGAGGTGTGCAGCGTTGAGCGCAGCCTGCACGTCACCGCGCATGATCTCCTGACCCGACGCACGCCGGTCGTCCAGGCCGGACAGCCCGGACAAGGCGAGCGCCAGCCGCGGCAGCAGGCCGAGCAGCAGGACGGCCAACAACGCCGCCAACGCGCCGATGCGATGCGCGTCGAGCCCAGTGCCCGCACCGATCATCCAGATCGCCACGAACAAGATCGCCGTTGCACCCGCGACCACACCGCCACCGGCCACGCCGGCGGCCGCGTAGAACATCGGACCGAACGCCAGGCACAGCGCGCCGACCGCGATCGACAGCCCGAGGTTCCAGCCCGCATCCAGCGCCCAGAACGCGGCAGTCAGCCCCAGTACGACGGTCGCCACCGTGACCAGCGGGATCGCGACGACCTTGTTGCCGGACCGGCCGAGGGCGATTCCGACGAAGGCGCAGATCGCCGCCAAGACCAACAGGGCAACGCCAGTTAGCACGTTCGGCGCGGCGACCAGCAGCGAGATCGCGCCCGCAACGACCGAGAACACCAACCCGGCGCCGGCCAGGATCCGCCGGTGCGCGGGCTTGAAGGTCGAGCCGCGGCGCTTGAGGTCCTCGACCGCTTCCTCGGTCACGTCGTACACGGTCGGGGGCGGCGGAAGCTCGCCCTCGGCGGCCAGCCGCAGCACCGAGCCGTCGATGATCTGGGCCGCGGCGAGCGTTCCCTCCGGCGGCACCAGCACACCGGTCGCGGTGGTCAGGAAGCGGCGCTGCGGGGTCTGCTGCAGCGGCTCGTCCAGCATCCGCAGCAGGTCCGGGAGCAGCACGCCGAGCGGCTCGTCAGCAGGCAGTACGGCGTCCAGCCGCCGGCGCTGGCCAATCACCGTCACCCGGCTGTAGGTGCTCATGCCTGCATACTCCTGTTCTGGTCGTTCGTCACCGCTTGCCCGCCAGCGCGTCGGCCGGGATGAGCTTCTTCATCAACGTCGCGTACGTCTCCCAGTCGCGCGGGTTGCGCCCGTCCCCGATCGGGTACCAGACCGCGGGCGCGTGCGCCGGCCCGATCGCCAGCGCCTTGCTGATCCCCTCGACGGTGAGCATCTCGTTGAGGCTCGACGCGCGGACCGCCTCGTTCCCGGCGGCCATCCCGATCGGGCAGGCCATCCCGACGAAGCGCGGCGCGTAGGTGCCGTCGGCTTCGCCGTACGAGCCCATCACCATCGCCGAGATCAGCTCGAAGTCGTCGGCGATCTCGTCGATCCACTCGCCGACCTTGTGCATGCTCGGGAACTCCATCCCGGGCTGGGAGACCGCCAGCGTGACGGTCTCGTCCACGCCGGACTTGGTCCGGCGGGCCTCGAGCGTGCCGACCGACGGCCGGAACTCAGCGCCCGGCTGCCCGGCCAGGATCAGCCAGGTCGGCTCCGGGGCCCGGTCCCGGCAGTACTCGGTCAGCGCCTCCGGGCTCCACGGCTGGGTCACCGGCTCGGACGTCGACCAGCCGGCCGGACCGTTGCCGGTGGCCGATGTGAACAGTCGCTCGGCGACCCGGCCGAGCATCAGGCTGTCGACCGGCTTGTGCCGGACCCGCACGGTGAACTGCAGCTGGCCGAACGGGTCTTCCTGAATCACGAAGTCCGGGTGCAGGTCGGAGCTCTGCTCACCGGGCTTGACCGCCGAGCGGGCGATGAACATGTCGCCGTTCCACTTCAGCCGGACGCCGTTCAGCCCGTCGAAGTACTCGCCGTCCTCGCCGGTGACGACCCACTTCGAGAACGCGCCCTTGAACAGCGTGGACCGGACCGGCCAGGTCAGCTTCGAGCTCCTCGGCGTCACCAGCTGCACGTCCCGCCGGGCCATCTTCGCCGACGTCAGCGCGTCGCTGAGCCAGGCCGACATGCCGATCACCGGGCGGTCCTGCATGACGACGGCGACGTTCTCCGTGATCAGGTCGACGCCCGGGCTGAAGATCAGGTCGTTCGGCATCTCAGTCGGTTCCCTCGCTCGCGGTCTGCGGTGTCTCGTGCTGGGCGGTGCGGACGCCGTCGGAGGTCCAGACCTTGCCGCCCAGCCGGTTGATCAGCGTGGTCGCGTACTGCTCCGCGACCTCGCGCGCGCCGTCCCGCGCGGTCGCCCGGATCTCCACCCACCAGGCCGGCGTGTCCACCACACCGACCGTCGTACCGAGCATCCGCTCCACCTCGCCCGGCACCTGGATCAGCAGCGGCAGCTCGATCGACACCAACGGCAGGTTGTCCTCGCCGCACAGCTGGACGACGGCGCCGCCGCTGACCGCGCGGACTCCGAGCTCCTCCCCCGCAGCGGCCAGGCCGGCCAGGACGTCGGCACTCGACGGACGTCCGTCGACGAGTGCGACCAGGTCGTAGGTCATCTGCTTCCTCCGCTGGTGTTGCTGGCGGCCTCGACCGGGTCGGCCATGGCCGTCTGGACCAGTTGCGGTCCGTCGCCGCGTCGTACGAACAAGCCGCGACCGGGCGGGTAGTCGCCCGGGTACGCGCCGGTGAAGAGCTGGCCCTCGCTGCGGTCGCCGGACAGCACCAGACCGGCCGCTCCGGACTCCATCACCGCGGACAGGAACGGCTCGTACAGCTGCCGCGACGCACCCGAGGCGCGCCGGGTCACGATGAAGTGCAACCGGATGTCCCGGCCGGCCGCGACGTACGGCAGGAACGGGTCCATCGGCGACTGCCCACCCGACGTCAGCAGGTCGTAGTCATCAGCCAGTACGACGATCCGCGGGCCACCCTGACCGGCCTCCGGAATCGCGCCGGAGTCGTCCGGCATCCGCTTCGCGAGCTCCTGCGACACCCCGGCCGCCAGTCCGGCGGCGACCCGTCCGGTCGGCGCGTAGCCACCGACGTACGCCTCCGGCACGAACTCGCGCAGACCGCGCCGCGGGTCCATCACCGCGAACACGAGCTGCTCGGACGCGTGCCGCTCGATCAGCTGCTGTACGACCAGCCGGACCATGTTGGTCTTGCCGGAGCCACTGTCGCCGAACACGACCAGGTTGGTGTCGCGACCGCCCAGGTCCAGGTACACCGGGGCCAGCGCGCGCTCGTCGACCCCGATCGGCACCACGGCCGGCTCGCGGACCTCGTCGGCCACCTGGTCCCGCGGCAGCTGCAGCGGCAGGATCCGGACCTGCGGGGCGCGCGGGCCCTGCCAGGTGGACCGCACCGCCACCGCCTGGGCCTCGAGGATCTCCAACAGGTTGTCGTCGTCGGCGACACCGTCCACCCGGGGCAGCGCGAACTGCGCGTACAGCTTGCTGCCCGGCACCAGCATCCGGCCGGCGCCTGCCTTACGCAGCACCTCTTGCAGCCGCCGGTCGATGTTCGAGTCCGACGGGTCGTTCAGCCGGAGCTCGAGCATGGTGCCGAACATCGCCTGGTTCTGCATCCGGACGTCGTTCCAGCGCATCATCGACGCCACCACGTGCACGCCGTAGCTGCTGCCCCGCTGCAGGATGTCGGTGATCGGCTCGTCCAGCTCGTCGAACGTGGTCCGGATCGCGCCGAAGTTGTCGATCACCAGGACGACGTCGGCCGTCGGCAGCTCCTGGATCCCGCCCTCCGCGTGGTCCTTGCGCAGGCCCTCCATCGTGTCGATGGCGTGGTTGCGGAACACCCGCTCGCGGTGGTCGATCATCGCGCGGATCTCCTCGACCGTCCGCCGGATCCGCTCCCGGTCGGTGCGTAGCGCGACCCCGCCGACGTGCGGCAGCTCGGACAGCGCCTGCATCCCGCCGCCCGCGAGGTCGAGCGCGTAGATCGCGACCTCCTGCGGGGTGTGGGTGTGCGCCAGCGAGGTGACCAGCGTGCGCAGCGCGGTCGTCTTGCCGGACTGCGGACCGCCGACGATCGCGGCGTGCCCGCCGGCCCGGGTCAGGTCCAGCCGGAAGACCTCCTGGCGCTGGTTCGCCGGGTCGTCGACGACACCGACCGGCGGCTTCATCTGCGGCGCCCGGGCCGCCAGCTGCAGGCCGCGGCCGTCGACGTAGTCCGCCCGGCCGCCGAGCGCGTCCAGCGTGCACGCGGACGGCAGCGGCGGCAGCCAGATCTTCAGCACCTGCTGCGCGGCCCGCCGTACCTGGTCGACGAACACGTTCAGCTCGGTCGGCCCCGTCGTACGCTCCGTCGCCTTCGCCTCGGCGGCCGGCTTGGCCGCCTCCAGCTCCGCCTCGGACAGCTGGTACGGCGTCAGCTCGTGCGGCCGCACGTCCGTGCCCTCGTCCTCGATGACCTCGTCGTTCGGCGGGATGTACGGACCGGACACGTAGGCCGCCCGGAACCGCTGGTAGACGCTCGTGTCGACCTTGAGGAAGCCGAAGCCCGGCAGCGGCGGCAGGTGGAACGCGTCGGTGGTGTCCAGCACCGTCCGGCTCTCCTCCTCGGAGAACGTCCGCAGACCGAGCCGGTAGGACAGGTAGGTCTCCAGACCGCGCAGCTTGCCGGACTCGACCCGCTGGCTGGACAACAGCAGGTGGACACCGATGGACCGGCCGATCCGGCCGATCGACAGGAACAGGTCGATGAAGTCCGGCCGCTCGTTCAGCAACTCGCCGAACTCGTCGATGATCACGAACAGATGCGGCAGCGCCGGCATGTCCGGCTTCTGCCGGCGGTGCAGCCGGTAGTCGGTGATGTTGGCGATGTTGCCGGCGTCCTTCAGCACCTGCTGACGGCGCAGCACCTCGCCTTCCAGGCTCTTGTAGGCCCGCTCGATCAGGCTCGCGTCGTCGCGCAGGTTGGTGATGATGCCGGCCACGTGCGGCACCCGCTCGAACGGCGCGAACGAGGCGCCACCCTTGAAGTCGACCAGGACGAACGAGAGGTCTTCGGGACTGTGGGTGGCCATCAGCGCCATCACCATCGTCCGCAGCACCTCGGACTTGCCGGAACCGGTCGCGCCGACGCACAGGCCGTGCGGGCCCATACCGAGCTGCGCCGACTCCTTCAGGTCCACGAGTACGACGGCGCCGCTGTCGTCGACGCCGAGCGGCACGCGCAGGAACGCCCGGTCCGACCGCGGCTGCCACAGCTGGTGGAAGTCCAGCTTGGCCACGTCGGTGATGCCGATCAGGCCCATGAAGTCGACGTCGTCGCGCTGCCCGTCCTCGTCCAGCGACTCCGCGGACAGCCGCAGCGGTGCCAGCTCCCGGGCGATGCCCTCGGCGATCGGCGCCTCCATCCGGTCCACCTGGCCGCTGGCGGCCATCGGGTACTGGCCGCGCAGGTCCTCGATCCGGACGTCGTCGCCGTACACGGTGATCCGCATGGTCACCGAGCTCGGCTCCTGCAGCCGGTCCGCGACCAGGTGCAGGACGGTGACCCCGAGCTCGCCCGGCACGAGCGAGTCGTCGGCCTGCGGGCGGACCTCGGCGGCGACCTCGCCGTACGTGTCGTGCAGGACGAGCAGCCGGCGGGTCAGCCGGCGGCGGTCCTCGAAGGCCACGGACCCGCGGCGCGACTCGGTCGCCCACTGCACCCGCTCGCTCAGGTCGTCGGAGAGCAGCCGCGACAGCTTGAGCGGAGTCTCCGCGATCCGGCGGAACGGCGTCGGGCCGTTCTTGCGCTCCGCGTCCAGCACGTGCGGCAGCCAGTTCAGCCAGTGCCAGTCCGGCAGCGCGGCCTGCGGGTACGCCGCCGCGATCATGACGTCCTCGGGCGCGTGGAACACCGCGGTCTGCACGAGCAGTGACCGGGCGATCCGGACCACGCCTTCGCGGTCCCCGACGATGCTGACATTGCCGACGTGGTCCAGCGGGACCGTCAGCGGCATGTCCGGCATCTCGGTGAACCGCCGGACCAGCGCGTTCGCCTCGGCCATCATGAACTGGTCCGGCGGCTCCATCGCGGAACCGCCCTGGCCGACCGTCGCCGGCACCACCGGCACCCGCCCGCTGCCGCACCGCGGCTGCAGGAAGTCACTGTCCGTACGGCGTCGCTCCCACAACCGGGAGACATCCGTCACACAGTCGAGCAGCGCGTCCGGCGGCGGGTTCAACTCGAGCGCCTGGGCCCGGGCCTTGCGCTCCTCCTTGGCGAAGTCGTCACGCATCCGCTCGAGGTAGTCCAGGTAGCGGGTGCGCTGGCTCTTGCGGTCCTTGCCGCCCCTGCCGCGGGACGCGAGCATCCCGCCGACCGAGCCGACCAGGGTCAGCCCCAGCATGCCGATCCCGACCATGACCATCGGGCCGGAGCGGCCCATCGTCATCATCGCCACCGAGCCGATGCTGCCCACCATCGGCAGGAGCATCTGCAGCGCGCCGCCGCCACCCCCGCCGCCTCCACCGCCACCGAGGCTCGGCGCGACCTCGATCACGCGCTGCTGCTGCACCCCGGGGGCAGGTGTGCGCCGCGCCGGGCGGTGCACGATCCGGCTTGCCACTAAGGTTTTCCTCCGCTGGACCAGCCCGCGGTTGCGCGGGGGACTTCGTACTTCTTACCGACGGACGTGCGAGACACTGTAGTGGTGGGTGAGGTCATCGAATGACAGGTACAGGCGAGCGCAGCGAGTCTGCAATCAAGCACAGTACGTTTGTGCCTCCTCCGCGCCCGGAGCGAAGCGAGGACGTGGATGAGTGATTCCACCGTGGTCGAAATGATTGCGGAGCTGGCGCCGATCTGGTTGCCGGGCTGCGTGGTGGACGCCACACAGCGCACGGTCGAGGTGGGCTGGGGACGCGGCGCGTTGCAGATGTCCGCGGTGGTGGGCGTCGGCGAGATCGTCGATCGTTGCCTTCAGCTACCACAGGAACGCTGGCCGGAACAGATCGAGGCGTGGCTGCGCGCGGTCGTCGCCGAGGGTGAGCTCGCGACCGAGGAGCACCGGTTCGGCGACGTCGCGGAACGCCAGCGTGCGCTGCTCGTGCAACGCGGCTGGTCGGCGCGGACGGCCGGCCCGGTCGCCGACGCGCTGCTGCCGTTCGGCGACCACTTCGAGGTGGTCGTGTTCGTCCGGACGGGTGACGAGTTGCGGCGGCTGACCGTCGTACGGCGGTCCATGCTGGGGCTCGGGGACCCGGGGGTGCCGTCGCCGGTGCGGCTCACCCTGGCCGAGATCGCCGACCTGGAGCCGCAGCAGCAGGATGGGATCTCGATCCTCAGCCGCGACGGCGACCCGCTGGTGTCGATGGCGATCGTCGACCGGGAAAACCTGTTGCCTCAGGCATCCATAGGCGCGGGCGTGCTGATCGGCGTGCCCCGGTTGAGTACCGTCGCCTACTGCCCCGCCGACGCCGGCCAGGAGCGCGCCGACGCGCTGGCCCGCTGGGTCGCCGAAAGCTACCGCGGCGCCCCGGACCAGTGCTCCCCCGACCTGTTCTGGCTGCAGGGCGACCAGATGGTCCAGGTCCCGGTCACGCTGGCCAAGCCGCCCAGCGCCGTACTCCCAGCCGCGTTGAAACCCCAGCCGCGCCGGACGTGGCTACGCCACCTCTTCGGCCGCTAGGCCCTTCCCGCACGACCGCTGGCGGCTTGTTGCGCGGCTGACGGGTTACAACCCAACAGCGGCCCAACAACCCGCCAACCGCGCGGGACCGGACTACTTGGACGGCGAAGGGCTGACCGGGCCGGAGGTGGTCTGTGTCGGCGCCGGCTGCTGCTTCTCCTTCTCCTTAGCCTGCGCCGACTGGAAGTACGAAACCCCAGCACACCCAGCACAAGCCACCGCACCGATCATCACACTGGCCAGCACCCGACCGGTCTGCTCGTTCAACGTGTTCTTGGCCCGCTCAGCCCCAAACAACCAGGCCTCCCGCAACCGCCGCCGCCGAACCGCCACCGACTCAATAACCTGAGTCCCATACGAACCAGACACTCGCGCTCAGCTCTTCCTGTCAAGCGCGTCCAGCGTCGCCGGGTCTATCGCCAGCGGCTCCAGCTCGGCGCGTTCGGCCACCGACAGTTTCGGGAACGCGCCGTAGCCGATCTCGATGAACCCGTTCGCCTGCGAATAGCCGCCGCCCCGGTCGAACAGGGCCAGCAGCGGCTCGTACGGATCGTCCAGCTCCGGGAACCGCTGCCGGGGCAGGTCGCCGAGAGCCGCCCACCGAACGATCGCGGCCGCATGCTCCGGCCGAATCGGATTGATCCCCGCCGTCGCAGCGTCGATCTCGAGCTTCGCCAACAGCGCCGGATCCACGGAGACCTCCGGATCCAGGGCCCTGGCCAGATCGCCGAACGGCCAGCCTTCCTTGGCTCCCAGGGCTTGCGCCCACTGCGCCGTACGCCGGACGAACTCCCGGATCAACAGGCCACGGGAACGCTGATGCCGGTAGACCGCGTCGTCGTCCCACTGCACGGCGAGGAGGCGCGCGACCATGCGCTCCGCGGCGACCGTGTCGGTCACAATCCCAACCTCTTTCTCGCAATCTCGAGGACCTTGTCCAGGTTCGACAGATCGGACGGTGTCAGACCACCTTCGGGTTTGGTCAGTCCCATCTTCGGCCAGTTGTCCAGCAGGTCGACGTCGGGCCCGGACTGCAACGACCTCGGTGCGACCTCGTGCGGACCTGCGAACTCCTCGTTGACCGCCCGGTACACGCCGAACTCGTCCCAGGGCCCGTCACCGGCAAGGTTATACGGTGCGCCTGCCTCGAGCAGCTTGCCCTCCACGTACTCGTGCGCGATCAGAGACCGCAACTCGTTGACCTGCGCGGGACTCAACTCCTTCCCGTCCATCGCCGCCTTCCACAGCTGACCGATGTGGTCCAGCGGTGTGAAGTACCCGTGCCGAAGCTCGCCCGGAATGTTCGCGACGTCGTGAGTGGTCAGGAAGACGTTCCGCTTCGCCACCTCGACCACGGCAGGATCGACGTCCGCCGCTTCGGCGACCTTCGGTACGTCGTCGGTCGCACTCCGGATGTCGCGGTAGACGTCTTCCCACGCCGCGTCCTCCGGGTAGTTGTTGACGAACTCGTTCTGCTTCGGCGCGTAGACGGGATAGTCGGCATTCGGCCCGGTCCCCATCCGGAGCGGCTGCTCCGCGGGGGTTGGCGGCTCGGCCGAGCCGTACGGATCCGGTTGGCTTCCGTAGGGGTCGGGCTGCGAGCCGTACGGGTCCGGCTGCGGCGCGTGCGCGTCGGGTTGGCCGCCGTACGGGTCGGGCTGGTTGCGGGGTTGGCCGCCCGGCGCCCGATCCCCAGGCGCACCCTGCCCAGGCACCCGCTCCCCCGGCACATGCTGATCCGGCGTGTGATGCCCGGGAGCGTGCTGGCCCGGCGCGTGCTGCTCAGGTGCACGCAAGTGCCCCGGTGCTTGCGGCTGTTCCGGTGCTCGCGACTGGCCAGGCGTGTGCGGTTGTTCCGGCGTGTGGCGCGCGTACGGACCGAACTCATCCGGTCGACTCCCCGGCCCAAACGGCTGCCGCGGCACCTCGTACGGCGCCTGCCCCGGCTGCCGCGGGTCATACCCCGGATGCGGACCCGGCTGCCCGGGCTGCTGCCCAGGCTGCCGGTACGGGTCATGCCCCGGCTGACCCGGCTGCCGATACGGATCCGGCTGCCGCGGGTCGTAGCCCGGGTGCTGCCCCGGCTGACCGGGCTGCTGGTACGGGTCGTGGCGTCCAGGCTGCTGGTACGGATCCGGCTGCCGCGGGTCGTACCCAGGCTGACCAGGCTGCTGCCCCGGACGCTGATACGGATCCGGCTGCCGCGGATCGAACGCCGGCTGACCGGGGTGCTGGCCTGGCTGACCGGGCCGCTGATACGGGTCCGGCTGACGCGGGTCATACCCAGGCTGCTGACCCGGCTGCTGGTACGGATTCGGCTGGCGAGGGTCGTAGCCCGGATGCTGTCCCGGCTGTCCCGGGTGTTGTCCGGGCGGCGGGAACTGCTGCGGCTGCCTCGAGTCGTACCCAGGCTGCCCGCCCGGCTGCTGCTCCGGGTACCGATGCGGCGCAGGCATCTCGTACGGCGGCCGCCCCGGCTGACCGGGCTGCTGGTACGGATCCGGCTGCCGCGGGTCATACGCAGGCTGCTGGCCCGGATACTGCCCAGGCTGCTGGCCCGGGTACTGACCAGGCTGGCCCGGCTGCTGCGCTGGGTACTGACCAGGCTGCCGCGGGTCGTACCCAGGCTGCTGCTGCCCAGGTCCGTACGGCTGCTGCCCCTGATGCTGACCCGGACCGAACTGCCCCTGCTGCCCCGGAGCCTGAGACTGCCCCGGCCCGTACGGCTGCCCCTGCTGACCCGGACCATGCGACTGCTGCGGCTGGCCCGGACCGAACGACTGCTCCGGCTGCCTGGGGGCAAACGGATCCACCGGCTGCTGCTGGGGCGGCGCCTGAGACTGCCCAGGACCGTACTGCCCCGGCTGACCGGGCTGCTGTCCCGTCGGACCGAACTGGCCCCCGGGCTGCTGCCCCGGGTGGTAGCCGCCCTGCTGTCCCGTCGGACCGAACTGGCTCGGCTGCTGACCCTGGAGGTAGCCCGGCGGCGGCTCGTACGACGGGGCCTCAGGCTGGCCCGGGTTGTAGGCGGGCTGCTGCCCCGTCGGACCGAACTGACCAGGCTGCTGGCCGGTGGGACCGAACTGGTTCTGCGCCGGGTTGTTCGGCTCCCAGCGTGGCTGCTGCGTACGCGCCTGCGCGTGGTCCCGCCAGTAGTTGTTCCGCGTGTCCGGCTCGACCACGATCGGATCCATCCGCTGACCCGGCGGTACGTCGACCGGCCCGCCGTGATCGCGGACGTGTACATGCCACGTGTTCGTCTCCCGATCGAACTCCAGCTTCGTCGGGTAGAACGGCGTGTGCGGCGGGTGGATGACCTCGTCGACCCCAAGGGCCTTGTCGCGCAGGAAGGACACGTCCTTGCCGTGCCGGGCGTCGACGTGCATGATCACCCGCGCCGGCGCGAAATCGCCGCCGCTGAAGATTCTCGCGCCGTCGACGTCCTTGTCCGAGTGCGTGAACGCCGGCTCCCGCACGGTGTTCCCCGGCCGGTACCTGTTGAGGAACGCCTGCAGCTCCTCGACGGTGTCGAGCGTGATCCCACGGTGGATCTCGCCGTGGAAGTCGGGCAGCCGGTTCAGCGCCGACGTCGCCATCCGGACCAGCGGCATCTGCTCGACCCGCGGGTCTCCCTCGCGGAACGCCCGGTTGATGTCCTGGTGCGGCATCCCGAGCATCTCTTCCATCGCGTTCAGCTCGAGGTCGGAGAAGTCGTCGATGCTGTCACCGAGCTGCGCCCGGCCGCGACCACGGTGCTCAGCCATCCTGGCCGTGTCGATCGACCGCAGCGTGTTCCGGTACGCCGCCTCGTCAGCACCGGACGCCCGGAACCGCCGATCCGCCAACGGCGACCGACTGAACGGCTCCTCCCGCCCATGCGGCGCCGAACCATAACCATCAGACCCCGCACCGTACGGGTCAGCCGTGTCCGACGTGCGACCGTCCGGCGCGTGCAAGTCCGGAGCGGCAGTGTCGGAGGCACGAGACTCCGGCGCACGCCCATCCGGCCCGTGGGCCTCGGGACCACGCGACTCCGGCGCACGCCCATCCGGCGCATGCGTCTCGGAAGTGCGCGAGTCCGGCCCATGCGACTCCGGCGTACGTCCGTCCGGGGTGCGGCCATCCGGTGTACCGGTCTCCGGTGTACGGCCGTCCGGGGTACGCCCGTCCGGGGTACGCCCGTCCGGGGTACGCCCGTCCGGGGTACGCCCGTCCGGGGTGCGAGAGTCCGGGGTGCGAGAGTCCGGCGCACCGGACTCGGGTCCGCGTGACTCGGGAGCACGAGACTCTGGAGCATTGCTCTCCGGCGTACGCCCATTCGCGGTTCGCCCGTCCGGGGTGCGCCCATCCGGGGTGCGCCCGTCCGGCGTACGCCCATCCGCGGTACGCGCGTCCGGCGTACCCGTCTCCGGTGTACGCCCATCCGGCGTGCGCCCGTCCGGGGTGCGCGAGTCCGGGGTGCGCCCGTTTGGGGTGCGACCGTCTGGGGTGCGACCGTCTGGCGTGCCCGTGTCCGGCATACGCCCATCCGGGGCACGTCCAGTTGGGGTGCTCGGGTTCGGGGTGGGGGAACCGGGGGTGTGGACGTCTGGGGTGCGGTTGGTGCCGAGGGGGGTTTGGGGGCGCATGTACTGGAGCTGCGACGCCGGCGGGGTGTCGGGGGTGCGCGGCGGACCTTCCCAGCGGCCGCCGGGCTCGCGGACGGCGAACTGGATCGAGGTGATGTCGCCGGGGTTGCCGTTCGCGGGGTCGGCGTACGGGTTCCTCGGGTACGGGCTGTGGTGCCCGTCCGGGAACGCGTCCACGATCCTGCCACCGGGCGGCTGCGCGTCGAGGAACTTGACCCGGCCGTGCTGGTCGACGAACGCGTTCAGCACGTGCCCACCGCCAGGGATGTTGGGCATCGAGGATCGCCAGGTGACGAAGATGTTCGCGTGCGTGCCCGGCGGACGGCCGCTCAGCGCGTCGAACACCCGCCGGTAGGCGGCGTTGGTGAAGTCGGCCGGGTCGGCGTTCCAGTCCTGGACGGCCATCCTCTGGTCCGCCGGGAAGTCCTCCAGGTCCATCCACTCGAGGGTGGCTTCCGGGTTCTCGCCGTTGGCGAGCCTCCGCCCGGCGGCCAGGTCCGGGGTGCCGCCGTTCAGGATGTCGGCGACCTTGCGCGAGACGTCCGCGCAGTTCATCCGGTACTGCGGCCCCACCCCGTGGTCCGGGTTGATGTTACCGACCCAGTTCTCGGGGTTCTCGTGCGGCGGGCGGCCGACCGAGTCGCGCAGGTCGCTGCGACGGGGGTCCGCCGGGTGCGGCTCGATGTACTGGTCCGGGTCGATCTGCGAGCGCGGCTTGCCCGGCTCCGGGCGCAGGTACTCCGGCTTCAGCCGGTCGATCTCGATCTGGCGCGCCAGCGGGGTGTCGTACGTCGGGTCGTTGCCGCCGTCGGGCGCATCCGGTTCCCGCCGTACGGCGTCCGGGTCGAACTCCGGGTCGTAGCCGCGCGGACCGAAGGACTCGTCGCCCGGCCGACGACTGGCCGCCGGCGGACCTGGCCGGAGCAACGCGCTGGGCGTCTGCGCCGGGTCCAGCGTGTGCGGCTGGTTCGGCTGGTTCGGGGTGTTCGGCTGGTTCGGGGTGTTCGGCTGGTTCGGGGTGTTCGGCTGGTTTGGCGTGTTCGGGGTGTGCGGCTGGTTCGGGGTATTCGGCTGGTTCGGGGTGTTCGGCTGGTTCGGCGTGTGCGGCTGGTTCGGAGTGTTGGGGATGTTCGGTGCGTGGCTGGCATGACCTGGTACGCCGGGATGCAGCGGCATGACCGGTGCGACTGCCGGGTCTGCGTTCCGCGCTGCGACCGGGTCGGGCGTGTGCGTGGTCGGCGTGTTCGTCTCCGGTACGCGCGAGGTGTCGGGCGTGTTCGGAGTGCTTGTCTCCGGCGTGCGCGTGGTGCCCGGCGTGTGTGTCTCGGGGGTCCGCGTGGTGCCTGGGGTGTGTGTCTCGGGCGTCCGCGAGGTCTCCGGGGTGTGCGTCGTCGAGTCCGGCGTCCGGGAGGTCTCGGGCGTGTGCGTCGAGTCCGGCGTCCGGGACGCCTCCGGGGTGTGCGTCGTCGAGTCGGGCGTACGCGACGTGCTCGGCGCATTCGAATCAGGAGCGCGCGATGTGCTGGGCGCGTTCGAGTCGGCGGTCCGCGAGGTGCTCGGGGCGTTCGAATCCGGCGTGCGCGACGTGCTCGGCGCGTTCGAGTCAGGGGTCCGCGAGGTGCTCGGCGCATTCGAATCCGGCGTCCGCGAGGTGCTCGGGGCGCTCGAATCCGGCGTCCGCGACGTGCTCGGGGCGCTCGAGTCGGGCGTGCGCGTCGTACCGGGCGAGGTGGACGAGTCGGGCGTACGTGTAGTGCCCGGCGAGGTGGTCGAATCCGGTGTGCGGGTGCTTGACGACGTCGGAGCGTCCGCGCCGCGGCCGCCGGGGGTCGTCGTGGTCGTGTCGGGGGTGCGCGTGGTCGGGGACGCGGTTGTGTCCGGCGTGGTGGTGCCGGGGGAAGTGGTGTCGGGCGCGCGGTTGGTCGGCGTCGTCGTACCGGGGTCGGAGTGCGAGACAGGCGTCGACGGCGAGTCCGCGCTCGGCGCGTGCGTCGTCGTCGGCGCGTCCACCGAAGGCGTGTCGACCGAAGGAGCGTCCACGGACACGTTCGGCGCGTCGACGCTCGGCGTGTCCACCGACGGTACGTCGATCCTCGGGACGCCCTGCATTTTGAAGGTGTCGCCGACGATCGGGATCTTCGACAGTCCGCCGACCACGTCGCCGACCTTCGGGATCTTCGTCACCGCGCCGAGCGCCATGTCGTGCATGCCGACCCGCATGCTCTGCAGCTTCGAGGCCGCGCCGGCGACCTTCGACACCGCCATGCTCGCGGCGCCGAACTTGCCGGCCATCGCAGCAGTCTTGACCGCGCCCGCAGTACCACCACTGGCGACGGTCGCGACGACGTTGGTGAGGGCCATACCCAGCGCCTTGCCCGGGTTCTTCGCCCACTCGTCCCACGCGACGAAGCCCTTGAACATCTGCTCGCCCATGGTGAGGCCCATCTCGCCCCAGTCCTTCACCCAGTCCGGGCGGGTGTCCTGGCCGGTGAGCTTGTCCATGCCCCACCACGCGAGCTGGATCGGCGCTGTCACTATCTGGCCGACCATGGTGCCGAGGCCGACCCAGGCGTTGCCTGCGTCCTCCCAAGTCGGGATGTCGTACCCGAGGGTGTCCTTCGCCCAGTCCTTCAGGCCCGGGATCATGCCGAGCAGCGGCAGCACCGGAATCAGCGTCAGGAGGCCCTCGATCGTCTCGCCGACGACCGTGGCCACGCCGACGACGAAGTCGACCGGGAACTCGACGATGTCCTGCCACAGCGGCTTGTCCCGCTCTTCCGGCGTACCCCACGCGGGCTCCGGCGGGTCGCCTTCCTCTTCCTTCGGCTCCGGCGGCTTCTCGCCTTCGCGGACGCCGGTCTCCGGGTCCCAGGTCTTGCCGCCGTGCAGCTTGACGATCTCGTTGGCCGCGGTGAAGCAGAGGTCGGGCAGTTCCTCCTGGACGATCCGGGTGACGTCACCAACCATCCGGTTGTTGTCGTCGATCATGTCCTGGTCGTTCTGCCACTCCGGGTTCCGGTTCTTCCGGCGGTGCCACTCGTAGGCCTCTTCCCGGATGTCCTTCAGCGTCCCCAGCCGGCTGCGCACCGCGTCGGCGAGGGTGTCCAGGTGCCCGGAGATCTTCGGCAGGCTCGGGCCGAACTCGGTGAGGTTGGTCTGGATCTTCTTCGTCGAGCTGACCAGCAGCTCCCGCTCCGGCGCGTGGTACACGCCGTTCAGCCGCTGGAAGGTGTTGTGCACACCGTTGCCGACGTCGGTGAAACCCTGCCCGAGACCGCCCAGCTTCGACACGTTCCGGTCGAGGGCCGAGAC
Source organism: Kribbella sp. NPDC050470 (assembly GCF_044458365.1). Taxonomy (NCBI): domain Bacteria; kingdom Bacillati; phylum Actinomycetota; class Actinomycetes; order Propionibacteriales; family Kribbellaceae; genus Kribbella; species Kribbella sp. NPDC050470. Next base: position 257,222 of record NZ_JBITHV010000011.1, on the reverse strand, counting down.
CACTTTGTCGAGCTCTGTGATCGGGATGCCTTCGGGTTTGATCATGTCAGGTTCAGTCCTCGGTCAGACACGGGATCAACGATTGCTGCTGGTACGGCGGACGGCCGTGATCACGACTGCGGGCGGGCCTCGGCCATCGCCTGCTCGATCGTCTTCTCGCTCGGCGCGAACGAACTGATGCCGTGGTCGGCCACCAGGAACATCAGGTTCGCGTAGCCCGGCGGAACGAAGACGAGATACTCCTGGACCTGGTACGCCGCCCAGTCCGCCAGCTCCTCGGCCGTCGCACCCAGCTCCGGCGACGGCGCCTCGGCCGTCAGCCACTCCGCGAGCCGCACCCGGCCGGCCTGTGCGACCTCCGGCGGCGCGACTGCCGCTTCCTGCTCGCTCATACGGCCTTGTTCCTTCCGGTCGGCTGCGGCTGCGGGTTCCCGCCGGGCGGGTTGGGGACCTCACCCTTCGATGCGTTCCGCTGGGCGTTCAGGACCATCTCCTCCTGGCCGTCCATGTAGGCCTGGAGCGCGTTCTGGGCGCCGGTCAGCGAGGCGCCGACCTGCTTCGCGGCGGCCTCCAGCGTCGGCTGCCAGTGCTGGCCGTACTCGCTGAGGGCGACCGCGACGATGGTGAAGGTCTCGTAGTTGAGGCCCTCCATGATCGCGCCCAGCTGCTCGCCGTACGACTTCGCCAGCCCGTCGAACGGCTCCGCCTCGGTCACCGTGTCGGTGAGGACCTTGCTCGCTCCCGCGACGTCGATGTCCCAGTCCACTGTCACTCCTCAGATCTGCCGGACCCTGCCCACAACAAGCCCGGACGCGCCCCGCCGAGCGGGGAACGTCCAGGGCGGGTGATGCTGTGCGGTACGGCGGTCAGCCGCCGATACCGTCGACCGCGGCCGACGCCTTCTTCAGGGTCGCGGCGGCGGTCGAGTCGTTCTGCGCCAGCGTGTCCTTCAGCGACTGGATGATCGCCAGGGTCTGGTCGGCCGCCTTGTTGAAGCGGTCCTCGACGCCACGGTAGTTCTCGGTCACGCCGCTGGCCGAGGCGTCCGACAGGGCCGCGGTCACGTTCTGCTTGTGGGTCGCGATCAGGCCTGAGATCTGGCCGGAGAGGCTGTTGATCTTCGACTGCACCTCGCCCGAGGCCGCGGTGTCGTAGCTGTTGCGGTTTGCCATCGTCGATTCCTCTCTCAGCGCTTGCCGAACTTGGCGGCGTTGAAGTCGGCCGCACCCTGGTTCTTCTTCGCGGTGTCGGCCATCTCGCTGTCACCGGTGCGGAAGGCGGTGTCCATCCCGGACTGACCCTGGTTGATGGCGGCGAGCCCGGCGTTCAGGTCGGCGGCGATGCCGTCCACGTTCGCCTTGAACGCGTCGAACATCTGCTTGCCGGCGCCGCTCATCTTGCCTTCCAGCGGCTGCGCGGCGGCGACCAGCTGCTTCACCAGCCCACCGAGGTCCTGGGTTCCGGTCGTGGTCTTCTTGGCCAACTGGCTCAGGGTGTCCTGGCCCATGTCCCAGCGTCCGGTCACAATCTCTCCTTCGAAGTGTGGTTGCGCCGCAACGAAACCTTAGTCGCAGCTATGGGTCATCCTGGTGCCGCCCGCCGCCTGGCCGAGCCTTTCGAGCAGGATCGAAAGGTCCGTGTGACGGATCTGTGAAACCCGCCCACTTGTTGCCTCAATCAACTTGTCGGGCAACGCGAAGCAGCCCCCAGCCGGACGGCTGGGGGCTGGTGCACGAGTCGGTCACTTCTCCTGGTCTGCCAGGTCCAGTACCCAGCCGTGCCACTGGCCGGCGTCGGCCGCGTCCATCGTCGTACCGGCGGGGAACTCGCGGACGCCCCGGCCCGGAAGATAGGCCGCGACCAGCCGGCCGAGCTCGTGGCAGAGCAGCATCGGCACCTGTGGGCGCGCTTGCACCAGCCGGTCGAACACCAGCCGCGCCTCCTGCGCCTGTGCCACCTCGTCCCGGCCCAGCCAGATGTCGATCTCGATCGGGTAGGCGTCGATCGCCTGGACGTCTTCCGGCTCCGGGTCCGGTTCGACGTGGTAGTTCGGCTGGATCACGAAGCCCAGTACGCCGTCGACGGTCCGGGCCGGACCGCGGAGCCCGTACTCGTCGGGTCCCGCTCCGGACGTGTCCGGGATCGGTTCCAGCCCGAGCAGGCCGGCGAGCAGCGTAGCCTCCTCGGCAGCCGTCGAACCCGACTGCAGGAAGATGTTCTCCCGCGTTGCCATCAGACCACCTCCGTCACGTCGCGGGTCACGATCCGGCCGTCGCCGAGGATGAAATGCACCTTCGCGGCGACCGTCGCGCCCCGCTGGTGCCTCGCGCTCTTGTACGCCTCCCTGGCGAGTTCCTCGGTGAGGCCGACGTTCCGGCCGTCGATGACGACCTCGCCCGCGGGCGGGACCTGCTTGCTCGCACTGTTGACCAGTCGCTTGATCGCCGGCTTCGTTCCACTGTTCGGCGTCTTGAACTCCGTGATCAGGCCCTCGTCCGCCGAATTCTTGCGGACCATCGACTCCGGGTTCTTCATGTGCGCCTTGCCGTGGTCCTCGGGGCGTGCGTCGACCCGCCAGCCCTCCTGCTCGAGCCGGTCGGCGATGTCCCGCTCCTTGCTCTGGAACGCACCGTCCGGGTCGTGCACGCCCGGCGAGAACTGGTCCCCGAGGGCCTGGTGGTGAAACGCCGGATCGAAGCCCGGCTTGTCGCTCACGCCGAAAGCACTGTCACCCGGCCGCCAACTCTGTCCACTGTACTGCGCCGCCGACGGCTGCCCACCGTACTGCGCCCGCGACGGCTGGCCGCCATACGGAGGCTGCGACGGCTGAGCGCCGTACCGCGGCGGTGAGAACGGCTGCTGACCCGGCTGGTACTGCGACACGCGGTCGGCGAACGGATCGATCGGCGTCTGCAGGGTCTCAGGCGCGACCGTCCTATGGGTCGCCTCCACCCGTTCCCGGACGGCCGCAACCCTGGGGTCGAGGCCCGGGACCGTCGGCAACGGCGGCCAGCCCCCGGGCGGCGCCTCCGGCGGCCCGCCGTGGTCCCGGAGCTTGACGTGCAACGTGCCGGTCGCCTCGTCGTACCGCATCTCGGTGGAATGGAACGTGGTGTGCGGCGGATGCATGAATTCCTGGAAGCCGTCGCGCAGGAAGCTCAGATCCTTGCCGTGCCGGGCGTCGATCTCCAGTCGCACGTTGTATCCGGCGGCGCGGCCCGGCGTCTCGGTGTGCCCGAAGGCGCCGTCCGGCGTCTTGGCCGAGTGCTGGAAGGCCGGCTCGCGAACAGTGGAACCGGGCGCGTAACGCCGCACGAACGCCTGCAGATCGTCGATCGCGAGGCCCCGGTGCACGGTCCCCTGCACATCCGGCATCTTGTTCATCGCGGACACCGCCAAGCGGACCGTAGGGTCGCCCTCGATCCTGAAGTCACCCGCGCGGTAGGCAGTGTTGATGTACTGGTGATCGGTCTGCAGCAACTTCTCCAGGCCGCGGATCTCGACATCCGTCAGGTGGTCGACAGCTGAGCTGGGCTGCAGCCGGCCCCGTTGCCGGAGCTGCTCGATCCGCCCTGCTTGGTACCCGCGGTCCCTGCGCAGGAACTCGGCTTCGTCGTAGGTCGATGCCTGGAACCTCCGGTCTGCCAACTCGGGCTCCGATCGCGTACCTGGCGACCTCGGTCGCTCGGGGCTGGGCGCCGGGGCTTCCGGACTTGGCTGCGTCGCGTCCGCACCAGTACGCCGCTTGAACCGGTCCCAGAGACCGCCGTGCGAATCGCCGGACCCCTGCGAGTCCGCCTCCGGCGTACGGAGGTTCGGCGGGTGGGGTGTGTCGCCGCGTTGGGGCTGCGGGTGTGGGATCTGCGACTGGGACGCCGGTGGGTTGTTCGGTGTGCGCGGGACGCCCTCCCACTGCCCGTCCGGCTCCCGGACGGCGAACTTGATCGAGGTGATGTCGATCGGATCGCGCCTCGTGCCGCCGCCCGGAAGCGGCGTCTCGACCCAGTACGGATTCGCGGGGTCCGATCCGGTGTGCCCGTCCGGGAAGGCGTCCTCGACCTTGCCGCCCTCCGGCTGCGCGTCGACGAACTTGACCCGGCCAGTGTCATCGACGAACGCGTTGAAGACGTGCCCGCCGCCCGGGATGCCGGGATTGCTGCCCCGCCACGTGACGAAGATGTCCGCGTGTGTGCCCGGCGGCCGGTCGGTCAGCGCGTCGACCACCCGGCGGTACGCGGCGTTGGTGAAGTCGGCGGGGTTGGCGTTCGGGTCCGGCTGCGCCCACATCTTGTGCTCCGGCTTGAAGTCCGCGAGGCCCATCCACTCCAGCGTGGTGTCGGGCTGCTCGCCACTGTTCAGCTTGTTGCCGGCCGCCAGCCGCGGCTGCTTTCCGTACAGGATGTCGCAGAAGTTCCGCCCGACCTCCGGGCAGTTCATCTCGTAGTGCTTGCTCCTCCCGTAGTCGGGGTTGACGTTGCCGATCCAGTCCGGCACGTTGCTGTGCGGCGGGTCACCGACCGAGTCGGTCAGCTTGCCGATCCGCGGATCCATCGGGTCCACAAGGATGTGGCTGAACGGGTCGACGTCCGGCCGCGGCTTGCCGGGCTCCGGACGCAGGTAGTCCGGCTTCAGCTTGTCGAGCTCGACCTGACGCGCCAGCGGGTCGTCCCACTTCGGGTCGTTCGCTGCGTCCATGTGGGTGTACGGCGCGCGCTGTGGCCGCATCGGGTCGCTCCGCTGCCAAGGCGGGGTGTTCGGGTCGGGTCCGCGCATCGGACCGCGCGGGTCGTTGCGCTCCCACGGCGGCTTGTAGTCCGATCCGCCGCGGTGAGTTTCGGTGGAGGGTGTGTGTCGCGCAGGCGGTGTGTCCACGGAGCCCGGCTGGTTCGGCGTACCGGTCCGGCCCGGGGCGCTCGGAGCGTTCGGCGCGTTCGGCGGACCGGCATGACTTGGTATGCCGGGATGCATCGGCATGACCGGTGTCACGACAGGCTCGGCGTTCCCGGCCCCCTCCGGCCGCGAGGCGTGCTCAGGCGTCCGCGCAGGCGGAGTCCCCTCCGGCGTACGAGCCCCACCCGACGTATTCGACCTCGCCTCCGGCGAACGCGCCGTCTCGGGGGTGCGCGATGACTCCGGCGTCCGCCTCGACTCCGGCGTGTGGGTCGTCTCAGGCGTGTGCGACGTTTCGGGCGAACGCGACCTCTCGGGCGGACGCGTCGACTCCGGCCCACGCGATGTCTCCGGCGTACGTGTCGACTCCGGCGCACGCGACGTCTCCGGCGTACGCGATGTCTCCGGCATACGCGTCGACTCCCGTGTACGCGACGTTTCGGGGGTGCGCGATGTCTCAGGTGTCCGCGTCGACTCCGGCGAACGGGACGTGTCCGGCGTACGCGACGTGTCCGGCGTACGCGACGTGTCCGGCGTACGCGACGTGTCTGGCGTACGCGACGTGTCCGGCGTACGCGACGTGTCCGGCGTACGCGACGTGTCCGGCGTACGCGACGTGTCCGGCGTACGCGACGTGTCCGGCGTACGCGACGTGTTCGGGGTGTGGGGTGGGGTTGTGGTGGGGGTTTGGGGGGTTGGCGTTGTTGGGTCCGGGGCGGGGGTGCCGGGTGTTGGAGTCGTAGCCGGTGAGTGCGGGGTCGGCCACGTTGTGCCGGGGTGGACGGGCGGAACGGGGGTTGTGGTGACGGGGTCCGGGCGTGTGACCGGGTCGACGTTCGACGCCAGTGGGGGGTTGTTGGTCGGGATGTAGGTGTTGTCGGGTGTGTCGATCGGCGGGTTGCCGGTTGTGCCGTCGGGCGAGTCCACCCACGAGGTGTCCACGGACGAGCTGTCGAACGACGAGGTGTCGGTCGTGACGTCGGGTGAGTCGAACGAGGTCGTCGAGGTCGAGTCGGTGAGGTCGGGGACGTCGACTGGTACGTCTACCGGCGGGACGCCCTCGAATCTGAAGGTGTCGCCGATGACCGGGATCTTGGACAGCCCGGAGACCACTTCGCTGACCTTCGGGATCCTCATCGCCGCGGCCAGCGCTGCGTCGTGCATGGTGATCCGCACGCTTTGCACCTTCGAGGCCACACCGGCGACCCTCGCCACCGTGCTGCTCAGCATGCCGAACCTGCCCGCCATCGCGGCGCCCCTGATCGCGCCGGCCGAGCCGCCGGAGAAGACGGTGGCGACGATGTTCGTGGTCACCATCCCCAAGGCCTTGGCCGGGTTCTCCTTCCATTCGTCCCAGGCGAGGAAGCCCTCGATCATCTGGTCACCCATGGTCAGGCCCGTCTCGCTCCACTCCTTGAGCCAGTCGGGCCGCTCGATGCCGAAGAGTTCCTCCTGGCCCCAGGCGAGGAGCTGGCCCGGAGCCGACGCGAGTTGCCCGACGAAGATTCCCAAGCCCTTCCAGGCGTTCCCCGCGTCCTCCCAGGTCGGTATGTCGTAGTTCAGGGTGTCGTTCGCCCAGTCCCGCAATCGGTCGTTCTCGCCCAGCAACGGGAGCACCGGCACCAGCGTCAGGACGCTCTCGACCGTCTCGGCGACGACGGTGAGGACGCCCTGGCAGAAGTAGCCCGGGGCCATGAGGGTGTCCGCCCACCACGGATGATCCACATCCTCTGCGGTCCCCCACGGCGGGTCCTCCGGTACCGGGGCGTCCTCCGGTGGTGGGGGTGGCTCCTCGTCTTCGCGTAGGCCGGTCTCCGGGTCCCAGGTGTCGCCGCCGTGCAACTTGACGATCTCGTTGGCGGCGGTGAAGCAGATCTCCGGGAGTCGCTCCGTCATGATCGCGTCGACGAACCCGACCAGCATGTTGCATTCGTCCACCATGGCCTGATCGCTCTGCCACTCCGGGTCAGCGTCTTTCCGGCGCTCCCAGTCGTAGGCGTCTTCCTGGATGCTTCCGAGAAAGGACGCCAAGGCGCGCATCTCCCCCGCGAAGGTCACCAGATGCCCCGCCATCGCCGGCAGACTCGGGCCGAACTCGTCGAGGTTCGTCTTGATCTTCAGCGTCGAGCCGACCAGCAGCTCCCGCTCAGGGGCTTCGTACACCGCGTTCAGCCCCTGGAACGTGCTGTGGATGTCGCTGCCCAGGTCGGTGAACGGCTCGCCGAGCCCGCTCAGCTGCGAGATGTGCTCCTCGAGGGCCGCGGCAACGGCGGTCAGTTCCTCGACCGGGATGCCTTCCGGTTGGATCATGCCTGCATCGCCTGCTCGAGCGTTTGCTCGCTCGGCGCGAAGGAACTGATGCCGTGATCGCCCACCAGGAACAGCAGGTTGGCGTAGCCGGGCGGAACTAGTACGACGTACTCCGCTGCCTGGTGCGCGGTCCAGTCCGCGAGCTCCTCGAGCGTCGCGCCCAGCTCGGGCCGGGACGCCTGACCGGTCAGCCACTCGGCGAGCCGCACCCGCGTGGCCTGGGCAACCTCTTCCGGCACCACGGCCGGCTGCTGATCGGTCATACCGCGACGTCGCCGCCGTGAGTCGTCGGCATCTCGGCCGTCGGGTCCGGGATGTAGCCGTTCGCGGCGTTCCGCTGGGCGTTCATGACCATCTCTTCCTGCCCGTTCAGGTAGGCCTCGAGGGCGTTCTGCAGACCGGTCAGTGAGGCGGTGACCTGCGTCGCCGCATCCTCCAGGGTCGGCGCCCAGTGCGCGGAGTACTCGCCGATGGCCGCCGAGACGACGTTGAGGCAACCCAGCGCCGCCGTGTCCCCCGCCAGAACGCCTTGACCGCCGCGTGCGCCAGCCCGCCGAGCGCCGGAATCCACGACCAGGTAGGTCGTTCCCAGCATCAGAGCTTCCAGCGCCTCGCCGTACGTCGTCAGTAGTTCGTTGAACGGCTCCGCAGCGGTCGCCGTGTCGATGAGCACCTGGCCCGTGCCTTCGACGTCGATGTCCCAGTCCACTGCGGGTCAGCCGGCCATGGCGTCGTCGGAGCCCACGACTTGCCACGTGTCCTGAATGTCGTCACCGATGTCGCTGACCTGCTGCGTGATACTGCGCAGGGTCGCCACGTTCGCGTGCAGCGCCTTGACCGCTGCGGTCACCTCGTCGACCGGGACACCGTCGGATTTGATCACGGGGGCCACCTTGCCAATCCGACCTTTCCACCTGCTTTCCACGCGCTTTCGGGTGATCTCGCGCAGACAGCAGCAACCCCCAGCCGGTTGAGTTGGCTGGGGGTTGCGGTTAAACGACGATCAGCTGGCCGCGCGTTTCCTGGTCGCGGTGGCCTTCTTCGCCGGCGCTTTCTTCGCGGCGGCGACCTTCTTAGCCGGCGCCTTCTTGGCCGCGGCCGCCTTCTTCGCGGCCGGGGCTTTCTTGGCGGCCGCCGACTGCTTCTTGGCGCTCGGCTTCGCGGCCCGCCCGTTCAGGATCTCGGACAGGAACTCACCGGTGTACGACGCAGCATTCGCCGCCACGTCCTCCGGCGTACCCTCCGCCACCAGCGTGCCGCCGCGGCGGCCGCCGTCCGGGCCGAGGTCGATGATCCAGTCGGCGGTCTTGATCACGTCGAGGTTGTGCTCGATGACCAGCACCGAGTTGCCCTTGTCCACCAGGCCGCCGAGGACGCCGAGCAGCTTGCGGATGTCCTCGAAGTGCAGGCCGGTGGTCGGCTCGTCCAGCACGTACACCGTCCGGCCGGTCGATCGCTTCTGCAGCTCGGACGCCAACTTCACGCGCTGCGCCTCGCCGCCGGACAGCGTCGGCGCGGGCTGGCCCAGCCGCACGTAGCCCAGGCCCACCTCGGTCAGCGTCGTCAGGTGCCGCGAGATCGCCGGAATGGCGGCGAAGAACTCCGACGCCTCCTCGATCGGCATGTCCAGGATGTCCGCGACCGTCTTGCCCTTGTAGTGCACCTCGAGCGTCTCCCGGTTGTACCGGGCGCCGTGGCACACCTCGCAGGGGACGTAGACGTCGGGCAGGAAGTTCATCTCGATCTTCAGCGTGCCGTCACCGGAGCAGGCCTCGCACCGGCCGCCCTTGACGTTGAACGAGAACCGGCCCTGCTGGTACCCGCGGACCTTCGCCTCCGGCGTCTCCGCGAACAGCTTGCGGACGTGGTCCCAGACGCCGGTGTACGTCGCCGGGTTGGACCGCGGCGTCCGGCCGATCGGCGACTGGTCGACGTGGATGACCTTGTCGACCAGTTCCATGCCGGAGATCTTCGTGTGCCGGCCGGGTACGGCGCGGGCGCCGTAGATCTGCCGCGCCAGCGAGGTGTAGAGGATGTCGTTGACGAGCGTCGATTTGCCCGAGCCGGACACCCCGGTGACCGCGACGAACACCCCGAGCGGGATGGTGACGTCGATGTCCTTCAGGTTGTTCTGCCGGGCGCCGTACACGGTCAGCTCGCGGCCCTCGGTGAGCGGCCGGCGAACCGCCGGGATCGGGATCTCGCGGCGGCCGGACACGTACGCCCCGGTGATCGAGTCCGGGTGGTTCTTCAGGTCCTCGACGGTGCCCGAGACGACCACCTGGCCACCGTGCTCACCGGCGCCGGGGCCGATGTCGACCACCCAGTCGGCGTGGTCGATGGTGTCCTCGTCGTGCTCGACCACGATCAGCGTGTTGCCGAGCTCCTTCAGCCGGACCAGGGTCTCGATCAGCCGCCGGTTGTCCCGCTGGTGCAGGCCGATCGACGGCTCGTCGAGCACGTACAGCACGCCGACCAGGCCGGATCCGATCTGGGTCGCGAGCCGGATCCGCTGCGCCTCGCCACCGGACAGCGAACCGGCCGGCCGGCTCAGCGCCAGGTAGTCCAGGCCGACGTCGAGCAGGAACCGCAGCCGCTCGCCGATCTCCTTGACCACCCGCTCCGCGATCTGCTTCTCCCGCGGGGTCAGGTCCATCTGGCGCAGGAAGTCGTGCACCTCGTCGATCGACATCGCGCTGATCTCGGCGATGTTCTTGCCGCCCAGCGTGACCGCCAGCGAGATCGGCTTCAGCCGCGCGCCGTTGCAGGCCAGGCACGGCACCTCGCGCATGTACTCCTCGAACCGCTCCCGGCTGGTGTCGCTCGACGCCTCCGCGTGCCGCCGCTCGACGTACGGGATCACCCCTTCGAAGGTGGTGTAGTACGACCGCTCGCGGCCGTACCGGTTCTTGTAGGAGACGTGCACCTGCCGGTCGTGGCCGGTGAGCAGCGACTTCTTCGCCTTCGCCGGCAGCTCGCCGAACGGCGTCGTGGTCTTGATCTTCAGGTCCTTGGCCAGCGCCGCCAGCAGCCGCTCGAAGTACTGCGTGACGTTCGCCCCCGACCACGGCTGGATCGCGCCCTCCTCGAGCGACTTCGACGGGTCCGGGACCAGCAGCTCCGGGTCGACCTCCATCCGGGTGCCGAGTCCGGTGCACACCGGGCAGGCGCCGTACGGCGAGTTGAAGGAGAACGACCGCGGTTCGAGCTCGTCGATGGCGAGCGGGTGGTCGTTCGGGCAGGCGAGCTTCTCGGAGAAGCGGCGCTCGCGGTGCGGGTCGTCGCTCGGCAGGTCGACGAAGTCGAGCACGACCAGGCCGCCGGCCAGGCCGAGCGCGGTCTCGATCGAGTCGGTCAGCCGCTGCTTCGCGGAACTCTTCACCGCGAGCCGGTCGACCACGACGTCGATGCTGTGCTTCTTCTGCTTGTCGAGCTTCGGCGGCTCGGTCAGCTGGATCGTCTCGCCGTCCACCCGGGCTCGCGCGAAACCCTGTCCGCTGAGCTGGCGGAACAGGTCGACGTACTCCCCCTTGCGGCCGCGGACGACCGGCGCGAGCACCTGGAACCGGGTGCCCTCGTCCAGCTCGAGCACCCGGTCCACGATCTGCTGCGGGGTCTGCCGCGCGATCTGCTCCCCGCACTCCGGGCAGTGCGGGCGGCCGGCCCGGGCGAACAGCAGGCGGAGGTAGTCGTAGACCTCGGTGATCGTGCCGACGGTCGAGCGCGGGTTCCGGGAGGTGGACTTCTGGTCGATCGAGACCGCCGGGGACAGGCCCTCGATGAAGTCGACGTCCGGCTTGTCCATCTGGCCGAGGAACTGCCGCGCGTACGCCGACAGGGACTCGACGTAGCGCCGCTGGCCCTCGGCGAAGATCGTGTCGAACGCCAGGCTGGACTTGCCGGACCCGGACAGGCCGGTGAAGACGATCATGGCGTCCCGCGGCAGGTCGACCGAGACGTCCTTCAGGTTGTGCTCACGTGCTCCGCGCACGATCAGACGGTCAGACACAAGCTCACTCTCAGCCGTTCTCGAGGGGTTCCAGGTGGTCGCATGGCATGCCCCGGTCATGCTAACCAGGCCCACCGACAAAAACTTCCGGCGCCGGACCGGGGGTCCTGCTCGACCCGGCTTCGAAAGTATATTCGACCGCGGACACCGGTTCTGGCAACTCGGCCGACATGACCGCGCGGCCCGATCGGTGCAAGGATCGGACCGGAGGACTGAGACCCAGGAGGGCTGATGGCGGAGTACCACGGGAACGTCAGGGTGGGTGGGCCGGTGCAGACCCACGAGCTGGCCGAGCTGATGATCACCAAGGTCGCCGTCGGGCCGATGGACAACAACGCTTATCTGCTGCGCTGCCGCCGTACCGACGAGCAGGTGCTGATCGACGCGGCCAACGAGGCGCAGACGCTGCTCCGGCTGATCGGCGACGGCGGGCTCGAGCGAGTCGTCACCACGCACCGGCACCAGGACCACTGGCAGGCGCTCGCCGAGGTGGTGGCCCGGACCAACGCGACCACAGTGGCGGGCCGGTACGACGCCGAGGGCATCGACGTCCCCACCGACGAGCTCGTGGACGAGAACGCCACCATCCCGGTCGGCCGGTGCTCGCTCCGCGTCATCCACCTGGTCGGCCACACCCCGGGCTCGATCGCCCTCCTGTACGACGACCCGGCCGGCGCACCGCACTTGTTCACCGGCGACTCGCTGTTCCCGGGCGGGGTCGGCAACACCCAGGGCGACGCCGAGCGGTTCACCTCACTCATCAACGACGTCGAGGCCAAGCTGTTCAACGCCCTCGCCGACGAAACCTGGGTCTACCCCGGCCACGGCGCCGACACCACCCTCGGCAACGAACGCCCCAACCTCCCAGAATGGCGCGCCCGCGGCTGGTAGGCAGACGCGTTCGGCGGGAAGGCTGACAACCTCAGCCAGGGATGAAGCGCGGCTCGGTCTTCCCAGAAGCAGACGCTTACCTCTCTCCGCATGTCGGCGTCGTGGAGAGCTAACCCGACGAAGCGGTGAACTGCCCTGCCCGGGGGTGGTGACGGGGTCAGGGTGGGTTGCTCGGTAGCGGGCGGCTTTGGTTTGGTTGCCGCAGGTTTTCATGCTGCACCAGCGGCGGCGGCCGCGGGCGAGGAAGAACCAGCCGCAGCGATCGCAGGTGCGGACCGGTTGGGGCGGCGGGCTCAGTGCCAGCTTGATGCCGTGGAGCGCGATGGTCGCGAGCGCACCCTCGGTGGAGTGTGGGGTGACGACGCCGTTCGCGGCCACGGAGACGTCTTCGCGCGCCAGGTCCATGAGGCCGGTCAGGACCTCACGCGGTACGTCGTGGCCGGCGGACTGTGCGTCGAGCAGTGCCCAGAGCAGCCCCCGCAGGCTCCTGGCTCGTACCACCAATCCCCCGGCCCACCCCATCCGCATCGCTCCGCTGCTGATGGCGGCGTACGGGCTGACCGAGCGCGAGCAGGAGGTGACCCGGCTGGTGCTGCAGGGCGAGTCGACCGTGGACATCGCCGACCGGCTGGTCGTCTCCGCGCACACCGTTCAGCAGCACCTGAAGAGCATCTTCGAGAAGACCGGTGTGCACAGCCGCCGTGACCTGGTCGGCAAGATCTTCTTCGCGCACTACGAACCGCGGGTCCGCGACAACGAGCGCCGTACTCAGACCGGCCAACCGCTCCGGGGCGGACCGCTACAGGCGTGAGCGGGCTTCTTCGATCTGTTTGCTGATGGCGTCGGCGCCGACGGAGGCCGCGAGGCTGGCGGCCTCGTCGGCCAATGCATGCGCCTCGTCGCCGCTGGACAGGTAGATCAGGCCGACCATGTTGGCCGCCACGCCTGCAGTAAAGCCGAGGGTACGGCGCAGCGCAGTCGACTCCTCCAGCAGCGCGCGGGCCTGGTCAACGTCGCCCGCCATATGAGCGGCGACGCCCAGATGGCGGAGAGCGTAGGACAGCATCAGGTCGTCGCCGCACTTCCGCGCCAGCTCACGCGAGCAGGTGAACGCCGACACCGCAGGCTCGCTGTCGTCGCGCACGACCTGGTGGAAGCAACCGATCCAGAAGAACGCCTCGCCCTGCCCACGCTCATCACCCAGCGCGTCGTAGAGGCCTAACGCCCGCTCGAACAGCTCCAACTCCCGAGCATCCTCGACCCCGCTCTCCAGGAATCGCCCATGCAACACCTTCCCCCGCGCCAACGCGAGCTCAGCCTCCGCCGCGTCCAGCTCCCGATCGGCCCGCGCCAGAACGCCGGCCTCACCGTTGAAGATCGCCCGCTCGTACAGCTCCCCCGCCAGCCTCACTCGTTCGTCCACCCGGCCGATCCTAAGCTGCCGAGGTGAGCGGGTTCGCGGATTACCAGCCGGGCGCCGGCCGACGACCGGTCGGCGCGTCGATCATCGTGCGCCCGGCGCACGTCGCGGATCTCGAGGCGTGCGCTCGACTGATCGTGTCCCGGACCGGCGCTCTGTCGAAGAACGCGCACACCGCCTGAGGGACGACCTGCGCGACCCGCACCGGCCGCCGCGGTCGCCTGCGCCCGCGACGAGGTGATCGGGTACGGCGGCGTGATCCACCACCACGTCTCCCCCGGCGATCCGCCGGACACGGCGCCGACCGGGTACTAGCTCGTCGGCCTGATCGTCGCACCAGCCTGGCGCCGGCACGGCGTCGGCGAGCTCCTCACCGTCGACCGAATGCGCTGGACCTCCGGCCGTGCCGACTGCGTTTACTACTTCGCCAACCTCGCGAACGGCGCCACGCTCGACCTCCACCACTGCCTCGGCTTCACCGAGCACCCGAGCGTTCTCGTTCCCCGGCGACCCACTGCGTCCTGGTACGGGCGTCCTGCTGCGAGCGGACCTGACTACCGGTCAGTGAGCTCGGCCGGCAGAGCCACCACGTCGACCAAGGCGCCGTTGCGGATCGCGGTGATCTCGGTACGGCGGTTGATCGCATCCTCGAAGAGCTGACGCTGCAGCGACTGCGCATCCCGCAGGGGTACGCCGTCAACCGCCAGGACGAGATCGCCTTGGCGGAGACCGGCCTGTGCGGCGGGGCTGCCGGTGATCACCTCGACCACACGGAGCGCGGTTCGTTGGTCGAAGCGTTCCGCGAGCTGTGGACGCAACGGCGCCGGCGTCGTCACCAGCCCGAGGTACGCGCGCCGCACCCGCCCGTCATGCAGCAGCGCGTAGATGATCCGCCGGGTGGTCTGGTTCACCGGGACCGCGAGGCCGAGGCCGATCCCGGCGACCGCGGTGTTGATGCCGACCACCCGCCCGTTGCCGTCGGCAAGCGCTCCGCCGGAGTTGCCCGGGTTCAGGGCCGCGTCGGTCTGGATCACATCCTCGATCATGCGGGTCGCATTTCCGGTCCGCACCGGCAGCGACCGCCCGAGCGCGCTGACCACGCCGGCCGTCACGCTCCCGGCCAGGCCCAGCGGGTTGCCGACCGCCACTACCAGGTTGCCCACCTTCAACTGGTCCGCGTCGCCGTACTCGGGCGGATCCGGGATGTCGCGGTCGGACCGCAGTACGGCGAGGTCGGACAGCCGGTCGACCCCGATCACCCGGGCCTGCGCCGCCGTACCGTCCGCGAACTCGGCCGTCGCCTGCTCGGCGCTGCCGACCACGTGGGCGTTGGTGAGCAGGTGGCCGTCCTCGGTCAGCACCACGCCGGAACCCGACGAATCACCGCGCCGGCTCGCGCTCCGCAGGCTGGCCACCCGCGGGATCAAGTGCTCCGCCACACCCGAGACCACCCGCGAGTAAGCGTCCAGTACGTCGTCCCCAGCAGTCTCCTCGGCCATCTCCGCCTCCTGAATTACAACATTACGCCGCAAACAAAGCCCGGAGTTCTGGTGAGGCAGGCCACAATCCTGACCGATCGGTTGAAACCTGGCCGATCGGTCAGGGAAGCTACTGAGATGGCAGTCACCACCCCCGCCCGGGAGCGGACCAGGCACGAGATCGTGCGTCAGGCGATGGGCCTGTTCCAGGCCAAGGGCTACAACGCGACGTCGCTGCAGGACATCGCGACCGCGGCCGGCTGCTCGAAAGCGACGGTGCTCTACCACTTCCACGGCAAGCCCGCCGTGCTCGCCGCCGTCCTCGAGCCCGCGGCCGCCGACCTCGCCGCTCTGATCCGGACCGTCGACGGGCTGCCGCGGGCGGTGGCTCAAGAGATCGCGATCCAGCAGTTCACCGACCTCTCCGTCAAGCACCGCGGGGTGGTCCAGGTCGTCCAGGACATCCTCCCGGTGATCGACGAGATCCCTGAGATCAGCGGCCTGATCACCGACGGCATGCAGCTGTCCGGCTTCCTGGCCGGCAGTGACGACAAACTCGAGCGCGACCTCGCCACGCTCGGGATCAACGGCCTGCTCGGCGAGTGCCGGCATCCCGGCGAACGCACCGACGAGGAGCTCCGCACGCTCTGCGACACCGCCCTACGACGGCTGCTCAAGCGCGCCTGATCTGCACCGCAACCTCCCCCTGCACACGAAACGGACGCATTCCCGATGGCCAATCTGCTGTACCGGCTCGGCCGGTTCTCCTACCAGCGCCGACGGCTGGTCGCTGCCGTCTGGGCGGTCTTCCTCGTCCTGCTCGGGGTCGGCGCACTGACCCTCGGCGGCAAGACGACCAATACGTTCTCGATCCCGGGCACCGAGTCGCAGCGCGCGCTCGACGCCCTGAAGACCGAGCTCCCGGCCGCGAGTGGCGCCTCTGCGACCGTGGTGGTGAAGGCACCTGAGGGCAAGACGCTCGCCGACCCGGCCGTGAAGGCCGCCGTCGGCACGACCGTCGCCAAGGTCGCGAAGGTCCCGGAGGTGATCGGCGCGGTCGACCCGTTCACCAGCAAGGCGATCAGCCCGAACGGGAAGACCGGCCTGATCAGCGTCCAGTTCGCCAAGCCGGCCGACGAGCTGAGCAAGGACAGCACCGAGGCGTACGACGCGCTCAGCGAACTCAGCTCCGGGGATCTTCAGGTGGTCCCGGGCGGACAGATCGCCGGCGGTGTCCCCGAGGTCGGCGCCACCGAGATCATCGGGGTCGCGGTCGCGGCCGTCGTACTGGTCGTCACGTTCGGGTCGCTCGTTGCTGCCGGGATGACGCTGCTCACCGCGCTGCTCGGCGTCATCGCCGGCATGGCCGGGCTGTTCCTGGTCACCGCGTTCATCGACGTGTCGTCGACGGCGCCGATCCTGGCGCTGATGCTGGGACTCGCGGTCGGGATCGACTACGCGCTGTTCATCAGCTCACGGCACCGGACTCAGCTGGCCGAGGGCATGGACGAGGAGGAGTCGGTCGGCCGCGCGACCGCGACCGCGGGGTCGGCGGTGCTGTTCGCCGGTGCGACAGTCGTGATCGCGCTGGCCGGGCTCAGTGTGGTCGGCGTACCGTTCCTGACCGCGATGGGCCTTGCGGCCGCGGCGACCGTGCTGACCGCCGTACTGGTGGCGTTGACGCTGCTGCCGGCATTGCTCGGGTTCGTGGGCAAGCGGGTGCTGCCGCGGAAGTTGCGGAAGGCACCGACAGCTCCGGCCGCCGAAGGGTTCGGGTTCCGGTGGGGCCGGTTCACCACCCGCTTCCGCGTGCCGATCGTTGCTCTCGGCATCATCGGGCTCGGGGCGCTGGCGCTCCCGGTGCAGGACATGCGGCTGGCGTTGCCGGACGGCGCGTCGGCCGCGGCCGGGACCAACCAGCGGGTCGCCTACGACCTCACCGCGGCCGCCTTCGGACCGGGCGCCAACGGTCCGCTCGTGGTCGTCGTCAAGAGCAACAACGCGGAGGCCGTCGTCCAGCAGGTGCTAGCGAAGACCCAAGGGCTCCCGGATGTCGTCGCGGCCCAACCCGGTCCCGCGAGCGCCGACGGTACGACGCGGTTGCTGCAGGTGATCCCGGCCAGCGGACCAGCGACCGAGGAGACCGCGGACCTGGTCAAGAACCTGCGGTCCGCGATCGCGCCGCTCGCCACCGGTGACACGACGATCTCCGTGACCGGCAACACGGCCGTCGGGGTCGACGTGTCCAACAAGCTGTCCGACGCGTTGCCGACGTACCTGCTGGTGGTCATCGGGCTGTCGTTCCTGCTGCTGCTCCTGGCGTTCCGGTCGTTGCTGGTGCCGTTGAAGGCGACGCTCGGGTTCGTGCTGACGATCGGGGCGACGTTCGGGATCACGGTCGCGGTGTTCCAGCAGGGCTGGGGCGCGTCGCTGCTCGGGGTGGACTCGCCCGGGCCGCTGGTCAGCTTCCTGCCGATCATCATGATGGGCGTGCTGTTCGGGCTGGCGATGGACTACGAGGTCTTCATCGTGTCCCGGGTCCGCGAGGAGTTCGTGCACGGCAAGCACGCCACCGAGGCCACCGTCGAAGGCCTCGGCCACGGCGCCCGCGTGGTCACGGCGGCCGCCCTGATCATGGCCTCCGTCTTCGCCGGCTTCATCTTCGTGCACGACCCGATCATCAAGGCGATCGGCTTCGGCCTCACCATCGGCGTCCTGGTCGACGCGTTCATCATCCGGATGACCCTGGTCCCCGCCGTCCTCAGCCTCCTCGGCGACCGCGCCTGGTGGTTCCCCCGCTGGCTCGACCGCATCACTCCCAAAGTCGACATCGAAGGCGAGTCCTTGCGCGTCAACGAGGAACCGGAGCCCACGGAACTCGCGGGCGTGCGCTGATTCCGACGCCTGGGGCATCAGCGCCTGCTGGTGCCCCACTACGTAACAAGCTCGACGCGTCGCCCACGCGATACGGCGTGTAGCTCTCCGCCGAGATGCTCACCCGGCCCAGCCAGGACAGAGCTGGGGATGACATAGATGCTGCCGTCGCCGAGCACGATGAAGAACATGTCGATCACGTCAGGGTCATAAGGCATCTTGCTCGCGGACTTGTCGAGCACATACGGCCGACGTCCGATACCGACATCCCAGTAACCCCGTCCGTTGCGGGATGCACAGGACTTCACCTGTACACGCTGAACGCCCTTGGATGTCGTCACCAGGAGGTCGTACTCCTGGGGCTCGATCGGCAACGCAACCGCACATCCACGCAAGGAGAACCAGGCCATTGCCAGGGCTGCCGCCGAATAGCGAAGCATATCCGGCCGGACCGGCTCGTCGAATACTTCGACCGGGTTCGACCGGGCTTGCGGCGACTTCAGATGAGTGCAGTCCAAGCCCAGCCGGACCGCATGACCCTTGATCCGGACTCGGTCCTCTCCGTTGTCGATGACACCGAGACTGGCGAGCACGTCCGCCCAGCAACTCGCCCCCGCCACGGCTGCACGCAGTCGCAGATCAGACCAGCGACGTTGTCCGGTGAAGTGCAATGTGTCCAGCTCGAGACGGGGCCACATGCCGCTTGATCACCCGGATCGTCCCCGCGGATGTTCCCTTCAAGCCCAGTGCGCGCGCGACCGCACGCCACGACGGGCTGCTCTCGACCGCCTTACATAGTTGAGCATCGGTCCAGGTGCGTCGGTTCCCCGTGTTCTCCATGACGCCAAACATAAAGAGGGGCACCGACAGATATCGGTGCCCCTCTTGGGGTCGGGCTGCCGAGATTTGAACTCGGGATCTCTAGTCCCCCAGACTAGCGCCTTACCTGACTAGGCCACAGCCCGTGGCTCGCCTCCGGAGAGGCGACCGGGGTAAACCTTACCCCATGCGGCGGAGTGCTTTGACCAGGGTCCGGTCAGCGCTTCTTGTTCTTCGAGCGGGCCCGGACCTGGACGTGGACGGGGCTGCCGACGAAGCCGAAGTCCTCGCGCAGGCGGCGCTCGATGAAGCGCTGGTACGACGGTTCCAGCGCGCCGGAGGTGAAGATCGCGAACGTCGGCGGCATCGTGGTGGCCTGGGTGCCGAACAGGATCTTCGGCTGCTTGCCGGAGCGGACGGGGTGCGGGTGCGCGGCGACCAGGCGGCCGAGGAACGCGTTCAGCTGACCGGTCGGGACGCGGGTCTGCCAGCCCTCCAGCGCCGCCTCGATGGCCGGCACCAGCTTCTCCATGTGCCGCCCGGTGAGCGCGCTGATGTTCACCCGCGGCGCCCACCGGAACTGCACCAGGTCGCGGTCGATCTCGCGCTCCAGGTAGTAGCGCCGGTCCTCGTCGACCAGGTCCCACTTGTTGTACGCGATCACCAGCGCCTTGCCGGCCTCCTCGACCGCGTTCATGATCCGGATGTCCTGCTCCGACATCACCTCGGAGGCGTCGATCACCACCACGACCACCTCGGCGCGCTCGATCGCCGCGTTGGTCCGCAGCGAGGCGTAGTACTCGTGGCCGCTGGCGTTCTTCACCTTCCGCCGGATCCCGGCCGTGTCGATGAACCGCCACTCCTGGCCGCCGAGCGTGATCAGCTCGTCCACCGGGTCGACCGTCGTACCGGCGACGTCGCTGACGACGACGCGGTCCTCCTTGGCGACCTTGTTCAGCAGCGAGGACTTGCCCACGTTCGGCTTGCCGACGATCGCGATCCGGCGCGGCCCGCCGGCCTCGGCGTCCCGCTCCGGCGGCGCCTCCGGCAGGGCGGCCAGTACGGCGTCGAGCATGTCGCCGGTGCCGCGGCCGTGCATCGCCGACACCGGGAACGGCTCGCCGATGCCGAGGCTCCACAGGTTCATCGCCTCGGACTCGACCCGCTGGTCGTCGACCTTGTTCGCGGCCAGCACGACCGGCTTGCCGGACTTCCGCAGTACTCGCACGACGGCCTCGTCGGCGTCGGTGATCCCGACCGTGGCGTCCACCACGAACAGGACCGCGTCGGCGGCGTTGATCGCGACCTCGGCCTGGGCGGCGACCAGCGCGGCCATCCCGACCGCGTCCGGGTCCCAGCCGCCGGTGTCGACGACCGTGAAGCCGCGGCCGGCCCAGTTGGCGTCGTACGAGACCCGGTCCCGGGTGACGCCCGGGGTGTCCTCGACGACGGCCTCACGGCGGCCGATGATGCGGTTCACCAGCGTGGACTTGCCCACGTTCGGCCGGCCGACGATCGCGAGCACGGGCAGCGGCCCGGTGTCTTCGCGCTCGTGGGTGGGCTCGGCAAAGTCGTAGCCGGTGGGCAGGTCACTCATCAGGATCCTTCACGTCTGGCGCGCCCGGGAGCGGGTGGCCGGTAGCTTCGACGGCCGCCCTGACATGAGTCCGCAGCACGTCGCCGATCTGGTCGGCAACCGCCCGTACGTCGGAGTGCCTCCTGGGAAAGGGTACGCGGTCGATCGAGAACGGCTCGCCATAGACCACGTCGATCCGGCTCCCGGCCGGTGGAAAGGCCTCCACGGAGCCGTGCGGCAGCCTGGTCCCGAGCAGCGCGACCGGCAGGATCGGCGCGCCGGTCACCATCGCCAGGTACGCCACCCCGGTCCGGATCCGGGCGAAGTCGCCGGCGCCGCGGGTCCCCTCCGGGTAGATGTTCAGCACCCGGCCGTCACGCAGCACCTGGATGGACTGCCGGATGGCGCGGACGTCGTACGCCGACCGGTCGACCGGGATCTGGCCGATCCGGCGCAGGAACCGGCCCTGGAGACCGCCGAACGCCTCGATCTTGCCGAGCTGGTGCAGCATCCGGGGCGCAATCGCCCCGAGCAGCGGGCCGTCGAGCAGGCTCAGGTGGTTCGGCGACATCAGCACCGGTCCCCTCCGCGGGAACAGGTCCTCGTGGTGGATCGTCAGCCGGTACTTGCGCTGAAAGTACGGCTGCGCGAACCTGCGAACCGGCAGCGCGAGCCGATAAGGCAGCCGAGGCAGGTCATCGGTACGGGGCAGCTCGAGGTGCCCCGTTAGTTCTGCTGTCATGACTCCCGGTCACGGGGCGCTGCCTCGGCCTCCTTCGCGAGTCGGCTGATCACGTCGATGACCTCCTCCAGGGACAGATGCGTCGAGTCGATGGTGACCGCGCCGTCCGAGGCCACCAGGAACTGCGAGACGGTCGCGTCGTCGGCGTCGCGGCGGACGATCTGGTCCCGCAACTGCTCGGCGGTGACCGCCCCGGTGGCGAGCTCGGCGCCGCGCCGCTCCATCCGGGCATCCTGGTCCGCGGTCAGGTGCACCTTCAGCTCCGCGTCGGTGGCGACCACGGTGGCGATGTCGCGGCCCTCGACCACGATCCCGCCGGTCGGCTGGGCGTCGTCGATGATGGCCCGTTGCCGCCGGATCAGCTCCTTGCGGACGTCCAGATTGGTGGCGATCTTGCTGACGCTCTCGCTGATCCGCGGCTCCCGGATCGCGCTCGTCACGTCGACGTCGTCGGCGATCACGTACTGCTTGCCGGGGTCGGTGCTGACCTCCAACCGGAGCTCACGCGCCCGCTCGGCCACCGCCGCGGTGTCGTCCAGGTCGAGGTCGTGCTCGAGCGCCGACCACGTCACCGCGCGGTACGTCGCACCGGTGTCGAGGTACCGCAGACCCAGCCTGGTCGCGACGCCTCGGGCGGTGCTCGACTTGCCGGACCCGCTCGGGCCGTCCACAGCGATGATCATGGCCCAGAGATTACCCGCGGCCGGGGACAAAGCTGTGTCCTACCTGTGCACGACCCAGCCACGCTCGGTCAGTACGGCGACCAACTGGTCCACCGACCCCGGTTTGACGGCCAGCTCGACCTCACCGACCGGACGGCCCGGGCTGTGGTCGATGCGCAGGTCTTCGACGTTCGCCCCGGACTCGGCGGCGTCCGCGAACAGCCGGGCCAGCTGTCCCGGCCGGTCGGGAATGGTGACCAGCACGGACACCAGGTCGATGTGCGGGGCGCCGTGCTTGCCAGGCACCCTGATCGCGCCCGAGACGCCCAGGCCGAGGATCGAGGTCAGCTCCTCGCCGGCCTCCTCCTTGCCCAGGGCAACGAGGACCCGGTCGAGCTCGCCGCGGATCTGCTCCAGCAGGCCAGTCAACGCCGACGAGTTGGCGGACACGATCTGGGTCCACAGCTTCGGGTCGCCGGCCGCGATCCGGGTGACATCTCGGACGCCCTGCCCGGACAGCTGCAGGTGCGAGTCGGGCGCGTCCGCGAGCGTCCCGGCCGCAAGGGCGGACATCAGGTGCGGCAGGTGCGATACCCGGGCCACCGCGAGGTCGTGGTCCTCGACCGACAACTCGACCGTCCGAGCACCGGACGCCTCGGCGAGACGCCGTACCAGCTCGACCGCCTCCGGCGCGCTGGTCTCGTGCGGGGTGATGGCCCAGGTCGCACCGTCGAACAGGTCCGCGCGGGCGGCGAGCGGCCCATTGCGCTCGGAGCCGGCCATCGGGTGACCGCCGACGTACCGACTGAGGTCGGAGGTCAGCCGGCGCGCGTCGGCGAGCGGCTTCGACTTCACGCTCGCGGCGTCGGTGACGATCGCTTGGGTCTGCTCGAGCTGCTCGGCGACCAGCCGGCCGACGTGATCCGGCGGTACGGCGACCACCACGAGCTGGGGCTCGATCTGGACCAGCCGGGAGCCGGCCCCGATCCGCTCGGCCATCAACGCGTTGTCCGGGTCGGCGTCAACCAGCTCCACGACCACACCCAACCGGCCCAGCGCGAGACCGATCGACGTGCCGATCAGTCCGGCGCCGACGATCCGGACCGGCCCGCGCAGCTCGGTCACGAGGCCCTCACTGGGCGCCAGTCAGGTCCGGACGGAGCGCGACCGCGCCGTGCAGGTAGACGTGCTGGATCTTCTCCCGCGACCGCGGCGTCTCGGCGTGCACCATCATCCGCACCACCCGCGGCAGCGCGTGCGGGACGTCGATCTCCTGCATGCACATCAGCGGTACGTCGGTCAGCCCGATCTGGCGGCCCGCCACGGCCGGAAACTCCGACCGCAGGTCCGGCGTGACGGTGAACAGGATGCTGATCAGGTCCTCGTGGTCCAGATCATTCGCCTCCAGGACCGCCTTCACCAGCTCGGCGGACCGCTCGAGCAGGTGCTCGCGCTCGTCCACCTCCAGCTGGGTGGCACCCCGGATCGCCCGTACCGCCACGTGCTCGCCTCCTTGGTCGTCTAGGCCCAACCCTAGGACAGACCAGCCAGAGAGTGGACACGCGTCTCGGATTGTGCGCCCAAGCAACGGACACTACCGTCGGCGGCGGCACCTTCTTTGAGCCGCAGCCGCGGGCACGGGCCAACGCCACTGGCGCGGAACAACCGCATAGGTGTGCGCACCCAACACGCCCTGCTCTCCAACGCAAGGCAGTATCGCGCACGCCAACACCCACGGCTGGCGGCGTCGAGGACGACGACCGTCTCGGGATAGTCGAGTGGCACCCCCGCCGCCGACTTCCGTCGGTTGTCCGGAGCACCCCTCAGCGCCGACACCTCGGGCCATAACTCGACTCGGCCCGCTGCCGAAGGCGGGCAACGGACAGCCGCGACCGAAGACCGTGACCTCTCCCGCCGAAGGCGGCCAGAACAACTGCCACCGCCGAAGGACGCCTCCATCGCCGGAACACCTCGCCGTCGCCGATCACCTGCAGCGCGGGACCAACCCCCGATCGGCGCATGCGGAAACGTCGCGGCATACAACAGACATCCGAACCCGAGTCGTGTCCCGGCACCCGCAGCGTCCGAGGGGATCTCCCCTCGGACGCTGCCTTCTCCCCTCTCATACGAGGGGAGAAGGCAGCAATTCACGGGATATCCGGCTCTTGTGACGGACGTGTGTGGGCGTGGGTTGGGCGGGCGCACGCCACCGGGTTGTCGGGTCTGTGAGCTCGACGGCGGACTGCCGGGCCATCACAATCGCCCGGCGTCGGCGGCACCAGGCAGGTGCCGGGTTGGAGGTGGCGATTGTGATGGCCTGGCGGTCCGCAACTCGGGATCCCGTTCGCGAGTGGCCGGGTTGCGCGGGCGCGGCTCAGCCGACCGCCATGGTGGCGAACTGGGGCACCAAGCCGATCCACACATCCGTCAGAACAGCCGGATATCCCGTGAGGTTGCCCCTTCTCCCTGCTGATACGGCGGGAGAAGGGGCAACGCGCGGGGTTATCCCCCGGAATGCCCAGCGGCAGTTGGTGCTGCCCGGGTTCAGCGCGGAGCCCATAGGCCGGTCCCTGCGAGCGTCCAGAACACATTCCCGATGCCGACCGCCTCCAGCCGAACCGCAGCTTGGCGCGCCGCCGAAGGCGGCCCAGTAGGCCGGACACCGCGTTCGGCCGCAGATGTTCAGCGGCCGCCACCGCCGGCGCGCCCAACCAGGGTGCCCGTCGCCGATCATCTCTCCAGCCCGAACTCGGCTCGGCGCGCCGCCGAAGGCGGCCAAAAGAACCGCCGCGGCCGGAGGCCGTGTCCTTCCAGGAGCACCCCCTCAGCGCCGATCACCTCCGGTCACGACTCGACTCGGCGCGCCGCCGAAGGCGGCCAAAAGAACCGCCGCGGCCGGAGGTTGTGTGTTTCCCGGAGCGTCTCCCCCTCCGCCGATCACAGGTGATTACATGCGTTCGGCGGCGTCGACGGTCTGCTCCAGGAGGAGGGCGATCGTCATCGGTCCGACGCCTCCCGGGACCGGGGTCACGAGGCTCGCCACGGCGGCCGCCTCGTCGAAGTGGACGTCGCCGACGTTGCCCTCGTTGTAGCCGGCGTCGACCACCACCGCCCCCGGCTTCAGCCAGTCGCCGCGGACGAAGTTCGGCTTGCCGACCGCGGCGACCACGATGTCCGCGGTCCGCACGATCTCCGGCAGGTTGACGGTCCGCGAGTGCGTGTAGGTGACGGTGGCGTTCGATGCCAGCAGCAACATCCCGGCCGGCTTGCCGAGGATCGGGCTGCGGCCGATGACGACCGCGTGGGCGCCGGCGAGCGGTACGTCGTACGCCTCGAGCAGGCGCAGGATGCCGCCTGGCGTGCAGGACCGGAACCCGGGCTCGCCGAACGCCATCGCAGCGAACGCATGCATGGTCACCCCGTCGACGTCCTTGGCCGGGTCGATCGCCTCGAACGCGGCCCGCTCGTCGATGTGTCCCGGCACCGGGTGCTGCAGCAGGATCCCGTGCACCTCCGGATCGCCGGACAGCCGCTCGAGCTCGGCGACGAGATCCTCTGTCGTGGTCTCCGCGGGCAGGACCACGCTGCGGGACCCGATGCCGGCCTTCTTGCACCGGTTCTGCTTCATCCGGACGTACGTCGCCGACGCGGGGTCGTCGCCCACCAGCACGGTCGCCAGGCACGGCTGGACGCCGGTCTTCTCCTGCAGGTCCCGGGCCCGGTCGGCGGCCTTCGCCACCATCTCGGCGGCCAGGTCGGTGCCGGTCATCAGATTGGTCATACGGCGCGCTCCTTCGGGCGTCGACATCAGGTCGAGTGCCCAGGCGCGCGGCTGAGCCGGTTCTCCGGCGGACCGTTCCCCGGTGGTTCTCCACCTCAACGCCAGTCGCGGTCCGGCGTCCAGCCTACGCGACGAACCAGGACCGGCACTCCTCCAGCCCGGTGACCTCGACCCGGCCCGACGGCTGCCAGTTGTCCCGGGTCAGCCGGAGCCGGTCCGACACCACCGGCCGGCCGTCCAGCACGTCCCGCGAGATCCCGTCCGGCTGATAGCCCAGCTTCCGGGACACGCCCTGCGAGCCCGCGTTGTCCTGGAACACCTCCGTCAGCGCCGCGACCGCGTCCAATCCTTCGAACGCGAGATGCAGCAGTGCACGGCGCGCCTCGGTGCCGAAGCCTTGGGCGTGGTGCGGCAGGCCGAGCCAGGACCACGTCTTCACCTCCCGGAGTACGGCGAAGTCCTGTGCCCGCAAAGCGACCATCCCGATCGGCGTGCCCTCCCGGAACACACCGAGCTGCAACGTCCAGTCCTGCGCACTCCACGAGGACAGCGAGCCCCAGTGCCCCTGCATGACGCCCCGGGCGCGCTCCGCAGGCGGCGCGTCCGTCCACGGGGTCAGGAACGGCCGCTCCCCCGGCTTGTGCACTCCACTGGCCGCGACGTCGGCCAGCTCGGCGAGCTCCTCCTCACCGGGCTGACGCAGGACGAGGCGTTCGGTGGTCAGCCGGAGGCGGCGCAGCGGCCAGTGATCGATCAGCACCGGGCCATCCTCTGGCCCGGTGCGACCGCGGGCAACCTAATTCCCGGCCCGGTGCACGATCACCTCGTGCACCCGCGGCGGTACGGCGCCGGCCGCCCACGCGATCCGGACCACTTCGATCGTGGTGGCCGGCAGGTTCGCTGCACTGTAGGCGGCCTTCACCGGGCCTATGTCCTGCCAACCGTCGCTCGTCCGGACCTGGATGCGTCCAGATGCAGCCGCGCCCTCGGCTTGCAGCACGGTGATCCGGTCGACTGACGTTGCCGACGACAGCTCGACGGTCAACGCGTCCGACGCCGTCGGTGCAACGCCTGCGACGTACGCCGTACTCACCTGGAGGTCGACCGCGTCCGACAGCGACGAGCCCTCCGCGGGCGCAGGTGTGCCTGTTGCCGTGAGCACCAACTCGGAGCCGTCGGTGACCTGGACCGAGAACTCGCGGACCACCAGCCAGAACGAAGGATTGTCGACAATCGCACGATAGCGGACATAGCGCGCCGTCACGGCGGCGGTGAAGCGCACCTCGGCTGTGGTCGCCCGCGTGAGCTCGGTCCAGGTGGAGCCGTCGGTCGAGTACTCCAGCACACCGGAGTGGATGAAGTCGCTCGGGCTGCCCGACTTCCCCATCAGTACGGCGATGTCGCCGATCGCCCGCGCCTTGCCGAGGTCGACGCGGATCTCGTCCCCGGCCACGGGTGCGCCGTTGCTCCAGAAGTACGTCGACTCGTCGCCGTCGACCATGCGGTCGGGGGTGTTCTCGGCGTACGTGCCCTGCGAGCTGGACGCCGTACGTCCGGGCTCGATGCCCATCCACTGGTCGTGCACCCGACCGGCCTCGGCGAGGAACGCGTCGGCGACGCCCTCACCGATCCGTGGGTAGGTGTTGGAGTGCGGCAGCCGGACGTCCCGGATCTCCTTGGCCTGGGCAACCAGTGCGTCGATCTGCTGCCGGCTCGCCCAGGCGGCCGCTCCGTTGCCGTCGGCCACTTCGTCGAGCAGCCGCAACGACCGCCGGAGCGCCTGGCCCCAGAGCACGGTCGCATCCAGCCAGGCCTTCGCCTCGTCGGCGAACGCTGGATCCTGCACTCCACCCCTGAGCTGAGCGGGCGCCTTCTCGATGGCGTTGAAGTAGGGCTCGAGCGCCTCGATCGCGCCGTCGTGGTCGCCGGCTTGCCAGGTCTTCCAGAACGCGGCGGTCCGGGCGGCCAGCACCGGCGCCTTCTCCGGATGCAGCGTCGAGTCGTAGGTGTTCAGGTCGGCGAAGACCTCGAGCGCCGCGATCGTCTTGCGATCTCCCCCGGCGCGTTCGGCGATCGCCTGGTGCCAGGACGCCTGTTCGTCGTACTTGGCCGGGTTCCAGCCCAGCTCGGCGAACGAGTAGAGCGCGAGCTTGCTGACCGCGGCCTGGTTCATCGGGTTGGAGATCACGCCGGCGACGTGCTGCGCGATCCCGGGCTCCCGGCCGCTGTAGTCGGCCAGCGGGATCCGCCCGGCCAGGTAGTCGTTGACCGGGTAGTTGTCCCAGATCAGGATGTCGTGCCCGAACACGGCCTTGGCCTGAGCCGCTTGTGCGGTTGTGATCGTGCGCGGGATGACGCCGATGCCGGTCCAGTGCACGACGACGGCGCTGTCCAGCTGCTCCCGCAGCGCCTTCTTGTACGGCGTCTCCGACACGTTGTAGTACTCGGTCGGGACCATCTGCAGCGGCGCCAGGTCCGGCTTGGAGGCGACCCACTCGCGCTGGATCCGGTTCAGCAACTCGCTCTGCGCCTGGCCGGCCGCGCCGCCGCCGGTGCCGTACTTCTCCCGGTCCTCCGGGCAGTGCCAGGTGTTGTAATCGATGTCGTCGAGCGGCACGTTGAACGCCCGCGCGCCCAGCCCGTAGAGCGCCTCGAACCTGGCGATCAGCGCCCGGTAGTCGCTGTCGGAGGTGTAGCAGATCGACAGCCCCGGCGAGAGCGCGAAGGTGAAGTCGACTTTGTTGCCCCGGGCCCGCTCGACCAGCTCGCCGAGCTCGGCCAGCTTGTCGGCCGGGTACGGGTCGCGCCACTGCTCGCGGTGGTACGGGTCGTCCTTCGGCGCGTACTCGTAGGTGTTCATCCGGTGCGCGCCGAGGTAGTCGAGGTGATCGAGGCGGTCCGCATGCGACCACGGCGTACCGTAGAAGCCCTCGATCGAGCCGCGGTAGCGCATCGTCGGCCAGTCCCGGATCTCGACCCCGGACAACTGGTTGCCCTGGACAAGTTGTGCGAAGGTGCGCGCCGCGTAGTACGTCCCGTCGGTGTCGACCCCGTCGAGTACGACGTTCTTGCCGCCGGCGGCGAGCACATACCCCTCGGCGGGCAAGCCCTTGGCGGGCTCCACGTTCAGCTGCCGCAGCACCTGCTCGTTCCCGCCCAGCCAAATGGTCACCGCCGCCGGCTGATCCCGGACGGTCTGTACGCCGGCCCGCTCGAGCGTCTCGCGGACGACGCGCTCGGCGTCCGGATCCGTGGTCGGTCCGTGCATCAGGCCGACGGTGCGGCCGAGGCTGAAGCCGTCGGGGCGGCTGGTGGTCTGCTGAGGCTCAGGCGACACCGGCGGCGCCCCTATCGTGGCGTCGGCCGACGCGGCCGGAGCGGACAGGGTCTGGGCGGCGAGCAGCAGGAGTGCGGGGAGGACGAACCGGCGCATGGCAACTCCTCGGGCGGAAGGCGTTTGCACCTCCCATCCATTCAGTGCGCAGACCTGCTCGTCAAGCCTCTGGCGTGACCAGTTTCAGTCAAAGCCCAGTCACAGCGGGCGTGGTCGAGTCACAGCTGGCGTGATCGACTACAGCAGGCCGGCGTGGTCGAGGGCCAAGTAGGCCGCGTCGATGCCGGTCATCGCGCCGGAGGTGCGGAGCTCGGCGCGGAACTCGTCGACGGTGAGCTCGACCGGGACGCAGTCCTCGAACTCGTCCAGGGCTTGCGTGCCGTCGGGCCGGCAGCCGCGCGCGATGCCGACGTACTTGCGGTAGACCGAGGAGGCCGCCGACCAGTTCCAGCTGACGAGCTCGAACGACTCGCAGGTGTAGCCGGTCTCCTCCTCGAGCTCGCGCACGCCGGCCACGGCCGGATCCTCACCCGGCTCGACCAGCCCGCCCGGCAGGTTCGTGACCACCTGATCCGGGCCCGGGCGAAAGATCCGGATCGTGACGACCTTCCCCTCCGGCGTCAGCGGCAGCACCGTGATCCCGGACGTGATCCCCGAAGCGGTCTTGGGCCCGAACACATCCCAGTCCACCTCCCGCCCGTCCGGCAACCGGTACCGCCGCTGGTTGACCGTCAAGAACCCGTTGAAGCCAGGCTGCTCCCCCACCAACACCCAGTCCTCAGGATCCCCGGCCCGAGCACGCACGCCGGCCGAACCACCCACCGTCGGCACGCCGTTCACCGCCGACGGCTGCTCGCCTACTACCGCCGCGCGGCTTGCAGGTGGGACGGGACCGGCCGCCGCGGAAGTGTTGTCCGTGGCGGCCGGCTGCCGGTTGCTTTGTGCGTCTGTCACAGCGGGCGGTTGTCGTCCGGGTCTTCCGGCGGGGCGACGGGGGCGTCGTCCTCCGGTGGGGCGACCGGGGTGTCGTCGGCCGGCGTGGCCTCGGCGGTCTCAGCCGGTTTGCCGGCCGGAGGCTCCGTCGGCGTGGTGTCCGGGCGGGACTCGGACAGGATGCGCGCGAGCGTCTCCTCCGAGATGCGCTTGAACTTGCGCACCTGGGTCCGGGTCCGGTCCAGCACCGCGACCTCGATCTGGTCCGGGGTCAGCTCCCGGACCTCGTTGCTGTCGTGCCCGAGCGCGTCCACCGCGAGCCGGAGCGCACCCGCCAGCGAGATGCCCTCCTGGTAGTGCTCGCCGACGTAGTCCGCGACCTGCTCGGCCGGCCCGCCCATCACGGCGTACCCGCGGACGTCCGCGATCGAGCCGTCGTAGGTGAGCCGGTAGATCTGGTCCTCGGCGGTGCTGGTGCCGATCTCGGCGACCAGGATCTCCACCTCGAGCGGCTTCTCGCCGCCGGAGGAGAAGATCGCGCCCAGCGTCTGCGCGTAGGCGTTGGCGAGCGCCCGGCCGGTGACGTCACGCCGGTCGTAGGAGTACCCGCGCATGTCGGCCAGCCGGACGCCGGCGATCCGCAGGTTCTCGAACTCGTTGTACCGGCCCACCGCGGCAAACGCCATCCGGTCGTAGATCTCGGCCACCTTGTGCAACGCCGGCGACCGGTTCTCCGCGACGAACAGGATGCCGTCGGCATACTGCAGCGCGATCGCGCTGCGGCCCTTGGCGATGCCCTTCCGGGCGAAGTCGGCCCGGTCCCGCATCAGCTGTTCGGGCGAGACGTAGAACGGAACGCTCATCGAAGGTGTCGTCCTCTATCAGTCGATCGGGAGGGGGTCAGGTCAGGGACGCCGAGGCCGGGCCGTCGGGCCGCTGGTGCCGCTCGGCCCAGGCACGGTCGACGATGTCGGCCACCTCGTCCTCGGGCAGCCGCTGGTAGCCGTCCGACGTGACCACACCGACCACCGGGAAGATCCGCCGCAGCATGTCCGGGCCGCCGGTCGCCGAGTCGTCGTCGGCGGCGTCGATCAGCGACTGGATCGCCACCGTCGCGCAGTCGGTCGCGGACAGGTTCTCGCGGTAGAGCTTCTTCAGCGCGCCCCGGGCGAACAGCGAACCCGAGCCGACACTGTGGAAGTGGGTCTCCTCGTAGCGCCCGCCGGTGGGGTCGTAGGAGAAGATCCGGCCGCCCTTGATGTCCTCGTCGTAGCCCGCGAACAGCGGCACCACGGCCAGGCCCTGCATCGCCATCGCCAGGTTGCCCCGGATCAGCGCGCTCAGCCGGTTGGCCTTGCCGTCCAGGCTGAGCGTGGTGCCCTCGAGCTTCTCGTAGTGCTCGAGCTCCACCTGGAACAGCCGCACCATCTCCAGCCCGAACCCGGCCGAGCCCGCGAACGCCACCGCGGAGTACTCGTCGGCCGGGAACACCTTCTCGATGTCACGCTGGGCGATGATGTTGCCCATCGTGGCCCGCCGGTCGCCGGCCATCACGACGCCACCGGGGAAGGTGGCCGCGACGATCGTCGTACCGTGCGGGACGTCGGCGGAGAAGTCGGCCGACCCCAGGCTGCGCCGTCCCGGCAACAGGTCGGGCGCGTGCCCGGCCAGGAAGTCCATGAACGACGAGCCACCTGGGGTCAGGAAGGCTTCCGGCAACCGGCCGGAGGCATCGAATGTCATCGAGCGGTTCACTCCCCACCCTTTTGCACGAACCCGCGGACGAACTCCTCGGCGTTCTCCTCGAGCACCTCGTCGATCTCGTCCAGGATCGAGTCGACGTCCTCGTCGAGCCGCTCCTTGCGCTCCTGGACGTCCTCGGACGTCTCGACCTGCTCGACCTCTTCCTCGGTCGACGAACGCTTCGGCTGCTTGTGCTGCTGCCCGCCGTCCTTAGCCATGGCACACACCTCCTAGAACCGCTGGGAGGGCCGCCCAACCGACCCTCAATAGCGACCCTACCCGGCGGCGCCCCCAGTAATGGTGCGAACCAGGTCACTCGCGGTGTCGCACTGGTCCAAAAGTGCTCCGACATGGGCCTTGGTGCCCCGTAACGGATCCAAGGTCGGGATCCGCTGCAGCGACTCCTTGCCCGGCAGGTCGAAGATCACCGAGTCCCAGGAGGCGGCCGCGACCTGCGGCGCGTACTGCTGCATGCAGCGGCCGCGGAAGTAGGCGCGGGTGTCGGTCGGCGGGTGCGAGACGGCCATCCGGATCTCCTCGTCGGTGACGAGGCGCTGCATCCGGCCGGCCTTGATCAACTTGTAGTACAGACCCTTGTCCGGGCGCAGGTCGGCGTACTGCAAATCGATCAGGTGCAGCTTCGGGTCGTCCCACTCCAGGCCGTCGCGGTCGCGGTAGGACTGCAGCAGCTTCAGCTTGGCGACCCAGTCCAGCTGGTCGGCCAGCTTCATCGGGTCGGTGGCGAGCTGGTCGAGCAGCTGCTCCCAGCGGTGCAGCACGTCCTTGGTCTGCCGGTCCGCGTCGTCGCCGTACTTGTCCTCGACGTACTTGCGGGCCTGCTCGAGATACTCCGTCTGGAGCTGTACGGCGGTCAGCTTGCGACCGTCCTTCAGCGTCATCAGATGGGTGCAGGACGGGTCGTGGCTGATCTCGTGCAGCGCGGTGACCGGGCGGTCCACGCTCAGGTCGTCGGTCAGCCAGCCGTCCTCGATCATCGACAGCACCAGGCTGGTCGTCCCGACCTTCAGGTACGTCGAGATCTCGGACAGGTTCGCGTCGCCGATGATCACGTGCAGGCGGCGGTAGCGATCCGGGTTCGCGTGCGGCTCGTCGCGGGTGTTGATGATCGGCCGCTTCAGCGTGGTCTCCAGGCCGACCTCGACCTCGAAGTAGTCGGCCCGCTGGCTGATCTGGAAGCCGTGCGCGGTGCCGTCCTGGCCGATCCCGACCCGGCCCGCGCCGGTGACCACCTGACGGCTCACGAAGAACGGTGTGAGGTGCCGGACGATCGACGCGAACGGCGTCGAGCGGCGCATGAGGTAGTTCTCGTGCGAGCCGTACGACGCGCCCTTGTTGTCGGTGTTGTTCTTGTAGAGGTTCAGCGGCGGCGCGCCGGGGATCTGCCGGGCCTGCCGGGCGCCCTCCATGATCACCAGCTCGCCGGCCTTGTCCCACACCACCACGTCGCGCGGGTTGGTGGTCTCGGGCGCGGAGTACTCCGGGTGGGCGTGGTCGACGTACAGCCGGGCGCCGTTGGTGAGGATCACGTTGGCCAGGCCGGTCTCCTCGTCGGTGAGCTGGCTGGAGTCGGCCACCTCCCGGCTCAGGTCGAACCCGCGCGCGTCCCGCAGTGGGTGCTCCTCGTCGAAGTCCCACCTGGTCTTGCGCGCGAGCGGCTGCGTCTGGGCGTAGCCGTTCACCACCTGGCTCGAGGTCAGCATCGGGTTCGCCCCGGGCTGACCTGGGACCGAGATACCGAACTCGGTCTCGGTCCCCATGATCCGCCGAACACTCATGCGAACGAGCCTACGCGGTACCGGCGCTTAAAGCCGTTGCCGTGTCCACAGGGTTACGTGTGAAACTTCGTGGGTGGACGAGATCGTGGCGATTCTGGGAGCGGACAACCATGTCATCGGGTCGGCGCCGCGGTCGGTGATGCGGCGGGACAATCTGCGCCATGCCGCCACCGGGGTGCTCGTCCGGAATCCGGCCGGTGAGATCTACGTGCATCGCCGGACGGCGACCAAGGACGTCTTCCCAGCGTGTTACGACTTCTCCGCGGGTGGTGTCATAGCCGCTGGCGAGGACCCGTACGACGCCGTCGTACGGGAGCTGGCCGAGGAGCTGGGGATCGCCGGCACCGAGCTGGTGAAGCTGCCGGAGGGCGACTACGCCGATGAGTCCACCAACTACCACGCGTACCTCTACACGTGCGTCTGGGACGGCCCGGTCACCCACCAGCCCGAGGAGGTGTCCTGGGGTGCCTGGATGGCCCCTGACGAGCTCGTACGGCGTCTGGACGAGTGGCCCTTCGTCCCGGACACGACGGCGCTGCTGGGGCCGTACGTCCGGAGCCTCGTGGACGCGCCCTCAGGGCCCGCCTAGCGGGGTTTGCGGCGGCCGGAGGTCCAAGCGACGTTGATGCCCACCAGGCCGGCCCAGCTGATCAGGATGCCGGGGAGGCCGCTCATGTCGGCGGCGATGGCGGTGATCGGGATGGCGGCGACGACCGAGACAATCGCCAGCGCCAGCCCGCCGGGGTCCGACCCTTCGCGGCGCTTCAGGCCGGCTGCCTCCAGCAACTGGTCCTCTCGGCGGTGCTCGAGGTCCTGGCTGTGGCGCTGGGCCTCGCGGGCGTCCAGCTTCGCGAGGAAGCTGTCGATGATCTCGTCCTCGTACTCAGGGCCCAGCTCCTGCCGCGCAGCCACCGCCGCGCGCAGGTCCTTCCGCACCTCGTCCGTCGCCATACCAGAACGGTAAACCCGTCGAGCCCAGAGCGGGATCAGGGGAAACCCGGGCTCCCCCCTCTGCTGATGAGCGCCTCCTGACACACTCGGGCGGTGCACAGGACAGCCGCTCGCTTGACCGCGTTCACCGCCTGCATGCTTGGCCTCGGACACGCCCTGTTCAGCGCCTACTGGGCGCTCGGCGGCACCTGGCTCCTCGACACGATCGGTGGCGACCTCGAACGCTGGGGCCGCACCCGTGAGCCACTCGTCATCCTCGGCCTGTGGCTCGTCGTCGTACTGAAGGCCGGCGTGGCCGTCGCCGCGCCGATCCTCCAGTACGACGTCGTTCGCGCGCCCCGGGTCCCGCGCATCCTGAGCTGGATCGCCGCTACCGTCCTGACCCTGTACGGCGGCATCCTGACGCTGGCCGGCATCGTCGTCGTACGCTCCGACGTACAAGCGTCGGACCCGCGCGCACTCGCCTGGCACGCCTACTTCTGGGATCCGTGGTTCCTGCTGTGGGGTCTCGCCTTCGCACTCAGCCTCTGGTGGTCTCGCGACCGGTGATCAGCTGTCCTGCACCTTCAGGGCGACGTTCCTGCCAAACGCCGGCTGCCCCTGGACAGTGCGTGTCCAGGGGCAGCCGGTACGACGGTCTTACAGGTACTGACCCGTGTTGGTGGCCGTGTCGATGGAGCGACCCGGCTCGGTGCCCTGCTTGCCGGAGATGAGCGTCCGGATGTAGACGATCCGCTCGCCCTTCTTGCCGGAGATGCGGGCCCAGTCGTCGGGGTTCGTGGTGTTCGGGAGGTCCTCGTTCTCCTTGAACTCGTCCACGCACGCCTGCAGCAGGTGCTGCACCCGCAGGCCCTTCTGGTTGTCGTCCAGGAACGCCTTGATCGCCATCTTCTTGGCCCGGTCGACGATGTTCTGGATCATCGCGCCCGAGTTGAAGTCCTTGAAGTACAGGACCTCCTTGTCGCCGTTGGCGTAGGTGACCTCGAGGAACCGGTTCTCGTCGGCCTCGGTGTACATCCGCTCCACGACGCGCTGGATCATCCCGTTCACGCACTCGCCCTTGTCGCCGCCGAACTCGCTCAGGTCGTCGGTGTGCAGCGGCAGGGTGGTGGTCAGGTACTTCGAGAAGATGTCCCGGGCCGCCTCGGCGTCCGGGCGCTCGATCTTGATCTTCACGTCCAGCCGGCCCGGCCGCAGGATCGCCGGGTCGATCATGTCCTCACGGTTCGAGGCGCCGATGACCAGGACGTTCTCCAGGCCCTCGACACCGTCGATCTCGCTCAGCAGCTGCGGGACGATGGTGTTCTCCACGTCGGACGAGACACCGCTGCCGCGGGTGCGGAACAGCGAGTCCATCTCGTCGAAGAACACGATCACCGGCATGCCCTCGGAGGCCTTCTCGCGGGCCCGCTGGAAGACCAGCCGGATGTGCCGCTCGGTCTCGCCGACGTACTTGTTCAGCAGCTCCGGGCCCTTGATGTTGAGGAAGAACGACTTCTGCCCCTCCACCCCGGTCTTCTCGGCCACCTTCTTGGCCAGCGAGTTCGCCACCGCCTTGGCGATCAGCGTCTTGCCACAGCCCGGCGGACCGTACAGCAGCACGCCCTTCGGCGGTTTGAGCTCGTGCTCGAGGAACAGCTCCTTGTGCAGGTACGGCAGCTCGACTGCGTCCCGGATCTGCTCGATCTGGCCGGTCAGGCCACCGATCTGGGTGTAGTCGATGTCCGGGACCTCTTCGAGGATCAGCTCCTCGACCTCGGACTTCGGGATCTTCTCGTAGACGTATCCGGACCGCGCCTCGAGCAGCAGCGAGTCACCGGCCCGCAGGGGGATGTCGAGCAGCGGCGACGCGAGCCGCACCACCCGCTCCTCGTCCGCCTGCGCGATCACCAGCGCCCGCTCGCCGTCGGCGAGCAGCTCCTTCAGCATCACCACGTCGCCGACGACCTCGAAGTCGCAGGCCTCGACCACGTTCAGCGCCTCGTTCAGCATCAGTTCCTGGCCGAGCTTGAGCGCGTCCAGGTCAACCGAGGGGCTCGCCGCGACCCGGAGCTTGCGGCCTCCGGTGAACACGTCCAGCGTGTCGTCGTCGTTGCGGCCCAGGAAGGTACCGAAACCGGACGGCGGTTGGGCCAGCCGGTCGACCTCCTCCTTCAGGGCGATGATCTTCTCTCGCGCCTCACGCAGGGTCTCGGCCAGCCGCTCGTTCTGAGCGGTGACACTCGCCAAGGAGGCCTGGGTTTCGGACAGTCTGCTCTCGAGCGACCGGCTGTCCGCCGGGTGCTCCAACAACCGACGCCGCAGCGCTGCGACCTCGGCTTCCAGGTACCTGACCTGGTTGCGCAGCTCTGCCGCGGTAGGACTCTCGTCTCCAGCCACGATCATCACCTCACCATGTGGGGCTCGACCCTATGGACCTTACCCAGAAAACCTCACCGAGCAAGCTGAATCCCATCACGTGTCGGTTGCGGATCAATCGGTTGCTCTCGGCATGTCTTCGGATGTTTCCGCACGAGTCCCGGCGCGACCCTCAGGGCGACGCGGTCCGGCGTAGTCGTCGCCGTACGCTCCCGGGGCCGGGCGGCGCTTCTTGCGGGGTGCCTGGACGCCGTGCGCCATCCGGCGGGCGGTCACCAGGAACGCGGTGTGACCCTGCATCCGGTGGCCCGGCCGGACGGCCAGTCCCTCGACATGCCAGTCCCGCACCAGCGACTCCCAGGCCCGGGGCTCGGTGAACTCGCCATGGGCCCTCAGCGTCTCCACAAGCCGGCTCAGCTGCGTCGTGGTGGCCACGTAGGCGCAGAACACCCCACCGGGCGACAGGGCCTCTGCAACGGCGTCCACGCACTCCCAGGGCGCCAGCATGTCCAGTACGACGCGGTCGACATCCTGCTCGTTCAGCTTCTCGACCAGGTCGCCGACCTCGAGCCGCCAGGCCGGGTGCTCACCGCCGAAGAACCCGGTCACGTTCTTGCGCGCGACCTCGGCGAAGTCTTCGCGGCGCTCGAACGAGATGACCTGTCCGTGGATCCCGACGGCGCGCAGCAACGCCGTGGTCAGCGCGCCGGAGCCGGCGCCGGCCTCGACCACCTTCGCGCCCGGGAAGATGTCGGCCATGGTCACGATCTGCGCCGTGTCCTTCGGGTAGATCACCGCGGCGCCGCGCGGCATCGAGACCGAGTAGTCGGCCATCAGCGGGCGCAGCGCGAGGTACTCGACGCCGCCCTTCGACTTGATCACCACCGCGTCCGGGCCGTCGATCAGGTCGTCGTGCGCGATCCCGCCCTTGGTGGTGTGGAAGATCTTCCCGCGCTCCAGGAACACCGAGTGCCGGCGCCCCTTGGAGTCCTGCAGGGTGATCCACTCGCCCGCCTGCAACGGTCCGTGGTGGACCCCGGAGAACGCCTGGTCAGGGAAGTCACGCAAGTCAGCCATAAGGCGCTCACCTTAACTTTCGGTCACCCGCGGGACGTAACCCAGGTGACTCACCGGCTGCGGAAGGCGCGTTCCACGTCGGCGGTGGCCAGCACGCCGTACACCGAGCCTGCGGCGTCGAGGACGAGGTACTCCGAGGACGGGTGCTCGCGCAGGGTCTTGAGGATTTCCTCACCGGTGTCGTTGACGCCGATGATGTGGCCCGCGCCGATCCGGGTCGCGACCTCGCTGACGTTGGTCCACGGGCGCTGGTTCGGCGCCACTGCGTTGACCGCCGACTCCGACACCAGCGCGTGCGGCTTGCCCTCCCCGTCGATCACCACGACCGCCCCGGCCTGCGCCTCGCCGGCCAGCCGGACCGCTTCCGAGATCGGCGTGCCGGAGTGTACGGCGATCGCGCGCCGGGCCAGCGTGCGGACCTGGAGGGCCGGCAGCTTGCGCCGCAGCCGGGCCTGCATCAGCGCCGACGTCGACCCCATCCAGAGGAAGAAGCCGACCAGCAGGGCGATCAGGAAGTCGATCATCGACGGCTGCCGGCCCCAGATCTCCTCGAGCAGGACGGGCGCCGCGAGCACCGCGATGGCCAGGATCCGGCCGGCCCAGGCGGCCACGATCGTGCCGGTGTGCATGTTGCCGGTGATCTTCCAGACCACCGCCCGCAGCACCCAGCCGCCGTCCAGCGGCAGGCCCGGCAGCAGGTTGGTCACGCCGACGATCAGGTTGGCGATCCCGAGCTCCCAGAGCGCGACGTACCCGACGCCCTCGTCGACGGCGCGGGAGCCCAGCCAGGCCAGCCCGCCGACCACCAGCGAGGCGATCGGGCCGACCACGGAGACGGCGAATTCCTCGAGTGGTGACTTCCGCTCGCCCTCGATGTGCGTGCCGGCCGCGAAGAAGCCGAGGTTGATCTCCGACACCCCGATGCCGAACCGCATCGCCATCAGCGCATGCGCGAGCTCGTGCACCAGGATCGACAGCGTGAACGCGACCACGAACGCGAACGCGGCCAGGTAGCGCCAGTTGCCCAGGTCGGGGAACTGCTGCCCGATGATGGCGGCGAACCCGACGGCCAGCAGCATCGCCACCGGCAGCCAGGTGAACCGCATGGTCAGCCGGATCCCGCGGACACGACCGAGTACCCAGGTACCGGGCGGCGGCGGGCCGGCCGGCTGGGCGGGGCTCTGAGGATCACGCGGTTCTGGCATCGACCCAACGCTACTTGCCTCGTGGTAACTCCGTGCTACCTACCCAGGTCAAACGCCGACATTCAGGTTGGCGACGTACCCGCTGCTGACGTCCCCGGTGACCGTCGCGAGCTGGTGTACGCCGTCGTCGTCGCCGAACACATTGTCGTCCTCGAGCGATGTCTGCTGCATGTTCTGCGCGCTGCCGTCGTATCCGTCGGTGGCGTAGACGGTGTCGCAGACGTCCTTCGGGAAGGCGAGCTGGGAGGTGGCGCTGATCTTGCCGGCTGCGGTGGCCTCGGACAGGCTCGAGTAGACCTCGAAGTGGATGTGCGGCCAGCGGCCCATGTACGCGGCCGGGAAGATCGAGGTGAAGGTGACCTTTCCGTTCGCATCCGCGGCCTGGACGCCGCGCAGGTAGTTCTCGTTGGTGACGCCGTCGGAGTAGAGCGAGTAACGGCCCTCCGCATCGCAGTGCCACAGGTAGACGGCGGCACCGGCCAGCGGGGTGTCCTTGGCCGCGTCCAGGATGGTCAGCTCGACGGTCAGCGACACGCCGGTGGCGACGCCGGACGCGGAGCCGAATGACTTGGTGATGTCCTTGCGGACGATGCCGGACTCGGTGAGCACGTTCGGGCCGTTCGATCCGTCACCCGGATACGGGCCGGCCGTCTCCTGGGGGATCTCGTCCACGTCGGTGGTTCCGGTGGTCGCGCTGGACGTCGGGCTGCTGGTCGCGCTCGGGGTGCTCGACGTGGTCGTCGTGGTCGTCGTACCGCTGGTTGTCGAGTCGGTCGCGTTGTCGGCAGCGCAGCCGGCGACCGCAGCCAGGCCGGCGCCGGCGAACAGGCCGAGGAAGCGACGGCGGTGCAAGGTGCGGAGGTCGTACTCCAGGCCCAGGTCGTGCTCGCGGGGTGGTTTCGGTGGTGGCGTCATGAGACCAGCGTGGCAACCGGAGCCGATGGTTTTCCGAAAGCCTGCTGGGAGTTTGCTGGGAACGGTTTTCCACAGGCCGGGGTGGTGCGCACGCGAAGTGTCGGTGCTCTCGCCTAGGGTTTTGACATGAACGAGCGGAGCGAGTTCATCATCAAGTACAGCGCGTCTTGTGCCTCAGCCGCGCCCGGAGCGAAGCGAGGACGTGGATGAGTCTCGCAGTCGAAGCCGATCCGCATGTGCATCCGCGCGGGGCGTTGTCGCCGTCCCGGGCCGCGGACTTCATGAGCTGCCCGCTCAAGTACCGGTTCCGCGTGATCGACCGGCTGCCGGAGAAGCCTTCGGCCGCCGCGGTCCGGGGCACTGTCGTGCACGGAGTGCTGGAGCGGTTGTTCGACCTGCCGCGCGGGCAGCGGACGCTGGAGCACGCGGCCGAGATGCTGGAGCCGCAGTGGCAGCAGGTCCTGGCGGACGAGCCCGAGGTGGCCGAGCTGTTCGCCGAGGATGCATCCGGCGAGGAGCTGGCCTCGTGGCTGGCAGAGGCGCACCAGTTGCTCGGCAAGTACTTCACCCTCGAGGACCCGAACGCGCTGGAGCCGGCCGAGCGGGAGCTGTACGTCGAGACCGAGCTCGACTCCGGGTTGGTCCTGCGTGGGTACGTCGACCGCCTCGACGTCGCCCCGACCGGCGAGATCCGGGTGGTCGACTACAAGACCGGCCGCTCGCCCTCGGAGTTCTTCGAGGCCAAGGCGCTGTTCCAGATGAAGTTCTACGCGCTGGTGCTGTGGCGGCTGCGCGGCGTCGTCCCGGCGATGCTGCAACTGGTCTATCTCGGCAACGGCGAGATCGTCCGCTACGTCCCGGACGAGGCGGACTTGCGCGCTTGTGAACGCAAGGTGTCGGCGCTGTGGACCGCGATCACCCGGGCGCTGGACTCCGGCGACTGGCGCCCGAGCCCCGGCCCGCTGTGCGAGTGGTGCGACCACAAACCACTCTGCCCGGCCTGGGGTGGCACTCCCCCGCCACTCCCGACCCGATCGGTCGAGGAAGTCGCCCAGGAGTCAGCCGGAGTAGACCTCGTGGGTGTCGACGGCTGAGGAACCCTCGGCGGATACGGTTCATCGCATGAGCGTGGCTGTGCGGGCGGTGGGGTTGTGGAAGCGGTACGGCGGTGGCCAGACGCAGGTTGACGCGCTGGCCGACGTGAGCGCCGAGTTCGGCCAGGGCCGGTTCACCGCGATCATGGGCCCGTCGGGCTCCGGCAAGTCGACGCTGCTGCACTGTCTCGCCGGCCTGGACAAGCCGAGTGACGGGCAGGTGCTGATCGGCGACCTGGACATCACCCGGCTGCCCGAGAAGCAGCTGACGCACCTGCGCCGAGACCGGATCGGGTTCGTGTTCCAGGCGTTCAACCTGGTCCCTACGCTGACCGCGCTGGAGAACATCACGCTCCCGCTGGACCTGGCCGGCCGCAAACCCGACCAGGTATGGCTCGACACCGTGATCGGGACGACCGGCCTGAAGGACCGCCTCGGCCACAAGCCGTCCGAGCTCTCCGGCGGGCAGCAGCAGCGGGTCGCCTGCGCCCGTGCGCTCGCCTCCCGGCCGGACGTGGTGTTCGCCGACGAGCCGACCGGCAACCTCGACTCCCAGTCGTCGGCCGACGTCCTGGACTTCCTGCACCGCTCGGTCCGTGACTTCGGCCAGACCGTGGTGATGGTGACGCATGACCCGACGGCGGCGTCGTACGCGGACCGGGTGCTGTTCCTCGCCGACGGCCGGTTGCGCTCCGAGCTGCTCGACCCGACCGCCGAGACCGTGCTCGACGCGATGAAGCAGCTCGACTCGACCGCTGCCGCGGCCGGCTGATGCTCAAGCTCGGCCTCCGGTCGGTCCTCGCCCACCGGCTGCGGTTCGTGCTGTGCACCGTCGCGGTGCTGCTCGGCATCTCGTTCACGGCCGGCGCGATGGTCTTCACCGACACCCTCGCGGCCGCGTTGAAGAAGAACTTCTCCGGCAGTACGGCGGCCATCACCGTCACCCCCGTCGACCCGGTCGGCATCCGGTCCGGCCGGCCCGTGACGTTCAGTTCCGACGTGGTCGAGCGGATCGCCGCCGTACCGGGTGTCGCCGGCGCCGACCCCGAACTGCTCGTCAGCGACGTACAGATCCTCGCGCCGGATGGGGAGCCCACCGAGACGCTCGGGCTGCCGACGTACGGCGGGGCCTGGCCGCGCGACGCCCGTACGACGCCCTTCCGGCTGCTCGAAGGGAAGCCGCCGTGGGGTGAGTCGCAGCTCGCGCTCGACCAGCAGACCGCATCGCGCGCCGGCTACGGCATCGGCGACCAGGTCCGGGTCATCACCCCGAACAAGGCGATCACCGCCGAGCTCATGGCGATCACCAGTCCGACCGTCAGCGGTCCGGCGGCCGGCGCACCGCTGGTCACTTTCGATCCGGCGACCGCGCAGCGACTCCTCCTCGGTGACCCCGGCTGGACCTCGGTCGGAGTGTCCCTCACCGAAGGCGCCGATCCGGACGCCGTCAGCCAGGCGATCTCGAAGGCGATCGGTGACAGCGTCAAGGTCCGCACCGCGGCGCAGGTCGAGGCCGACGGCGAGAACGCGCTCGACGACACGTTCGGCGGCTACAACACCGTGCTGATGCTGTTCGCCGGGATCGCGCTGTTCGTCGGTGCGTTCCTGATCGTCAACACGTTCGCGATGCTGGTCGCGCAGCGGTCCCGCGAGCTCGCGATGCTGCGCGCGATCGGTGCGTCCCGCGGGCAGGTCACTGCGACGGTGCTCGCCGAGGCGCTGGTGATCGGCGTGCTCGGCTCGACGCTCGGCTTGCTGCTCGGCATCGGGGTGGCGGCCGGCATTCGGTTCCTCTACGAGTGGGTCGATCTCGCGATCCCCGAGTCGCCACTGCAGGTCAGCGCCGCCACGATCATCGCGTGCTACCTGATCGGCATCGGGGTCACCGCCGCCTCCGCGTTCCCGGCGGCCCGACGGGCCGGCAAGCTCCCGCCGATGGCCGCGCTGCGCGACGACGTCGCCCTCCCCGAGCGGTCCATGCTGGTCCGGCTGGTCATCGGCGGATTCATGCTGCTGATGGCGCTGATGCTGTACCTCATCGGCCTGCAGGCCAGCGGGCTCCCCGGCGCGGTCCTGCTCGGGTTCGCGGCCGCGATCACGCTGCTCGGCATGGTGATGACCAGTCCCCTCGTCAGCCGGTACGCCGTACGCGCTCTGCTGTTGCCGTTCGGACGCCGGGCGGCGGTGACGCTGGGACGCCGCAACGCCGAGCGCAACCCGCGCCGGACGTCGGCCACCGCGTCCGCGCTGATGATCTCGGTCGCCCTGATCAGCGGCCTGATCGTGATCGCGGCCTCGGCCAAGGCGTCCATCGAGCAGAGCATCTCCGACGCGATCGGTACGTCGGACCTTGTCGTCAGCACCGACGGCCAGGACCCGTTCAGCCCGGAGGTCGCCGACCGGATCACCAAGGTCGCCGGCGTCGAGTCCGTCCACCGGGTCCGCCGCCAGCAGGCCAAGGTCGGCGACACACCGGTCCAGGTCAGCGGAGTCAGCGACGGCACACTCGCCGGCCCGGTCACGGGAAAGCTCGACTCCGGCTCGCTCGACGGGCTGGGCAAAGGTCAGGCGCTGCTCCCCCGGACGATGGCCAAGACGCTCAAGCTCTCAACCGGCAAGTCCTTCGAGCTGACCACGACCACGGGCAAGCACCGGCTCACCGTCGCGGGCATCCTCGCCCCGAACCGGCAGCTCAACGCGATCGTCCTCTCGCTGCCGACGTACGACGCCGTCGGCGGAGCCCCGACCGACGACCTGCTGTACGTCGACCTCGCCCCGGACTCCACCGCCGCCCAGGTCGGCCCGGCGGTCCTCGCCGGATTGAAGGACTACCCGACGATCCGGGTCCGCGACCAGCAGGCGTACGTCGACAGCGCGCGCGGACCGGTGAACGTCCTGCTCGGCGTGATCGGGATGCTGCTCGGGCTGGCGATCCTGATCGCGATCCTCGGTATCGTGAACACGCTCGCCCTCGGCGTGATCGAGCGGACCCGCGAGATCGGGCTGCTGCGCGCGATCGGCATGGACCGGCCGCAGCTCAGCCGGATGCTGCGGGTGGAATCGATCGCCATCACGCTGCTCGGCGCACTGCTGGGGCTCGCGGTGGGTGTTGTGTTCGCAGCCTCGGTGCAGAAGGTGATGGTCGACGAC
Organism: Kribbella sp. NPDC050470; assembly: GCF_044458365.1. NCBI lineage: Bacteria > Bacillati > Actinomycetota > Actinomycetes > Propionibacteriales > Kribbellaceae > Kribbella > Kribbella sp. NPDC050470. The sequence goes on along the minus strand of NZ_JBITHV010000011.1, from coordinate 213,214 downwards.
GGCCTGAGTGTGCTGGACATTCCCGTGCTGCAGTTGGCGATCGCGGTCCTCGCCGCCGGGGTGGTCGGCGTACTCGCTGCAGTCTGGCCGTCACGCCGGGCAGCCCGCCTCGACGTGCTGCAGGCAATCGCCGCGGAGTGAAGCCATGACGCTGATTGATAGGTAGCCTGCGAGAATGCCGGGCACTGTGCAGTCCATCGAGCGGGCTGCCGCTGTGCTGCGACTGCTTGCGGCCGCGCCCGACGGGCTCGGGGTCGCCGATCTCGGCAACGCACTCGGTCTCGCGAAGACGACCGTGCACGGGATCCTGCGGACCCTGCACCAGGTCGGCTTCGTCGAGCAGGACCACAGCGGGGCGCACTACCACCTGAGCGACGCCTTCGGCCGGCTCGGCGAGACCTACCTGGACCCGAACGAGCTCCGCAGCCGCGCGATCAACTGGGCCGACTCGCTGGCCGCCCGCAGCGGCGAGGTGGTCCGCGTCGGCCGCCTGGTCGAGGGCAAGGTCGTGGTCGTCCACCACGTCTTCCGCCCCGACGACAGCGACCAGGACCTCGACGTCGGTACGACGCTCCCGCCGCACGCCTGCGCCCTCGGCAAGGCCGTGCTCGCGTTCGACACCAGCGGCGCCGCCAAGCCGCAGAAGCTGGAGGCCTACACGACCCGGACGATCGTCGACCCGGCCCGGCTGGCCGAGGAGCTCGCCGCGGTCCGGGCCAAGGGGTGGGCCAGCGAGTCCGAGGAGTACATCGTCGAGATGGCCAGTATCGCGGCGCCGATCCGGGGACTCGGCGGGCTCGTGGTCGGCGCGGTGGGGATGACCGGCCGGATCGAGCGGATCTGCGACAGCCGGCTGCGACCGCGCCCGGACCTGGTCAGCATGGTGCGGGCGGCCGCCGAAGCAATCGGCCGTGACCTGCGAGAGGACGGCTGATGGTCCAACGGGGGTGGCGACATGGCTGAGCAGTACGTAGCGGCTGTGGACCAGGGGACCAACTCGTCCCGGTGCATCTTGTTCGATCGGCGTGGGCGACTCGTCTCGGTGGCCCAGCGCGAGCACCGGCAGCTGTTTCCGCGGCCGGGCTGGGTCGAGCACGACGCCACCGAGATCTGGCGGAACGTGACCCGGGTGGTCCCGGCGGCGGTCCGGCAGATCGGTGCCGAGCCGTCCCAGATCGTTGCCATCGGCATCACCAACCAGCGCGAGACCAGCCTGCTCTGGGACCGCCGGACCGGCCGGCCGATCGGGCACGCGGTGGTCTGGCAGGACACCCGGACCGACCGCCTCGTCACCGAACTGGCCGGCGACGAAGGCCCGGACCGGTTCGCGGACCTGTGCGGTCTGCCGCTGACGACGTACTTCTCGGCGCCGCGGATCCGTTGGATGCTCGACCACACCCCGGGACTGCGGGAGCGCGCCGAACGCGGCGAGGTGCTGTTCGGGACGATGGAGACCTGGCTGATCTGGAACTTCACCGGCGGTGCGAACGGCGGGCTGCACGTCACCGACGTGACGAACGCGAGCCGCACGATGCTGATGAACATCGAGTCCCTGCAGTGGGACGACGAGCTGTTGCAGGCGTTCGACGTACCGCGGGCGATCCTGCCCGAGATCCGGCCGTCGTCCGGGGTGTTCGCGACGGCGACCGAGGTGCTGCCGGGGGTCCGGATCGGGGCGGCGCTCGGGGACCAGCAGGCCGCGCTGTTCGGGCAGACCTGCTTCAGCGCCGGCGAGGCGAAATGCACGTACGGCACCGGGTCGTTCCTGCTGCTGCACACCGGCCAGGAGATCGTCCGGTCGAAGCACGGCATGCTGACCACGGTCGCGTACCGGATCGGCGACGAGCCGGCGTCGTACGCGCTGGAAGGCTCGATGGCGGTCACCGGGTCGCTGGTGCAGTGGTTCCGCGACGGGCTCGGGCTGATCCACACCGCGGCCGAGATCGAGACGCTGGCCCGGACCGTCGACGACAACGGCGGCGCGTACATCGTGCCCGCGTTCTCCGGCCTGTTCGCGCCGCACTGGCGCAGCGAGGCGCGCGGTGTGATCGCGGGCCTCACCGGCTACATCACCAAGGGCCACCTGGCCCGGGCGGTGCTCGAGGCGACGGGGTTCCAGACCCTCGAGGTGGTCGACGCGATGAACGCCGACTCCGGGATCGCGCTGACCGCGCTGAAGGTCGACGGCGGGATGACCGCGAACAACCTGCTGATGCAGTTCCTCGCCGACCTGCTCGACGTCCGGGTGGTGCGCCCGATGGTCACCGAGACCGTCTCGCTGGGCGCCGCGTACGCCGCCGGCCTCGCGGTCGGCTACTGGCCGGACCTCGAAGGACTGCGCAGCAACTGGCACCGGGCCGGCCAGTGGGTCCCGAACATGGACCCGGCCCGCCGCGCCACCGAGTACGAGAACTGGAAGGCCGCCGTCCAGCGCACCTTCAACTGGATCCGCCCGGAGGAACGCCCCTCCTAGTCGGTGATCGGCGCGGCGTGCGCCTCCTCGAAGCCAGCAGCGGCCAGCCGGTCGAGGGTCTTCTGGAGGACGGCGGTGTCCTCCAGCGTCCGGACCTCGGTGATCTTGCCCCACTTCATCCGGAGGAACTGGTGGACGACGTTCTGGTAGCGCGAGCCGTCCGCGACACCGACGTCGACGGTCACCGCGGTCGCGACCCGGGTGTCCCACGGCCAGCCCGCGACCAGCACGTCCTGGACGTCGAACCGGGTGTTCGGCAACAACCGGAAGCAGCGCTCCCACCACCGCCGTAACGCGTCATGTGTATGCCGCTCGCCGGCCAACGCGTGGTCGCCGTAGAACCGGTAGGTGAAGGACGGCGCCATCCCCGCCACCATCGCCTCCCAGTTGCCCGCGCTGATCTCCGCGAACGCCTTCCGCACTTGCTGGGCCACAAATCGGTGGTACATGTCCCCACCCTAGGGACAGTGAGTTCAATGACGCAACTGACTACGATGGTGAGATGCGGAACACCAGCTTCGGCTCGATGCACTGCTCACTCGCCCAGTCGCTGGAGATCATCGGCGACTGGTGGACGCCACTCGTGCTGCGTGACCTGTACCTCGGGCTCGACCGGTTCGACCAGCTCGTGACCGACCTCGGGGTCTCCCGCAACCTGCTCACCGACCGGCTCGGCACGCTGATGGACGGTGGGCTGGTCACGCGGACGCCGTACCAGGAGAATCCGGTGCGGTACGCCTACGAGCTGACCGAGGCAGGGCAGGAGCTGGTGCCGATCCTGCTGGCGCTGACCGCCTGGGGCGACCGGCATGCGACCCCGCCGGCCGGTCAACCGATCCGCTTCACCCACGACACGTGCGGAAAGGTGACGACGGCAACGGTCTGCTGCTCGGAGTGCGGCGATGCGCTCGAGGCGGACCAGGTCACTCCATCCCCCGGCCCAGGCGGTCGAACTGCGCCTGGGACGGCGCTGATCGCATCCGTCCTCGGAGCAACTGTACGCTGACGGCGATGGTCCAGATCCAGAACAGCGAATAGGGAATCAGCCAGATCGCCGTCGTCCAGAACGCCCGGCCGACCACGAAGCCAAGAGCGGCGGCCAGCGCCAGCCAGCCGAGCCACTTCGGCAACGAGCCGGCGGTGAGGAAGATCCAGCCGGCCGCGAGCAGGAAGCTGCCGAGCGCGAGCCAGCCGTTCGCGAAGCCGAGGTTGCCCATGTCGAAGGCCAGCCGGGCCAACTGTGGGTCCACTCCGTCGGCCAGCCGGAAGGTGGCCAGTTGCCAGCCGCCTGTCATCACCAGCGCAACGAAGACGACACCGGACACCAGCGCCGCGGCGGACCGCCAGGCCGGGTCGCCCTCGGCGTGCCGCAGCACGGCCCAGACCCCCACCACGAACCAGGCGATGGCCAGCAGGGCGAGCTGACCCAGAAACGCCCCGGCCTCGGTCGCGGTCTCGTTCTGCGCTTCGAAGAAGGTGACGATCTCCGCGGCCGGCGCGTCGAAGTCAGGCTCGCTCGCGCCGGCCAGCAGCAACGCTTGACTGGCGGCCACCAGCACGATCCCCGCCAGCCCCGCGATCCCGGTGGTGACGGACATCGTCCGCCAGTGCCTGTTCGTTGCTTCCGCCCCCATATGCCCTCCCCGTGGCTCACTCCGAGTAAGCCACGGGGAGGACCGGAGCGTCCAGTGGTCAGGCCGGGGACACGATGTCCGGGGCTTCCAGGCGGACCTTGTCGGCGGACTCGTCGTCGGGCTGGTCCTGGGAGTCGCGCTCGGACTGGACCCGGCGGAGGTAGAACGACACCTCGCGCTCGATCGTCGCCTCGTCCCAGCCGAGGACCGGCGCCATCAGCCGGGCCGCGGCCTCGGCCGCGCCGACCCCGCGGTCCCAGGCCTCGATGGAGATCCGGGTCCGGCGGGCCAGGACGTCGTCGAGGTGGCGGGCGCCCTCGGCCTTGGCGCCGTACACGATCTCGGCCTTCAGGTAGTCCTGCGTGCCGGGCAGCTGCTCACCCAGCGACGGGTCCTCCTCGACGAGCGCCAGCACCTCGTCGATCAGGGCGCCGTACCGGTTCAGCAGGTGCTCGATCCGGGCCACGTGCAGGCCGGAGCGCCGCGCGATCAGGTGCCGCTGGTTCCAGAGCGCGTGGTAGCCGTCGGCGCCGATCAGCGGGATGTTCTTGGTGGTGCACATCGGCACCCGCCCGTCGAGGGCGTTGGCGACCGCGTCGATCGCGTCCTTGGCCATCACCCGGTACGTCGTGTACTTGCCACCGGCAACCACGACGAGCCCCGGCGCCGCGTGCGCGACCACGTGCTCGCGGGACAGCTTCGACGTGCTCTCCGACTCGCCGGCCAGCAGCGGCCGCAGCCCGGCGAACACGCCCTCGACGTCCTCCCGGGTCAGCGGCGTGGTCAGTACCGCGTTCACGTGGTCGAGCAGGTACTCGATGTCCTTGCTGGTCGCGGCCGGGTGTGCCTTGTCCAGGTTCCAGTCGGTGTCGGTGGTGCCGATCAGCCAGTGCCGGCCCCACGGGATGATGAACAGCACGGACTTCTCGGTCCGCAGGATCATCCCGGTGCTGGACTGGATCCGGTCCTTCGGGACGACCAGGTGGATCCCCTTCGAGGCCCGGACGTGGTACTGACCGCGCTCGCCGACCATCGCCTGGGTGTCGTCGGTCCACACCCCGGTCGCGTTCACGACCTGCTTGGCCCGGACCTCGAACTCCCGGCCGCTCTCCAGGTCCTTGGCCTGCACCCCGGTGACCCGCTCGCCCTGCCGCAGGAAGCCGGTGACCTTGACCCGGTTCGCGACATGAGCGCCGTACGACGCCGCCGTCCGGGCGAGCTCCATGGTGTGCCGGGCGTCGTCGACCTGGGCGTCGTAGTACTGGATCGCGCCGACCAGGGCCGACTTCTTCAGGCTCGGCACCAGCCGCATCGCGCCGCGCCGGGTCAGGTGCCGGTGGATCGGCAGCCCGGCGCCGTGCCCCGAGCTGACGGCCATGCCGTCGTACAGGGCGACACCGGCGCCCGCGTAGTACCGCTCCCACCAGCGGTGCTGGAGCGGGTACAGGAACGGCACCGGCTTCACCAGGTGCGGCGCCAGGCGTTGCAGGAGCAGCCCGCGCTCCTGCAACGCCTCGTGCACCAGCCGGAAGTCGAGCATCTCCAGGTAGCGCAGACCACCGTGCATCAGCTTGCTGGACCGGCTGGAGGTGCCGCTCGCGAAGTCACGCGCCTCCAGCAGTCCGGTGGTCAGGCCCCGGGTCGCGGCGTCGAGGGCCGAGCCGGTGCCGACCACCCCGCCACCGATCACCAGGACGTCCAGTTCCCGTCCGTCGGCCATCGCGTCGATGGCCTCGGTCCTCGCTTGCGGTGACAGAGCCACTGCGCCCACTGTGCTGTTCCTTCCGATTCCGTGTGTTGCCAGATCAGTCGACGTCGACCCAGTCGAGGGTGCGCTGGACGGCCTTCTGCCAGCCGGCGTACCCCTTCGTGCGCTGCTCGTCCGACCACTGCGGTTCCCACCGCTTGTCCTCGTTCCAGTTCTGGACCAGCTCGTCCTTGGTCTTCCAGAACCCGACGGCCAGCCCGGCCGCGTACGCCGCGCCGAGCGCAGTCGTCTCCGCGACGACCGGCTTGCTCACCGGCACGCCGAGGATGTCCGCCTGCATCTGCATGCACAGCTCGTTGGCGGTGATACCACCGTCCACCTTCAACACGTCCAGCGTGACACCGGAGTCCTTTTCCATGGCGTCGGCGACGTCCTTGCTCTGGTAGCAGATCGCTTCCAGTGTTGCTCGGGCCAGGTGAGCGTTGGTGTTGAATCGCGACAGCCCGACGATCGCGCCGCGGGCGTCGGAGCGCCAGTACGGCGCGAACAGGCCGGAGAACGCGGGCACGAAGTACACCCCGCCGTTGTCCTCGACCTGCCGGGCCAGCGTCTCGGTCTCGCTCGCGCCGGAGATGATGCCGAGCTGGTCGCGCAGCCACTGGACCGCCGACCCGGTCACCGCGATCGAGCCCTCGAGCGCGTAGACCGGCGCCTCGTCGCCGAACTTGTAGCACATCGTGCTGAGCAGGCCGGCCTTCGACCGGACCAGCTCGGTGCCGGTGTTCAGCAGCATGAAGTTGCCGGTGCCGTAGGTGTTCTTGGCCTCGCCCGGGTTGAAGCAGACCTGGCCGACGGTCGCCGCCTGCTGGTCACCGAGGTCACCGGTCAGCGGCACCACTCCGCCGAGCGGCCCGTTCGCCAGCGTCTCGCCGTACTTGTTCGGGTCCGACGACGGCCGGATCTCCGGTAGCATCTGCCGTGGGATGTTGAAGAACGAGATCAGCTCGTCGTCCCAGTCGAGCGTCTCCAGGTTCATCAGCATCGTCCGGCTGGCGTTCGTCACGTCGGTGATGTGGACGCCACCGTCGGTGCCGCCGGTGAGGTTCCACAGCACCCAGGTGTCGGTGTTGCCGAACACGGCGTCACCTGCCTCGGCCGCTTCCCGGACGCCGTCGACGTTCTCCAGGATCCACTGGATCTTGCCGCCGGAGAAGTACGTCGCCGGCGGGAGCCCCGCCTTCTGCCGGATCACGTCGCCCTTGCCCTCGCGCTCCAGCGCGGAGGCGATCCGGTCGGTCCGGGTGTCCTGCCAGACGATCGCGTTGTAGTACGGGCGGCCGGTCCGCCGGTTCCACACCACCGTCGTCTCGCGCTGGTTGGTGATGCCGAGCGCCGCCAGGTCGCTCGCCTGCAGCCCCCTCGCGTTCATCGCCGTGCGGATCACCGAACTGGTCCGCTCCCAGATCTCGACCGGGTTGTGCTCGACCCAGCCGGCCTGCGGCAGGATCTGCTCGTGCTCCAGCTGGTGGATGCCCACCTCGTTGCCGGAGTGGTCGAAGATCATGAACCGGGTGCTCGTGGTGCCCTGGTCGACGGCGCCGACGAAGTCAGCCATGGAAAGTCCTCTCCTCACAAAGCTCTGTGCTGCGCTGGATCATGCCGTCTTCTCCTCCTCGGGAACCCGGCCCGGCTCCTCGTCCTCGTCGCTGACCGGCAGGTTCCGGCCGATCAGCAGGTCGTAGAGGAACGCGCCGATGAGCGCGCCGATGATCGGTCCCACGATCGGGACCCAGAAGTACGGATCCCCGAACTGGTCCTTGAAGGCTCCCCCGTAGCCGGTCAGGTAGGAGGCGAGCCGCGGCCCGAAGTCACGCGCCGGGTTGATCGCGTACCCCGCCAGCGTCCCCCAGGCCATCCCGATCCCGACGACCAGCAGGCCGATGATGAACGGGCCGAGGTTCGCCGCCGGGGCGGTGTTGCGCAGGTCGATGATGGCCAGGATGACCAGCATCAGGATCGCCGTACCGATGATCTGGTCCAGGAAGCCGCCCCACATCCCGACCCCGAGCTCGACGCTGCCGTTGCCCGGCAGGGTCGAGAACACGCCCTGGCTCTTGATGGTCAGGCCGGGGTCGAACTTCTCCAGGACCTTGTCGTAGTTCCAGCGGACCACCAGAGCCGCCGCGAACGCACCCAGGAACTGTGCACCGATGTAGGGCAGCACCTTCCGCCAGGCGAACCCGCGGAAGGCCGCCAGCGCGATGGTCACCGCGGGATTGATGTGGGCACCGCTGACCCGGGCTGCCACGTACACGCCCATGGTCACCCCGATACCCCAGGCCCAGGAGATCGAGTCGTGATCCCCGATTCCACCGGCCACCACCTGGGCGACCACACCGACACCGAACAGGATCAGGATGAACGTGCCCGCGAACTCCGCGGAGCACTCCCCCAGAAGGGTTCTCGCTTTGACCGTTTCCGTCGTAGCCATGCCGAACCTCCCTTCCACGCCGTGACGACCACGGCTGGGTGGAATGTAGGAGCGATCGCGAGGCGGCACAACGCTCGTCGTTCGACATTGTCGAACGCCGCCGGTCGTCGGCCCGGCTGCGACACACAGGGCACGCCTTGGGCTACGACTTTGGCCGTACGGCGGGCCGCCGAGCGGTGTGCTCGAGAGGGACGACCGACGCCGGCCGCCTTCTTAGCGTCGAGACATGATCGAGACAAGAGCACTGACCAAGCGGTACGGCGGCCGGACCGTCGTCGACGACCTGGACCTGACGATCCGGCCCGGCCGGGTGACCGGGTTCCTCGGGCCGAACGGGGCCGGCAAGACCACCACCATGAGGATCGTGATCGGCCTGGCCCACCCGACCAGCGGGACGGCCACGATCGACGGCCGCCGGTACGCGGACCTGCCGGATCCACTCCGCCGCGTCGGCGCCGTGCTGGAGGCGACCCCGATTCAGCGCGGACGCACGGCGTACCGGCATCTGCTCGCGCTCGCGCAGACCCACGGCATCCGGCCCGCCCGGGTCGAGGAAGTGCTCGGGCTCGTCGGGCTGGGCGCGGCGGCCGGTCGGCGGGCGGCCGACTTCTCCCTCGGGATGCGGCAGCGGCTCGGCATCGCGGCCGCGCTGCTCGGCGACCCGGCCACGCTGATCCTGGACGAGCCGACGAACGGGCTCGACCCGGCCGGGGTGCACTGGCTGCGGAACCTGCTGCGATCGTTCGCGGCCGAGGGGCGGACCGTGCTGGTGTCGTCACATCTGATCAGCGAGATGGCGTTGACGGCCGACCAGCTGGTCCTGATCGGGCGCGGGCGGCTGCTGGCCGACGTACCGGTGGATCAGTTGGCTCGTGGTGGCGAGTCGTTGGAGGACGCTTACCTGCGGATGACCGGCGAGTCCGTCGAGTACGCCGGGGGTGCGCTGTGAAGGTGTTGCAGTCGGAGTGGACGAAGCTGACGTCATTGCGGTCGAACTGGCTGGTGCTCGCGGGAGTGCCGGTCGCATTCACTGGGCTCTCCGCGTTGATCGGGGCGAACAGCAGCGGACCGGCAGACCCCACGCTGGCGGTCGGCGGTGGATTCCTGCTGTACGCGCTGGCCGTCGGTGTGCTGGGGGCGCTGATGATGACGGGCGAGCATCAGTCGGGGCTGATTCGGGCGACGCTGGCCGCCGTACCGCAGCGGTTGCCGGTGCTGTGGGCCAAGGCAGCGCTGCTCTGCTTTGCGGTCGGGCCGATCCTGGTCGCCGCGTACTTCGGTGCCTTCCTGGCCAACCAGGCGTTCGCCGACGACGCGCTCTCGCTGGGTGATCCGGGGATCGTGCGGGCCCTGTTCGGCGCGGTGGGCGCCACCATCGCGGCTGGGCTGATGGGGCTCGCGCTCGGCACGATCCTGCGCAGTACGCCGGGGTCGATCGCGGCGTACGTCGTCGGTCTCGTCGTACTGCCGCCAGTGCTGCTCGGTGCGCTTCCTACGTCCGTGCAGCACACACTGTTGCCGTACTTCCCCACGCTGGCGCTGCAGGGGATGTTCCAGGTCGGGGAGCCGGGTGAGGCGATGTTCGGGCCGGGTGCCTCCGGGCTGGTGGTCCTCGGGTGGGTCATCCTGATGCTGGCGGGGGGTGCCGTCGTACTGCGGCGCCGGGACGTGTGAAGGTCGGGTGATCACGATGCGCCGGTCGGCACTGGTGCAGGACATTGTCCTGGCGGTGCTCGTCGCCGGGATCGCCCTGCCGTCGACGCTGGGCGGCGCGGACGCGGCCGGTGTGCTCGGGTCCGGCTCGGGAGTGGTCGGGTGGGCCTGGCTGCTGTTCGTCGCCGTCCACGTGCCCTTGGTGTGGCGTCGGCGTACGCCTGTGGTCGTGTTCTGGGTGGTGCTCGGACTGGTCGGGCTGTGTGTGCTGACCGGGGTGACCGGGGTCTTTCTGATCTTCGCGCCGTTGTTCGCGTTGTACACGTTGGCGCGGCACGCACGCTGGGCGGCCGTCTGGCCTGGGGTCGTGGTGAGTGTTGTCGTGCTGGTCGTCGCCGGTGCGGCGAGCGGCGCGTCGTGGGAGACGTTGACCGGGATCGGCGCGGTCCTCGCGGTCGGGTGTCTGCTCGGGGTCACGTGGCGGTTGCGAGTGGCCGCGGCGGCGGAGCGCGCTCGGCATTTGCAGCAGGAGCTCGACAGTCAGGCGCGGATGGCGGTTGCAGCTGAGCGGGGTCAGGTGGCGCGTGAGGTGCATGACGTGGTCGCGCACAACTTGGCCGTGATGGTGGCACTCGCTGATGGCGCGGCGGCGACCATCTCCACTGATCCCGGCCGAGCGGCCGGGCTGATCGAGCAGACGGCGGCCACCGGGCGGTCGGCGTTGGGCGAGATGCGGCGGTTGGTCGCCGTACTGCGGGCTGAGGATGGCGCGCCGGATCGGGCCGGGCTGGACTCGCTGCCTGCACTCGTCGACCAGGTGCGGGAGGCCGGGTTGCGGGTCGAGCTCAGTACGTCGGGGCGCCTGGACGTACCGCCGGACGTCGGATTCGTTGCCTACCGCATCGTCCAGGAAGCCCTCACCAACACCCTCAAGCACGCCGGGCGCACAGCCTCCGCGGAGGTCCGTCTCGTGCAATCGCCCAATCGTTTGACGGTCGCGGTGACCGACAGCGGCGGTCCGGCGGACGGGGCCGGGAGTGGCGGGCATGGGTTGGCGGGGCTGACCGAGCGGGTGGCGGCCCGGGGTGGGACCTTTCAGGCCGGCGCGACCGCTCAGGGCTGGCGGGTCGAGGCGGCACTGCCGTTGGGAGACCACGCGTGATCAAGGTGTTGCTGGCCGACGATCAATCGCTGCTGCGACTCGGCTTCCGGGCGTTCCTCGGGCAGGAATCCGACCTCGAGGTGGTCGGCGAAGCCGGGACCGGCCAGGAGGCGGTGTCGATGACGCGGGCGCTCCGGCCGGACGTCGTACTCATGGATGTGCGGATGCCCGTCCTCGACGGCATCGCGGCGACCCGGCAGATCATCGACTCCGGCTGCGAGAGTCGGGTGCTCGTGCTGACGACGTTCGACCTCGACGAGTACGTGTACGCCGCCCTCCGCGCCGGCGCGTCCGGCTTCCTCCTCAAGGACGCCCTCCCCGCCGACCTGATCGCCGGCATCCGCACAGTTGCCGCCGGCAACGCCGCCGTCGCCCCCACGGTCACCCGCCGCCTGATCGAGCGCTTCACGCCCCACCTCCCGCACCCCACCCGCACCGACCCCCTCGCAACCCTCACCACCCGCGAACGCGAAGTCCTCCTCCAGGTAGCCCGCGGCCACTCCAACCAGGAGATCGCCACCCACCTCCACCTCACCGAATCCACCGTCAAGGTCCACGTCAGCCGAATCCTCACCAAACTGACGCTCCGCGACCGAGCCCAACTCATAGTCCACGCCTACGAACACGGCATCATCCACCCTGGCGCGGATCCAACCGTTTGAGGTGGTCGTTGCGTCTGGGTGGGTGAGAAGGGAACCCGGCAAGGGGGAATTGATGGGCGAGGGAGTGGGCTCTGCGGGGTTTGCCGCGTTTGCGGGGAGTCGGCATGGGGCTTTGTACCGGTATGCCTATTTGCTCGTCGGGGAGCGGGGGTTGGCTGAGGATCTGGTGCAGGAGGCCTTGATCAAGACGTATGTGCGGTGGGGGCGGCTGCGGGATCCGAGTGCGGCTGAGGCTTATACGCGGAAGGCGATGACCAGTACGGCGATCGGGTGGTGGCGGCGGAAGGCCTGGCGGGCTGAGCGGCCGCGGGATGACGTGCCGGATCGGCCTGTCGACGGGGATGACGCTGCGGTTCGGGTGTGGTTGTGGGGTGAGTTGCGGGGGTTGCCGCCGCGGCAGCGGGCGGCGCTGGTGTTGCGGTACTACGAGGACCTGACCGAGGTGCAGACCGCTGAGGTGCTCGGGTGTTCCGTCGGGACGGTGAAGAGCCAGGTGTCGGCCGCGTTGGCGAAGTTGCGGGCGCGACTGGGCGGGGACGCCGTACTGATCATGGAGAAGGCGGGGATGACGGAGTGACCGACCTGTTGCGAGACATGCTGGCCGAGCAGGCGGACGTCGAGCCGCCGGCACTCGACCTGGACGGAATCGTCGCGACCGGCGACCGTCGGCTGCGCCGGCGCCGGGTCGCCTCGGTGGCCGGCGCCGCGCTGGTCACGCTGGCCGTCGTCGCGGGCGGCATCACCGGCGTACGCATGGTCAGTGGCCCGGACGACCCGCCGGTCGCCACGTTCGCCGAGCGCCGGGCGACGTACGCGGTCGGCTCCGAGATCCATTACGGCGCCGACGTCATCTCCGTCGCGCCGCACAAGGTCAGCGCCTTCGTCCAGGTCGACTCGGGGTTCGTGTTCACCACCGAGGAGGGCGGGGTCTTCGTCGCGAACAAGAACGGCGTTGACCGGATCGAGCCCGACAACACGACCGATCAGCTGACCGCCGACGACCGCGGCAACCTGGTCGGCTGGGTCGAGCTGCGCAACAACGACGCCGACTCGGTCGTGTACGACGTCGCCGCCGGCCGCGAGATGGTCCGCACGGCGACCGGCAATGACTTCCCGCCCGGCGGCTCGATCGCAGTCGGCCCCCGGGTCGTCGCGATCGACGGCGACACCGCGTACTTCGGCACCCTCGACGGCCTCTACCGCTGGAACGTGAAGACGAACAAGGGAGAACTGGTCGCCGAGGTGCCGCCGAACGCGGTTCGCGCGGTCGTCGACGGCCAGATGGTCTACCAGCAGCCGTTGACGCAGCCCGGCCCGGGCATCCGGCTGACGATCGGCACCACGCTCGAGGATTCCGGCGGGCCGCGGTTCACCGGCCAGCAGGCGTTCCTCTCCCCCACCGCCAAGTACCTAGCGACCCAGCCGTACGACCCACGCCTGGGCATCGATCCGGGATGGGCCGCCCTCCACGTGTTCGAGGTGGGGTCGAACCGCAGTGTCGGGCAGCCGTACACCTACTCCACCGTGGTCTTCGGTCAGTGGCTCGACGACGACACCTTCACCGCAGTCGGAGAAGTCCGCAGCTCCCGGTCCAGCCAGGCGGATCTGCTCACCTGCTCCGCCGAGACCTTCGCCTGCAAGGTCGCCGCCCCCGCCTTCTCCACCTTCACGTTCAGTACGACGCCGCCGCGTGTGACTCCCTTCGCCGTCCCGACAGGCAGCCGGATCATCGACCTCTACAGCTGATATGGAGTGAGTTTCTGTCAAGTGGCAGGTTGAGGCCCCCGTCGCGGTTGTGTTCCGGGGCGGGCGCCTCGTGGCTTCGTCGGCTGGGTGGTGGTTGAGCGTGTCGTTGGCGACGCGCGGTCAGTCTGATATGCGCTGGGTTGGTTCAGCTGTCCTGGGTGTCCGGGCTGGGCGCCGGGGCGACCGGCTTGTCCTGCGGCTGGTTCTCCGGGAAGTGGCACGCGACCTGGTGCCCGGGGGCCAGCTGGAGCAGCGGCGGCTCGGTGGTCTTGCAGATCTCCTGCGCCTTCCAGCAGCGGGTGTGGAAGCGGCAGGCCGGCGGCGGGTTGATCGGGCTCGGCACGTCGCCGACCAGGCGGATCCGCTCCTGCTTGCCCTTGCGCTTGGTGTCCGGCACCGGTACGGCGGACAGCAGCGCGACCGTGTACGGGTGCATCGGCTTCTCGTACAGGCTGACCCGGTCGGCGAGCTCGACGATCTTGCCGAGGTACATCACCGCGACCCGGTCCGAGACGTGCCGGACGACGGACAGGTCGTGAGCGATCATCACGTAGGTCAGGTCGAACTCGTCCTGCAGGTCCTCGAGCAGGTTCACCACCTGTGCCTGGATCGACACGTCCAGCGCGGACACCGGCTCGTCGGCGACGATCAGCTTCGGCCGCAGCGCGAGCGTCCGGGCGATCCCGATCCGCTGCCGCTGACCGCCGGAGAACTCGTGCGGGTAGCGGTTGTAGTGCTCCGGGCTCAGGCCGACCAGCTCGAGCAGCTCCTGCACGGCCTTCTTCACGCCGTGCTCGGTCTTCACGTTCTGCAGCTTGTACGGCGCGCCGACGATCTTGCCGACCGTGTGCCGCGGGTTCAGCGAGCCGTACGGGTCCTGGAAGATCATCTGCACGTCCCGCCGCAGCGGCCGCATCTTGCCTTCGGACAGGTGGCTGATGTCGTGGCCCTCGAAGATGATCTGGCCGGCGGTCGGCTCCAGCAGCCGCGTCAGGAGCCGGCCGGTGGTGGTCTTGCCACAGCCGGACTCGCCGACCAGGGACAGCGTCTCGCCCCGGCTGACGTCGAACGTCAAGCCGTCGACCGCCTGCACAGCGCCGGTCTGGCGCTGCAGTATGCCCTTGCGGATCGGGAAGTGCTTGACCAGGCCGTTCACCGACAGCAGCTGCTCGCCCATCTTGGGCGCCTGGACCCCCGGCACGGCGGTCGGGTCGGTGTCAGCAGTGGTCCCAAGGTCGGTCACAGTCGTCGTCCCGTTCACAGCTTCGGCTTGATGTCGGTCTCCCACGCCTTCTGGCGCTCCTGCGGGGAGAGGTGGCAGGCGACCTTGTGGCCGGACCCGATGTCGAGCAGCTCGGGTCGGTCGGTCTCGCTGGCGCCGCCGTTCAGGTGCGCGTAGGTGCAGCGCGGGTTGAACGGGCAGCCCGGCGGCACGTTGATCAGGCTCGGCGGCGTGCCCTTGATCGGGATCAGCCGCTCCGAGCGCTCCCGGTCGATCCGCGGCATCGAGCCCAGCAGACCCCAGGTGTAGGGGTGCTGCGGCCGGTCGAAGATGTCCTCCGCGGTGCCGTACTCGATCGCGCGGCCGGCGTACATCACCTGGATGTCGTCGGCCAGCTCGGCGACCACGCCGAGGTCGTGGGTGATGATGATGACCGCGGAGTTGAACTCCCGCTGCAGGTCCCGGATCAGGTCCAGGATCTGCGCCTGCACGGTCACGTCGAGCGCGGTGGTCGGCTCGTCGGCGATCAGCAGGTCGGGGTCGCAGGACAGCGCCATCGCGATCATCGCGCGCTGCCGCATCCCCCCGGAGAACTGGTGCGGGTAGGCGTCCACGCGCTTGTCCGGCTGCGGGATGCCGACCCGGTCGAGCATGTCGATCGCGTGCTTGCGCGCGACCTTGCTGCTGACGTCGTTGTGCACCCGGTAGGCCTCGATGATCTGGCGCCCGACCGTGTAGAAGGGGTGCATCGCCGACAGCGGGTCCTGGAAGATCATCGCCATCCGCTTGCCGCGCAGCCGGCGGACCTCCTCCCGGCTGGACGAGATCAGGTCCTGCCCGTCGAGGACGACCTCGCCGCTGATGTTGGCAACGCCCGGCTTGTGCAGGCCCATGATCGACAGGCTGGTCACACTCTTGCCGGAGCCGGACTCCCCCACGATGCCGAGGGTCTTGCCGCGCTCGAGGCTGAACGACAGCCCGTCGACGGACTTCACCAGGCCGTCGTCGGTCGGGAAATGGACCTTCAGGTCGCGGACATCCAGAAAGCTCATCGGCGTCCTCCCTTCGGTCCGGGCGCCGATGAGGCACGAATCGCGCTGTACTTGATGGTGAGCTCGCTCCGCTCTCTCACTTCGCCCTCACCCTCGGGTCGACCACGGCGTACAGGAGATCCACGATCAGGTTCGCGAGGATGATGAACATCGACGCGACCAGGACCACGCCCAGGATCTTCGGCAGGTCGTTCTGCACGATGCCGTCCACCGCGTACTTGCCCAGGCCGTTCAGCGAGAAGGTCTTCTCGGTGAGCACGGCGCCGCCCAGCAGCAGACCGATGTCGAGGCCGAAGATGGTCAGGATCGGAGTGAGCGCGGCGCGCAGCCCATGCTGGACCACCACATTTCCCTCGGGTAGGCCTTTCGCCCGCGCGGTCCTGATGTAGTCCTCGTTCATCGTCTCCAGCATGCCGGCGCGGGTCAGTCGCGCGTACTGCGCGGAGAACAGGAACGCCAGCGTGATCCAGGGCAGAATGAGCGCCTGCGCCCATTTGAACGGATTTTCCGTGAACGGGACATAGGTGCCCCCTGGGACCGTCCATCCCAGGTGATAACTGAAAATGCTCAGGCAGACCAGCCCGGTGAAGAAGATCGGCAGTGAGACCCCCGCCAGCGCCGTGCCCATCGCCGCCCGGTCGAAGACCGACCCACGTTTCAGCGCCGACAGGACACCGGTCGAGACCCCGAACACGAGCCAGATCGCCGCGGCGCCGACCGCGAGCGACAGCGTCACGGGGATCGCCTCGAGGAGGTCCGGCCACACCGGGCGCTTCTTCAGGAACGAGTAGCCGAGGCAGGGAGCGGGGCACTTCTCCACGCCGGCGCCGTAGTCGTACTCGGCGCCGACCACGACCCCCTTGGCCCAGTTGGCGTACTGCACCGGGACCGGGTCGTAGAAGCCGAGGTTCTGCGCGGTCGCCTTCACGGTCTCCTCGGTCGCCGCCCGGCCGACGTACCGGGTGGCGAGCGTCTCGGGCGTGGCGCCGGCCATCCGCGGCACCAGGTAGAAGATCGAGAACGTGATGACGCTGACGATGAACAGCAGGCCTATGGCGGCGACCAGGCGCCGGACGATGTAACTGAGCACTGTTGTGCGGCGCCGGCGCCCGGGCCGGTGGTACCGGACCGGGCGCCTGCTGCCTTCACCTGCCTATCGGAGTGGGGTGGTGCCGGACTTTTACTTGACGCCCATGGAGAGGTAGTCGTACATGCCGTAGGCATCGCTGAAGTAGACGTTCGTCAGCCGGTCACTGCGAACCATCAGGATCTTCGCCCAGAGCGCCGGGTAGACAACTGCCTCCTCCATCACGCGCTTGTCGATGTCGCCGTACATCTGGTCGCGCTTGGCCTTGTCGGGCTCGACCGACGCGGCGTCCAGCGCCTTGTCGACGTCCGGGATCCGCACGCTGATGTTGGACGAGCCACCGGTCTCCCGGATCACCCGGCTGTCGACGATCTGCGACAGGAAGCCGAAGCCGTCGTTCCAGTCCGCGCCCCAGCTGTTGGTGGCCAGGCCCAGCCCGTTCTTCCGGGCGTACGGCGGGTTGCCCGCGTACGTCGAGAAGTAGTCACCGGTCGGGAAGCCCTTCAGCACCACGTTGATGCCGACCCGCTTCAGGGACTGCTGGACCGACTCGGCCGCCGCCTTCTCCTTCGGCCGGTCGCTGCGGAAGGCCATGTTGACGGTGAAGCCGTTCGGCTGACCGCAGGCCGTCAGGCTCTCCTTGGCCTTGTTCACGTCACCCTTGTGGTCGTCGCCGTTCGGGTACGTGTTCATCTCCTTGAACCCGTCGATCGACGGCGGCATCAGGCCGGTGGCAAGCTGCCCGCCGGCGAACTCGCCGCCGTACGCGGTCTGGTAGCCGACCTGGTCGACGCCGTACATGATCGCCTTGCGGCACTCGATGTTGTCGAGCGGCTTCACCTGCGGGTTGACCGACATGTACTGCAGCCGCGCGATCGTCGGGTTGTCGGCGCGCTTCTTCAGCTCCGGGTCGCTCAGGATCTTGCCCTGCGCGGCGGCCTGCACGCCGGTGCCGGCGATGTCGACGTCCAGGTCACCGGAGATCAGCCGGTTGTCCAGGTCGTTCGCCTCGGTCTTGAGGGTGATCTCGTAACCGTCCGGCAGCGCCTTGCGGATCGGGTCGGTGGCCTGGTCCCACTGCGGGTTGCGCTTCAGCGTGTAGGACTTGCCGGTCTCCACCTTGTCGAACATGTACGGACCGGTCGAGATCACGTGCTCGCGGTACTTCGCGCCCGTGTCCTTGGCCGCCGGGACCGGCGCGGTCTGCGACAGCGCGGCCAGGTTGTCGAAGCCGGCGAACGGCTGCTTCAGGTGGAACACGATCGTCGAGTCGTCCGGGGTGGTGATCGCCGAGTCGGTGTTCACGCCCTTCGACTTGTACGGGCCCTTGTAGCCGGCCGGCAGGTTCAGCATGCTGTCGAAGTACGCCGGGCCGTTCGGGAAGGTCTCCTTGTCGATGGACCGCAGGACGGCGTACTTGACGTCCGCGGACTTGACCTCCGTGCCGTCCTCGAACTTGACGCCCTTGCGGAGCTTGTACGTCCAGGTCTTCCCGCCGTCACTCGACTGGCCGAGGCTCTCGGCGAGGTCGGGGACGATCTCGTTGCTCGCCTTGCCCGGCGCCGGCTTGTACATGACCAGCGGACGGGCATAGGTCCGCAGGAAGTCCCAGGACATGCCGTAGTAGGTCTCACCCGGGTCGGGGGTGTCCCAGTCGTCGGAGTGCGCCATCTTGATGATGCCGCCCTTCTTGTCCGACTCGTTGAACACCTTGTCCAGGGCGGCGTTGAACTCGGCCGTCGTGCCCCCCGACGTGTCGGTGCTGGTGTCCCCGCCACCACCGCAAGCGGACAGCCCCAGCGTGAGTGCGGCCGCGCTCGCGACCGCGAACCTCCATCGCTTCGTTCTCATCTCCCGGTACACCCTCCTCATTACGCGAACCGGCGCCATCGCGGGTTCGGTCTATCGGGCACGGGGGTCGAGTGCGTCGCGCAGCCCGTCCCCGAACAGGTTGAAAGCCAGCACCGTGACGAAGATCGCCAGCCCAGGCCAGAGCATGAAGTGCGGCATCGTGTAGAAGGCCACCGCGTCGGACAGCATGCCGCCCCAGGTCGCGGTGGGCGGCCGGATACCCACGCCGAGGAACGACAACGCCGCCTCGAACAGGATGTTGGTCGGAATCAGGAGCGTCGCGTAGACCAGGATCGGGGCGACCAGGTTGGGCAGCAGCTCGGTGACCAGGATGTACGGCCGCCGCGCGCCCAGGCTGCGGGACGCGTCGACGAACTCGCGCTCGCGCAACGAGAGCGTCTGCCCGCGGATGATGCGGCCGATGTACGGCCAACTGAAGAACCCGATGATGAAGATCAGCAGCAGGATCCGCAGGGAGTCTCCCTGTAGCCCGAACGCGTCGTCCGGGATGACACCGGCCAGCGCGATCGCGAACAGCAGCAGCGGGAAGGCCAGGAAGATGTCCATCAGCCGGCTGATCACCGCGTCGACCCAGCCGCCGAAGTAGCCGGCGATGATGCCCATCGTGGTGCCGATCGCCACCGACAGCAGGGTGGCGAAGAACGCGATCAGCAGCGAGATCCGGGACCCGTAGACGACCCGGCTGAAGATGTCCCGCCCGTTCACCGGCTCGACGCCGAACAGGTGGTCCCAGCTCATCGCCCCGAACCGGCCGATCGGCGCCAGCGTGCCGCCCTTGGTGTCGATCAGGTCCTGGTGGAACTCGTTCGGCGGATGCCCGAGCAGCTTCACGATCAGCGGCGCGAAGATGGCGATCACGATGAGCACCACGATGAAGATGCCCCCGGCGATCGCGACCCGGTCACGCTTCAGGCGGCTCCAGGCGATCTGGGACAGCGATCGGCCCTCGATCCGCCGCGCACCGGCCAGGACGGCTTCGGGATCCGCCGCCGTCGAGCCGGGCTCGACCTCGAGTGGTGTCGTCACGCGTTACATGCCCCCTCGTGGTTGTGGTCGGCGTGTCATGCCGCCGCCTTAACCTGCCGCCATTACACGCCGGAGTCAAACGCGAAAAGTGCTGCGTTGCCCGATCGTGATCGTCAGGAAATCGTCCCGTATCGTGGACATTCGGCAGTAAACCACGGTGTCGTACCCAGGGTCGCCAGAGCCTGGCGAACCGTTACTGTCATGGCATTTTTGTGTCACACCGGATTCGTCACCGGCGGAGGCCGGACAAGTACAGGAACGAGAGCGGGTTGAGCGCGCCCTCGACGTTCTCGAGGTCCTTCCCGGCGACCACCGTGAGCCGGCCCTGCCAGCTCGGGATCACTGGCGCCTCCTTGGCGAGCACTCCCTGTAGCTGACCCAGCAGCTTGTCCCGCTCGAGCCCGTTCTGCTCGGTCGTCTCCTGCTCGCGCAGGGCCGCCGCGGCCGCCGAGCGGTAGCCGCTGTTGAACTCTCCGGTCGCCGCGACGAACGGCGCCAGGTAGTCGTCCGCGTCCGGGTACTCCGGGATCCAGCCACCTTGGTAGAGGTCGTAGGCCCCGGCCTTGATGAGCTGCTGGTACTGCGGCCACTCCGCGCTCCGCAGCGTCACCCGGAACAACCCGGACGCTTCAAGCTGCCGCTTGAGCTCGAGCACCTCGTTCTTCGCGCCGGCGCCGTACTGCGACGGCGTCCAGCCGATCGTCAGCGGCACCGGTACGGCGATGCCCGCCTGCTTGAGGATCGCGGCGGCCGCCGCCTTGCTCGGCTCCTTGTACTCGCTCCGGAACGCGTCGGCCTGACCACCGAACCCCGGCGGTACGACGGAGTACAGCGGCGTCACGTGGTCGCCGTACGCCTTCTTAACGATCGCCGGGCGGTCGATCAGCTGCGCGACAGCACGCCGTACGGCGGGTTTGCGCGCCGTCAGCGACTTCATCTGGAAGGCGAAGAACCGGATCGCGGCGTAGTCGGACTCGACCACCTGCACCTGGTCGGACTTGCGCAGCCGGTCCAGCAGGCTCGGGCCGAACCCGTGGAACGCCACGTCGGCCTTGCCGGTGGTGATCGCCTGGTAGAGCGCGGTCGAGTCCTTCAGCAGGGTGAGCTCGACGCCGTCGTTCCGCGCGCCGCGCGGGCCCTTGTAGCCGGCGAACTTCTCCAGCGTGACCGACTGCCCCGGGCGGTACGCGGCCAGCTGGTACGGGCCGCTGCCCATCGCCTTGGTGTCGAGCAGCTTGTTCGGCGGGTAGTACTCCTGGTCCACGATCGACCCGGCGGTCGTGGTCAGCAGGTACGGCAGCCGGGCGTCCGGGCGCTTCAGGTTGAACACCGCGGTCAGGTCGTCCGGGGTGCTGACCGACGTCACCGAGGAGAACAGCGCGGCCGGGCTCGTCGGGGTCCTCAGCCGCAGCATCCGCTCGAAGCTGAACTTCACGTCCGCGGACGTCAGCTCGTGCCCGTTCGGGAAGGTCAGGCCTTCCTTCAGGCTGCAGGTGTACGTCGTCGGCGAGTCGAACTGGCAGTCCGCGGCGTCCGGCACCGGGGTCGGCTTGCCCGGCATGATCGTCAGCAGCGTCTGGTACAGGTTCGCCTGGACGGTCCGGGAGCCCACGTCGTACGGCCCGGCCGGGTCCAGCGAGCCGATCGTGTCGGTGGTGGCGACCCGCACCAGCATCGCCTTCGGGGTCTCATTGCCCTGGTGCGGCGCGTTGTCGTCCGGCTCACCACACGCCGCCAGCCCCAGCACGAGCGCGGCCGACACCGCGACCCGGCACCACGACACGATCACCATCTCACCCTTCCCCAGCCCACAACCCGTAACAACGCCCCAAGTGTCCCGGGGTGACGAGTGCTTGAACGATGGCGGTGCAATCGTCACCGCGGGACGCTTCGGCCACAAGTGACGGTACTGCGTCAGCGGAGCAACGTGCGGAGTGTCTCGGGGGTGATCGGTTCCAGTGAGTCGAGCACCAGGCGGCGCGGGGCCTCCGGGATCGTCACCCACTGCGGTACGGCGACCACGTAGGCGCCGGCCGCCGTACCCGCCTCGGTACCCGTGTTCGAGTCCTCGATCACCACGCACTGGGCCGGGTCCACGCCGAGCTTCGCGGCCGCGGTCAGGTACGGCTCCGGGTGCGGCTTGCCGTTCACCACCTCGTCGCCGGCGACGATCACGTCGAACGGGTCCGGCGGCAGGTGCGTGAGCACCGCGTCGATCATCACCCGGTACGACGCCGAGACCAGAGCGCACGGCACTTCCGCCTTGCGCAGCGCCCGCAGCAGCTCGAGCGCGCCGGGCCGGAACTCGACCTCACGCCGCAGCGCGTCGACCACGGCGCCGAACATCTGCTCCGCGAGCTCGTCGGCCGTGATCACCCCGTCCGGGATCCGCGCCATCCAGACCTTGACCGCGTCCCGCAGGTCGCTGCCGACCAGCGTCATGCAGTCCTCGACCGTCCACACCGCCCCCAGCGAGGCGAGCAACTCGATCTGCACCTCCGCCCAAACCTTCTCGGAGTCGACCAACGTCCCATCCATGTCCCATAGCACCGCTTGAAGGGTCATGAGGCGTTGAAGTATTTGGCTTCGGGGTGGTGCACCACCAGGGCGTCGGTGGATTGTTCGGGGTGCAACTGCAACTCCTCCGATAGGTGAACGCCGATCCGGTCCGGCTCGAGCAACCGCACCAGTTTCTCGCGGTCCTCCAAGTCCGGACATGCCGGGTACCCGAACGAGTACCGCGACCCCCGGTACGCCTGGTCCCGGAGCATCCCGTCCAGCTCCCCGTCCTCGCCGCCGAACCCGAGCTCGGCGCGGACCCGGGCGTGCCAGTACTCGGCCAGCGCCTCCGTCAGCTGCACCGACAGCCCGTGCAGCTCCAGGTACTCGCGGTAGGCGTTCCGCCCGAACAGCTCACCGGTCACTTCGGCCACCTTCGGCCCCATCGTGACCAGGTGGAACGCGACCACGTCGAGCTCGCCGGACTCCTTCGGCCGGAAGAAGTCCGCCAGGCACAGGAACCGGTCCCGGCGCTGCCGCGGGAACTCGAACCGGTGCAGCTCGGCGTGGTCCGCCGGGTCCAGCACGACCAGCGCGTTGCCCTCGGAGTAGCACGGCCAGTACCCGTACACGACGGCCGCCTCCATGATCCCGTCGGTGAGGATCCGGTCCATCCACATCCGCAGCCGCGGCCGTCCCTCGGTCTCGACGAGCTCGTCGTACGACGGACCCTCGGCGCCCCGCGTCCCGCGCAGACCCCACTGGCCGAGGAACGTGGCCCGCTCGTCCAGGTAGCCGGCGTAGTCCGCGAGCGGGATCCCCTTGACGATCCGCGAGCCCCAGAACGGCGGCTCCGGCACAACGTTGTCCACGGCAACATCCGACCGGGCCGGCACCTCGTCGAGCGGCCGGTCGAGCACCCGGGTCGCGGACCGCACCCGGCGTTCGCGGCGCTCGGGCAACGCAGCCCCCGGGACGCCGCGCTTGACCGCCATCGCCGCGTCCATCAACCGCAGTCCCTCGAAGGCGTCCCGCGCGTACCGGACCTCGCCCTCGAACAGGTTGCCGAGATCCTGCTCGACGTACGCGCGGGTGAGCGCGGCGCCGCCGAGAAGGACCGGCCAGCGCTTGGCCAGGCCGCGCTGGTTCAGCTCCTCGAGGTTCTCCTTCATCACCACGGTCGACTTCACCAGCAGGCCGGACATCCCGATCACGTCGGCCTTGTGCTCCTCGGCCGCCTCCAGGATCGCGTTCACCGGCTGCTTGATGCCGAGGTTGACCACGCTGTAGCCGTTGTTGGTCAGGATGATGTCGACCAGGTTCTTGCCGATGTCGTGCACGTCGCCCTTGACCGTCGCCAGCACGATCGTGCCCTTGCCCTCGTCGTCGGTCTTCTCGATGTACGGCTCGAGGTGCGCGACACAGGTCTTCATCACCTCGGCCGACTGCAGCACGAACGGCAGCTGCATCTGCCCGGACCCGAACAGCTCGCCGACCACCTTCATCCCGGCGAGCAGGTCGTCGTTGATGATGTCGAGCGCGGACTTCGCCGTCAGCGCCTCGTCCAGGTCGGCCTCGACGCCGTTGCGCTCGCCGTCGATGATCCGCTGCCGCAGCCGCTCGGCCAGCGGGAGCGCGGCCAGCTCCTCCAGCTTGCTCGCCTTCAGGTCCGACGCCTTCACGTCGGCGAACAGCTCCAGCAGCCGCTGCAGCGGGTCGTACCCTTCCTGTCGCCGGTCGTAGATCAGGTCCAGCGCCGCCTCGCGCTGCTCGTCCGGGATCTTCGCCACCGGCATGATCCGGCTGGCGTGCACGATCGCCGAGTCCAGACCGGCCTGCACGCACTCGTGCAGGAACACCGAGTTCAGCACGTGCCGCGCCGCCGGGTTGAGGCCGAACGAGATGTTCGACAGGCCGAGCACGGTCTGCACGTCGGGCCGCCGCCGCTTCAGCTCGCGGATAGCCTCGATCGTCTCGATGCCGTCCCGCCGCGACTCCTCCTGCCCGGTCGCCAGCGTGAACGTCAGGCAGTCGATCAGCACGTCGTGCCCGGCGATCCCGTAGTCGCGCTCCAGCGTGTCCAGCAGCCGCTCCGCGATCGCCACCTTGTTCGCTGCGGTCCGCGCCTGCCCCTCCTCGTCGATGGTCAGCGCGACGACGGCAGCGCCGTACTCCTGCGCCAGACCGGCGATCCGCGCGAACCGGGATCCCTCCGCCTCGCCGTCCTCGAAGTTCACCGAGTTCAGCGCGCAGCGCCCGCCGAGCTTGTCCAGGCCGGCCTGCAGTACGGCGGGCTCCGTCGAGTCGAGCATGATCGGCAGCGTCGACGCAGTCGCCAGCCGGCCGGCGACCTCCTTCATGTCGGCGACACCGTCCCGGCCGACGTAGTCGACGCACAGGTCGAGCAGGTGCGCGCCGTCCCGGATCTGCGCTCGGGCAATCTCGACGCAGCCCTCCCAGTCCTCGGCCAGCATCGCCTCGCGGAACGCCTTCGACCCGTTCGCGTTCGTCCGCTCCCCGATCGACAGGTACGACGTGTCCTGCCGGAAGGGGACGTGCTGGTACAGGCTCGAGACGCCCGCCTCCGGCTGCGGCTCCCGCTCCCGGACCGGGCGGCCGCCGACCCGCTCGACCACGTGCCGCAGGTGCTCGGGCGTCGTACCGCAGCAGCCGCCGACCAGGGACAGGCCGTAGCTGTTGACGAACGTCTCGTGGGCGTCGGCCAGCTCCTCCGGGGTCAGCGGGTAGAAGGCGCCGTCGGCAGTGAGTTGCGGGAGGCCCGCGTTCGGCATGCAGGTCAGCGGGATGGTCGAGTGCTTGGAGAGGTAGCGCAGGTGCTCGCTCATCTCCTTCGGGCCGGTCGCGCAGTTCAGGCCGATCAGGTCGATGCCGAGCGGTTCGAGAGCGGTCAGCGCGGCGCCGATCTCGGACCCGAGCAGCATCGTCCCGGTGGTCTCGACCGTCACCGAGACGATCACCGGGATCGTCGAGCCGGCCGCTTCGAGAGCCTGCCGGGCGCCGATCACGCTGGCCTTGGTCTGCAGCAGGTCCTGCGTGGTCTCGACCAGGATCGCGTCGGCGCCCCCGTCGATCAGTCCGCGGGCAGTGTCGGCGTACGCGTCCCGCAGGGTCGTGAACGTGGTGTGACCGAGGGTCGGCAGCTTGGTGCCCGGGCCGACGCTGCCGAGCACGAACCGCGGGTGGTCCGGCGTCGAGGCCGCGTCCGCCGCCTCCCGGGCCAGCCGGGCGCCGGCCTCGCTCAGCTCGTAGATCCGGTCGGCGATGCCGTACTCCCCCAGGTTGGCGAAGTTGGCGCCGAAGGTGTTCGTCTCGACGCAGTCCACGCCGACGCCGAAGTACGCCGCGTGGATCTCGCGCACGACGTCCGGACGGGTCAAGTTGAGGATCTCGTTGCACCCCTCGTGACCCTCGAACTCGTCCAGCGACAGGTCGTAGGACTGCAGCATCGTGCCCATCGCGCCGTCGGCCACCACCACCCGCTCGGCGAGCACCTGCCGCAGGTCGGGTCTGGTCACGAGTCCTCCAGGGTCGGTTTGGACGCGGATCTCACATCGTAGTCGGGGCCGCGACACTTTCCGCTGGACGTGAAACGAGGCGCGCTGCGGCGTCCGACCCCGTAGGCTGGCTATCCGGTTTCCGGCGACCCCGCCGGATGGCACAGAGACGACAGGGGGCCTGCGAGTGGTTGACCTCGCGAACCTGAGGGACCCGGTCGTGATCGCCGCGTTCGAGGGCTGGAACGACGCGGCGGAGGCGGCCACCGGAGCGGTCGACCACCTGATCGACGAGTGGGACGCCGAGCTCGTCACCGCGATCGACCCCGAGGACTACTACGACTTCCAGGTGAACCGGCCGCAGGTCGGCTTCGACGACGACGGCGTCCGGCGGATCACCTGGCCGACCACCCGGATCTACCTGGCCCGGCCCGACGACACCGGCCGGGACGTGCTGCTGATCCGCGGGATCGAGCCGAACATGCGCTGGCGCGGGTTCTGCCAGGAACTGCTGGAGGTCGTCGACGAGTCGAACTCGCAGCTCGTCGTCGTGCTCGGCGCGCTGCTCGCCGACTCCCCGCACACCCGGCCGATCCCGGTCTCGGCGACGTCGAGCGACCCGGAGCTGACCGCGTCCTGGAGCCTGGAGCCGTCTACGTACGAGGGCCCGACCGGCATCACCGGGGTGTTCGCCGACCTGTGCGGCACCCTCGGCGTGCCGGCGGTGTCGATCTGGTCGGCGATCCCGCACTACATCGCCGGCAGCCCGTGCCCGAAGGCGTCACTGGCGCTGCTGGGCAAGGTCGAGGCGCTGCTGGACCTGCAGATCCCGGAGGGCGAGCTGCCCGAGCTGGCCCGGGCCTGGCAGCGCGGCGCCGACGAGCTCAGCGAGGAGGACCCCGAGGTCGCGGAGTACGTGCACTCCCTCGAGGAGCAGCGCGACACCGCCGACCTGCCGGAAGCCTCCGGCGACGCGATCGCCGCCGAGTTCGAGCGCTACCTGAAGCGCCGCAACAAAAACCACCCCGACTGACCCAGGCACGGCCTTTGGTCACTCTACCGTGGCGTAACTTCACGGATCGTCCTATTGTCATCGGACGATGGTGGGCGGAAGCCACGGGGAGCGGGGATCTTTCCGTAGGTCGCGGGCGGACGAACGGGGCGGTGGCTCGGCCAGTTCATCGACACACACCACGATCACCGGCTGACGGAGGTCACAGCTCCCGGGCGGCGGCCGAGATCACCTCGTCGAGGACTGCGCGGGATCTCGCCAGGTCGGCGATCATGTGGTCGATGCGGTCGCGCTCGGCGGTCAGCGAGGTGACGAGCTCGGGGGTGGCGCGCTCGTTCGGGCCGCCGTCGGGGTCGCGCATGCATGGGAGGAGCTCGCCGATCTTCTTGCTGTGCAGCCCGGCCGCGTACAGCTCCTGGATCAGAATCACCCGGTCGACGGCGCGCTCGGCGTACTCCCGTTGGCCGCCCGGTGTCCGCTCCGACACGAGCAGGCCCTGCTCCTCGTAGTACCGCAACGACCGCTCGCTCACCCCGGTCCGCCGGGCCAGCTCCCCGATCCGCACGCTCCATCCTCCAGGGCTTGAACCTGACATTGATGTCAGATTTTACCGTGCCGGTATGACGCTCTTCGACTACAGCCCGATCACCGAACGCCCGTCCCTCTCCTGGCCCGACGGCAAGCGGGTCGCCTTCTACGTCGGCCTCAACGTCGAGCACTTCGTGCCCGACCGGCCGTCCACCAGCATCTGGCCGCTCGAGCTCACCCCGGACCCGCTCAACCACGGCTGGCGCGACTACGGCGCGCGGATCGGGATCTGGCGGACCATGGACATCCTCGACCGGTACGGCGTCCGCGCCAGCGTCCTGCTGAACTCGGACGTCGCCGAGCACAACCCGCAGATCATCAAGGCCGGAGTCGAACGCGACTGGGCCTGGCTCGCGCACGGCAAGACCAACTCGACCCTGCACACCGGCCTGGAACCGGACGAGGAACGCAAGGTCCTCGCCGAGATCGTCGGCGCCATCGAGACCGCGACCGGCCGCCGGCCGCAGGGCTGGATGGGCCCGGGCCTGACCGAGACCCACAACACCCCGGCGCTGCTCGCCGAGCTCGGCCTCAGCTACGTGCTCGACTGGACGAACGACGACCAGCCGTACCCGCTCAACGTCCCCGGCATGCTCAGCGTCCCGTACACGGTCGAGCTGAACGACCTGCTGATCTTCCCGCGCGGCATCACCGGCCCCGAGTTCGTCCAGATGATCAAGGACCAGTACGACGTACTCCGGACCGAGGGTGGACGAGTCCTCCCGCTCGCTCTGCACCCGTTCGTGATCGGGCAGGCGTTCCGGGCGAAGTACCTCGACCGAGCGCTCGAGTTCCTCGCGTCACAGCCCGACGTCTGGCTGACCACGAGCGACGAGATCGCCGCCCACTACACCGCCAGCTTGACCCCGAGCAGCGCGTCGACGGCCTGAGCGACCAGCGCCGGCGCCTCCGTGTCGTCGCCGTTCGTCTCGGCCCAGGTGTCGATCGCGGACAGCGCGGCGACGGTGTCGAGGTCGTTCGTGAGCGCGGCCCGTACGGCGTCGACCGCGGCGGCACCGTCCGGGCCCGAGCCGCGGGTGATGGCGCCGCGCCAGACGTCCAGGCGCTCCTGTGCGTCGAGCAGCTCCGACGACGTCCAGAACCAGTCCGTGCGGTAGTGGTGCGCGAGCAGCGCCAGCCGGATCGCCATCGGGTCGGACCCGGCCAGGCGTTCCTTCGACACCAGCACCAGGTTGCCCTTGGACTTCGACATCTTCTCGCCGTCCAGGCCGACCATCGCCTGGTGGACGTACGCGCGGGCGAACGGGTACTCCCCGGTCGCCACCTGGGCGCCGCTGGCCGACATCTCGTGGTGCGGGAAGATCAGGTCCGACCCGCCGCCCTGGACGTCGAACGTCATCCCGAGGTGCTCCAGCGCGATCGCCGAACACTCGACGTGCCAGCCCGGGCGGCCGCGGCCGAGCGGCGAGTCCCAGGCGGGTTCGCCCGGCCGCTCGTGCCGCCACAGCAGGCTGTCCAGCGGGTCCTGCTTGCCCTCGCGGTCCGGGTCCCCGCCGCGCTCGGCGAACAGGGCGTGCATGGTCTCCCGGTCGTAGTTCGACACGTTCCCGAAGGCCGGGTCCGCCTTGACCGCGAAGTACAGGTCGCCGTCGACCGAGTAGACCGCGCCGGCGCGCTGCAGGTCCTCGATCGCGCTCGCGACCAGGTCGATCGACTCGACCACGCCGACGTAGTTCTGCGGCGGGATCACCCGCAACGCGGTCATGTCGTCGCGGAACAACTGGATCTCCTGCGCGGCAAGGTCAGTCCAGTCGACGCCGGTCGCGGCGGCCCGCTCGAGCAGCGGGTCGTCGACGTCGGTGATGTTCTGCGTGTAGTGGACGTCGTACCCGGCGTCTCGCCAGAGCCGGTTGATCAGGTCGAACGTCACGTACGTCGCCGCGTGGCCCATGTGGGTCGCGTCGTACGGCGTGATCCCGCACACATACATGCGCGCCGCGCCGCCGTCGGCCGGCGGCACCTCGACCGGCCCGCCGGACGCGGTGTCGTAGAGGCGCAGCCGCCGGGCCGGGCCCGGCACGACCGGGATGTCTGGTTTCGTCCACGCCTGCATGGGTTGGAGCTTATGCCAGCCCGGATTTCCCCGGCGCGACACGGTTCCAATCTCCGGTACCGCGGTCGTCGCGCCGGGGTGTCCCGGCTACTCTGCCCAGACCCTGTCGGCGTACGCCGCGAAGGTCGCCGGCGGGCGGCCGAGCAGGCGCTGGATGTCGCCGGTCGGCGTGGTCAGGTGGCCCTCGTGCATGATCTCGAACATCGCGTTCAGCTCGGTCGCGGCCTCCTCGGGCCAGTCGATGTCCAGCAGTTCGGCGCGGTACTGCGCCGGTGTCAGGGCGACGTACTCGATCGAGCGGCCGGAGACCTTCGCGATCACGTCCACCGCTTCGCCGAAGGTGAGCGACTCCGGGCCGGACAGCTCGTAGATCCGGGCGTCGTGGCCGGGTGAGGTCAGGATGGTCGCCGCGACCTCGGCCACATCGTCGACGTCCACGAACGGCTCCCGGACGTCCCCGGCCGGAAGGGCGAGCCGGCCTGCGAGCAGCGGCTCGTGCCAGAGGTCCTCGTCGAAGTTCTGGTCGAAGTTGTTCGACCGGAGGATCGTCCAGGCCACACCGGACGCCTGCACCGCGCGCTCGGCCTCGGCCATGCCCGCGCCGAAACGTCCGGCCGCCTTGTCCATGCCACGTCCCGAGTGCGCGACGAAGCGCCGAACCCCGGCATCCACAGCCTGGCGGACGAACGGCTCGATGAGCTTGGGATCCTCGGGCGCGATCAGGTAGACCGCGTCGATCTCCCGTACGGCGGCCGCCCACGTGCTCTGGTCCGCCCAGTCGAAGCGGGTCTCGCTCGACCGCGACGCGGCCCGTACCTCGGCGCCCTGCTCCCGCAGCCGGGCCACCACCCGGCGGCCGGTCTTACCTGTTGCCCCTAGCACCAAAATCGTCATGTCCCGAGTCAATCCGGTCTCGCCCGCAGACCCCATGGGCGACCGGACCGCGGGCATGTCCGTGCGGCCCACCTATCGTGGCTGGGTGGATCCTCTCGACGACCTGCTACGCGGCCTGCGTGCCGAGGGCGCCGTCCTCGGTACGTCGGTCCTCGCCCCGCCGTACGCGCTCCGCTTCGTCGACGGCGCGGCGCTGACCCTGTGTGCACCGCTGCTCGGCGACGGCTGGCTCGTCGTCGACGGCGCCGAACCACGCCTGATCCGGCCGGGCGAGACCGCGGTCGTCCGCGGGCCGGCCGAGTTCCTCTTCACCGACGATCCGGCGCGCCCAGGCCCGGCGATCGACGTGTACTGCGACGGCCGGGTCGACTCGCCCGGCCCGATCGACGCCGGCACAGTGCTGCTCGCCGGGGCGTACCACGTCCGGCAGGAGCTCCCACGGCGGCTCCTCGACGAGCTCCCGCCGCTGGTTGTCATCACCGAGGACCACGACTGCGCACCGCTGCGCGACTACCTGCAGGAGCGGATCGCCGCCGGTGCACTCGGCCGGCACGTCGGACTCGACCGGCTCCTTGACTGGCTGATGGTCTGCACGCTGCGCGACTGGTTCGAGGGCAATCCCCCGCCCTGGTACGACGCCCTAGGCGACGACGTGGTCGGGCCGGTCCTGCACGCGATGCACGGCTCCCCCGCGGCCGGCTGGACGCTCGCCGGGCTGGCGGAGGTGGCGACTGTCTCCCGGACGACCTTGGTACGACGCTTCACCGAACTGACCGGTCAGGCGCCACTCGCCTACCTCACCGAGCTTCGGATGACACTCGCGGCCGACCTCCTGACCGAGCCCGGCGCGACCGTCGCCACGGTCGCCCGCCGGGTCGGGTACGCCGATGCCTTCAGCTTCAGCGCCGCCTTCAAACGCGAACGCGGCGCGAACCCCAGCACCTACCTGCGCGGTCAGAAAGCGGGCCAGGGAATGGCCGGCCAGTCGTCGCTCGGGTAGGGATAGACGCCGGTCTTGAGCAAGCTGGCGCACCGCTCCCGCGTCGCGGTCAGCTCGACCGCGGTGATCAGCTCGCACAGCTGCTGCCCGAGACCACCGGCAAGCCGGTCGGCCAGCTTGCGTACGTCGTCCAGCAACTCGGCAGGGATGGGTTCGCCGGCCCAGCCCCACAGCACCGTCCGCAGCTTGTCGTCCGCGTTGAACGTGACGCCGTGGTCGACGCCGTACACGCGGCCGTCGCCGGGGTTCAGCACGTGCCCGCCCTTGCGGTCGGCATTGTTGACCACGGCATCGAACACGGCCATCTTCCGCAGCGCGTCGGTGTCGGCGTGCACCAGCGTGACCGGGTTGTGCCGGCCGTCCAACGCGTCGAGGACGCCGAGCCATCCGGTCGGCACCCGGCCCTGCGGCACGATGTCGACCAGCTCGGTCTCCCCCGGGCCGAGCTCGGCCTCGTCGATCCACAGCTGCACCATGCCCTCGCCGAGCGGCCCGTCCCGCAGCAAGGTCGGCGGCACGACGGACCACCCGAGCGCCTCGGAGACGACGTACGACGCGTACTCGCGTTGCGCCAGCGTGCCGTCGGGGAAGTCCCACAGCGGCCGCTCGCCCTGGACCGGTTTGTAGACCACCGTCGCCGACTCCTCGCCCAGGCTCACCGAGCCCTGGAACGTGCCGTTCGACGCTGCCACCAGGCGGCCGTGCAACGACAGCTCCCCAGTGGCGAGCAGGTCCAGGTCGATCATTCCGGCAGGTGCCTGCGGTAGCCGTTGGCGCGCGGGCAGATGTGCCCGTCGGGATCGATCGGCCGCCCGCAGAACGGGCAGCTCGGCCGGCCGGACGCGACCAGCGCGACCGCCCGCCGGGCGAACGCGCGGGCCTGCTCCTCGCTGATCCGGACGATGAACACCTCGGCGTCCTCGGAGTCCATCGCGGCCTGCACCGGGTCGGTCTCCTCGAGCTCGGCCTGCTCGCCGGTGACCACCGAGAACACCTCGATCACCACCCGCTCGGCGTCGGCCTCCCAGGCCAGCGTCATGGTGCCGGCCCGGAACTCCTCCTCGATCGGCTGCTCCAGCGGGTCGGTGTCGTCGATCCCCGCCGGGGTCACCGGGTCCCGGTCGAACCGCCGGGCCACCTCGTCCAGCATCACGTCCAGCCGCTCCGCGAGCGCCATCACCTGCTCCTTCTCACAGGCCACCGAGGTCAGCCGGGTCCCGGCCCGGGCCTGCAGGAAGAACGTCCTCGCACCGGGTTCGCCCACGGTGCCCGCGACGAACCGGTCCGGGTCGTCGTAGGAATGCACAACTCGCGCCATACCTAGACCCTATTACCGTCCGCCGACGACCGCGTCCGAGGACTGCTTCCGGGCTCGCTTTCTGGGCGCCGGCTTCGGGACCAAGGACGCGAGCTCGCTGCCGGAGTCGTTCAGCCGGACCAGGAACGGGCGGGTCTTGGTGTAGGTGATGATCGTCGTCGTCGCGGTGTCCACGACGATCCGCTGGAACGTGTCGAGGTGCTGCGCGAGCGCGTCCGCGACGATCGCCTTGATCACGTCGCCGTGCGAGACCGCCACCCACAGCGCGCCGTCCCCGTGGCTCTGCGCCAGCGCTGCGTCATGCGCCCGTACGGCGTCCACCGCGCGCTGCTGCATCGCCCGCATCGACTCGCCGTTCGGGAACGTCACGGCCGACGGGTGCTGCTGCACGACCGGCCACAGCGGGTCCTTCATCAGCGTGGACAGCTTCTGCCCGGTCCAGTCGCCGTACCCGCACTCGGTCAGCCGGCGATCCGTTGCCGGACGCAACTCCGGATGGTGCTTCGCGATCGCCGCCGCGGTCTGCTTGCAGCGGTCCAGCGGCGAGGTGACGAGCGCCGCCAGCGGCAGCTCGGCCAGGCGCTGCGCGACCGCCTCGGCCTGCTGCAGCCCGGTCTCGTCCAGCTTCACCCCCGGCGTGCGGCCGGCCAGCGTGCCGGACGTGTTCGCGGCGCTACGACCGTGCCGAACCAGAATCACCGTGGGCATGGGTTGCACGTTATCCGGTCGAGCAAGTCGGGTCGCGCCAGGCGCGACCTCAGCTGACATGATGGGGGCGTGATCGTGGACTGCGGGGTGTATGCCGAGGGGGAACGGCAGGACCTGCCCAGGGATCCGGAGACCGTTGCCCAGGCCATCGACGACGACGGCCGGTGCTTCGGGTGGGTCGGGCTGCACGAGCCGTCGGACGCCGAGATGCGCCGGGTCCAGGGGCTCTTCGGCCTGCATGAGCTCGCCGTCGAGGACGCGCTCAAGGCCCACCAGCGGCCCAAGGTCGAGCGGTTCGGCGAGGCGATCGTCGTCGTACTGCGGACCCTCTGGTACGTCGACGAGGGCGACGCCGTGGAGACCGGCCAGCTGAGTGTCTTCATCGGCCCGCGGTACGTCGTCACCGTCCGGCACGGCGAAGGCCGAGAGCTGGCCACGGCGCGGCAGCAACTGGAGGAGCGCGCGTCCATGCTCGGTCACGGGCCGGCCGCCGTCCTGTGGGCGATCTGCGACTCGGTGGTCGACGACTACGAGGAGGTCGCCGAGCAGGTCGAGATCGACGTCGACGAGGTCGAGAGCTCGGTGTTCTCCCCCGAGCGCACCAGCGACGCCGAGCGGATCTACATGCTCAAACGCGAGGTGCTCGAGATGCGCCGCGCCATCCAGCCGCTGCGCGACCCGATGGAGCAGTTCGCGCACGGCGTCCCCGGCGTCAGCCCGCAAGCCGCGCCGTTCTTCCGCGACGTCGCCGACCACGTCAACCGAGTCTCCGACCAGACCGAGGCCCTCGACGTCCTGCTCAGCTCGGCCCTCAACGCCCACCTCGCCCGAGTCTCGGTCCAGCAGAACGACGATATGCGCCGCATCTCTGCGTGGGTTGCCATCGCGGCGGTCCCGACCATGGTGGCCGGCATCTACGGCATGAACTTCGACAACATGCCCGAACTCCGCTGGCACTACGGCTACTACGCCGTACTCCTCCTGATGGCCACCGCCTGCTTCACCATGTACCGCTTCTTCCGCAAGGTCGGCTGGTTGTAGTCCCACCCACGCGTGCTCCCACCCCGCGGCTCGTCGCCGGTGCATCCCGTTGGGCTCCCGCCCGTCGGCCGCGGACCGCCAGGCCATCACAATCACCCCACGGCCCGCGCACCGAGCGGGGCACCGCGGTGCGCCGCGGATTGTGATGGCCTGGCGGTCCGGTCCCCACCCACCCGGCGCCCCCCGCGTCAGGTGGCCGTGATCGTGCTCGTGGCCAGGAGGATGACGATCACGATGCCTACCAGGAGGCGGTAGAAGGCGAAGACTTCGATCGTGTGTTTGGCGACGAACTTGAGCAGCCAGGCGACCGACGCGTAGGCGACGACGAAGCTGACCACGGTTCCGACCAGGACCGGCACGATGCCGACGCTGCCGTCGAGGGCGTGTGGGAGCTCGAAGACTGCGGCGCCGACCAGTGCGGGGATGCCGAGGAGGAACGCCATCTTGGTGGCTGCGACCCGGTCCAGGTTGCAGAAGAGGCCGGCCGAGATGGTTGCGCCCGAGCGGGACACGCCGGGGATCAGCGCAAGGCACTGGATGATGCCCATCACGACCGCGTCGATCAGCGTGATCCGGGTCAGCGGCCGGTTCTTCCGGCCGATGCGCTCGGCCGCGACCATCACGAAGGACCAGCCGATCAGCGACGCCGCGACCCACCACATGCTGCGCAGCGGACCGGAGATGATCTCCCGGCCAAGGTACCCGACGATGCAGATCGGGAGGGAGCCGACGATGACGAACCAGCCCATCCGGTGGTCGAACTCGCCGCGGTACTCGGGGTGCCGCAGGCCCTTGAACCAGGCGACGGCGTACGTCCGGATGTCCTTCCACATGAACAGCACCACGGCCGCGATCGCGCCGAACTGGATCACCGCGGTGAACGCGGTGATCGCCGGGTCGTCGATCTGCTGGCCGAGCATCTTCGAGGCGATGGTGAGGTGCCCGGTGCTCGACACCGGGAGGAACTCGGTGAGCCCCTCGACGATGCCCAGGATGATGGCTTCCCAGATGGACACTTACTCACCGACCCCGGCGAGCTCGAGGGCCTCGGCTACCGTGCGCAGGTCGGCGATCCGCTGCTCGACGGTCGGCGCGAACGGGGTCAGCGCGACCGTCGTCGCCCCGGCCTCGGCGTACGCGGTGAGCTTCTCGGCCATCCGCTCCTTGCCGCCGAGCAGCGAGATCGAGTCGATGAAGCCGTGCGGTACGGCGGCCATCGCGTCGCGGTGCTGCTTGGCCAGGTACAGGTCCTGGATCCGCCTGGCCTCCTCGGCGTACCCCATCCGGATCGCCAGGGCGTTGTAGAAGTTCTTCTCCCGGCTGCCCATGCCGCCGATGTAGAGAGCGGCGTACCCACGGATCGGGTCGGCCGCGACCTGCAGATCGTCACCGGTCATCACCGGCACGGACGCGACGACGTCGAACCCGTCGAGCCCTTCCGAACGAGCCTCGCGGCCCGTCGCGATGTGCTTCAACTGCTCTCCCAGATAGGCGGGGTCGTTCAGGATGCCGAGCCAGCCGTCGGCGATCTCGCCGGCCAGCTCGAGGTTCTTCGGGCCGACCGCGGCAAGGTACACCGGCACGTGGTCGCGGAGCGGGTGGATGGACAGCTTGAGCGGCTTGCCCGGACCGCCGGGCAACGGCAGGGTGAAGTGCTCGCCCTCGAACGCCACGGTCTCACGTCGCATCGCCGCGTTCACAATCGCCACGTACTCCCGGGTGCGGGCCAGCGGCTTGTCGAACCGGACGCCGTGCCAGCCCTCGGACACCTGCGGCCCGGACACGCCGAGGCCGAGCCGGAACCGGCCGCCGGACAGCCGGTCCAGGGTGGCGGCGGTCATCGCGGTCATCGCCGGGGTCCGGGCCGGGATCTGGAAGACCGCGGCGCCGACGTCGATGGTCGAGGTCTGGGCGGCGATCCAGGTCAGCAGCGTGGCGGCGTCCGAGCCGTACGCCTCCGCGGCCCAGGTGACCGAGAAACCGAGCCGTTCGGCCTCCTTCACCAGCCTCAGATGATCCAGATGGTCGTCGCCACCGAAGACGAAGCCGATGTTGAGTCCGAGTCGCATGACAGGCGAGCCTAACGAGCCGTTGTCGGTGGCGGCCAATAGGCTCGGCACATGCAGCAGCGCTATCTCGGTCACAGTGGACTGGCGGTGAGCCGGCTCGGCCTCGGCACCATGTCCTGGGGGCGGGACACCGACGAGCACGAGGCGCGCGAGGAGCTCGCCGCGTTCGTGGCCGCCGGTGGCACCCTGATCGACACCGCGGCGGCGTACGGAGACGGTGACAGCGAGCGACTGATCGGCTCGCTGCTCGGCGACGTGGTGGACCGCGACGACCTGGTGATCGCGACGAAGGCCGGGTTCAGCGTCCGCCGCGGCGAGCGGATCACCGACACCTCCCGCGGCGCCCTGCTGCGCGACCTGGAGGGCTCGCTGCGCCGGCTGAACGTCGACCACATCGACCTCTGGCAGCTGCACACCTGGTCGGACGACGTGCCGCTGGAGGAGACGCTGTCGGCGCTCGACCACGCGGTGAGCTCGGGCAAGGTCCGGTACGTCGGAGTCTCGAACTACGCAGGCTGGAAGTCGGCCCGCGCCGTCACCTGGCAGCAGGCGTGGCCCGGTCGCGCGGTCCCGGTGTCGAACCAGGTGGAGTACTCGTTGCTCGCCCGCGACGCCGAGGCGGACGCGATCCGGGCGGCCGGCGGGCTCGGAATCGGTGTCCTGGCCTGGTCGCCGCTTGGCCGTGGTGTGTTGACTGGGAAGTACCGCACCGGGATCCCGGCGGACTCGCGGGCGGCATCTCAGCATCTGTCCAGATTCGTCGACCCCTACCTCGACGGCCGCGGTTCGGGCATCGTGGAGGCAGTCGCACGAGCCGCCGACGGGCTCGGCTGGACACCGCTCGAGGTGGCGCTCACCTGGGTGCGGGACCGGCCGGGCGTGTCGGCGGCGATCGTCGGGGCCCGGACGGCGATGCAACTCAAGTCGATCCTGGGTGTGGAGGAGCTCACCCTCCCACCCGCGATCGTCGCAGCGCTGGAGGACGTGTCGTAGCAGGTGGAGGTGCGGATGGCCGAATACGAACTGCAACAGTTCGAGGTGTCCAGGACGGAGTCGCGAGGCGCCGTCCGCCGGTTGCTGACCGAGCACGCCGAGTACGGCGGCTGGGAGCTGGCCCGCCTCCGCCGCTACCCCGACGGCACCCGCCGAGTCTGGCTCCGCCGCCGCATCATCCGCGTCATGCGGACCCTCTGAGCAAGACCGTCACCAGCTCACGGCGGCTGCCGACACCGACCTTGTCGAAGGCTGCCCGGACGTGCTCCTGCACGGTGTACTGCGACAGACACAGCCGGTCGACGATCTGCCGGGTCGAGTAGCCCTTGAGCAGGAGCTCCGTCACCCGCTGCTGAGCCGGTGTCAGCCCGTAGAGGTCGAGCAGGAACGACCCGAGCTGCGCCGCCGTGGCCGGCTCGATCACGACTGCCGTCCGCTGCCCATCCGCTCCGCGCAGCGTCGACGCGTGCAGCGCGAGCCAGCGGCCGCTCGTGGTCCGCACCTTCAGCACCGGAGCCTGCGGCAACTCGTGCACCCGTTCCAGCTGCACCGCCGCAGCCCGCACCGCCATCGGCAACTCGGTACGGCGCTCCGGCTCCAGCTCAGCCATCCAGTGCTCGGCCTCCGCGCTGACCGACACGATCTCGTGCT
This sequence comes from Kribbella sp. NPDC050470, assembly GCF_044458365.1. Classification (NCBI taxonomy): domain Bacteria; kingdom Bacillati; phylum Actinomycetota; class Actinomycetes; order Propionibacteriales; family Kribbellaceae; genus Kribbella; species Kribbella sp. NPDC050470. The sequence goes on along the minus strand of NZ_JBITHV010000011.1, from coordinate 175,064 downwards.
TCGAATTCAGAACCACCACCCCGGGACCGACCTCGGCGCTCCCGACGGCCGCGGTGAGCAGGCTCCGTCGCAGACCCTCGGCGAGATGCGGTCCAAGGCGTCGTACCAGCTGGATCTCCTGCTCCGAGAAGCCGGTGTCGGCGTCTTCCCGGTGCAGGCAGATCACGCCCCAGCAGCGCCCGTTCGAGACCAGCGCCGCCCGGAGCTCGTCGCCGAGACCGATCGGCCGCATCACCTCGACGTACCGGGCGCTGCTCGGCCACTCCCCGTTCGTGGCGTGACCGAGCGAGCTCACCGGGTCGGGCCCGGCGGCGAGCGCGGCGAACTTGTTGACGTCGTCCTGCCCGAACTCGTTCGCCAGGAACTGCTCGGTCACGCTGGTCAGCGGCTCGTCCGCACTCGCGGACGTGAACAGCACAGTTGCCGGGTCCACCGTCGCGAAGAACGCGGCGTCGATCGTCATCAGCGTCCGCAGCCGGATCAGCGTCTCGGACCGCAACTGATCCGCGTCCAGCCCCGCATAACACCGCTGGATCAGCACTTCCAGGCGATCCGCCGCCCCCATGCTCGCGATGCTACGGCTGATCCGGTACGACGCCCAGGTCGTGCCTGATGGTCCAGCGCCGTAGCGAGCAGGTGCTCGGTGCGGTAGCTCGGCGTGCTGGAGTGAAGGCCTCGATGTGGTTCATCGTGGTCTTTGCTCCAGTGCGGCGAGATGCCGTGCCGAGTGCCGCGCAGTAGGCGATGGACCATCAGGCACGGCCTAATTGCCGGAGGAAACCGAGTTCGTCGAGCCGCCCCCAGCGTTCGACGACCAGGTCGTCGCGCAGCCGGAAGATGTTGATCCCGCGCAGACTGACCTCCTGGCCGGTCGGTGCGACGCCCATCACCTCACCCCGATGCGTCCCGCTCGCTGTGAACCGCTCCACCACGATGTCGCCCTCGGCAACGAGTTGGTGCAGTTCGCTGTGCCAGTCGGGGAAGGCGTCCCGCATTATGGCGCCGGCGACCCGCATCCCGTCGCGGTCCGGCGTGACCCCGAACGGCGGGTCGTGGTTGACGAAGTCCTCGGCGAGGTAGGTGTCGACCGCGCCGAGGTCGCCTTTGCTGAACAGTCCGTCGATCAGGTCGCGGACGATGGCCTTGTTGCGCTCCGTCGTACTCATGCCTCTGATGCTGCGGCGCGCCGCGCGGCCGGGGCACCCCAACTAGTTGGGGTTTCAGAGGTCGTGCTGGACCCAGACGTTGGGTTCGACGTAGACGGCGTAGTCGTGGTCCACGTCGGCCAGGATTGGGACGAGGGCCTTGGGGACGATCACCTCGCCGGACTGGTCGAAGGGCAGGCCGGTCCACTCGCGCCACTCCGCCAGGGAGCCGGCGATGAGCATCGAGGTCGAGGCGACCTTGACGATCTTGCCGCCGGCTTTGACATGGACGCGCAGCCACGGGTCGACGGGGAGGCCGTCGTCCCGGGTCTGGTCGACGTACTCGCTCATTGGCATCCGGGCGTCGGTCTTGCCGTTCGGGCGGACCGGCGCGTACAGCGTGGTGTGGCCCTTCGCCTTCACCGCGTCGCGCATCGCCGCCAGCATCCGGTAGGACAGCCCGCGGCCGAGGTGGCTCGGCCTGATCACGATCTCCAGCGCGCTCGACACGGTGGTCTCGCGGCCGCGGCGGAGGTCCTCGAAGCCCCACGTCAGCACCTGGTCCCACCCCCGCGACGGCAGCTCCGGGCGGTCCTCGAGCGGGAATGCGAACGGGATGCTGCGCGAGTGCGCGACGAGTTCGCCGTCCTCGGTCGCGATCAGGCACTGGTCGGCGAACTCCTCAGGCACCCCACCGAGCAGCGCGTCGGCGACCAGGTCCTGCAGCATGAACTGCGGCCAGACGTTCCAGAAGTCGCCCAGCCAGCTGGTGACCTCAGGCCGCTCGGCCAGAGTGGTGATGACGATCTCGGACATGCTCGGCAGTGTCGCACCGCGACCGCCTCGCTTTCACCAGGATTATCAGCGCGACCAGGGTGGTCAGCAGGCCCGCGCCGATCAGCGTGTGCTCGGCGCCGGCCGCGGCGATGATCGGCCCGCCGGCGAGCAACCCGGCCGAGCTCCCCGCGTTCACGACGACCGACTGCCCCGACAACAACGCCCGCCGCTCGGCGCCGACCGAGGTTCGCGTGATCAGGACCGAGATCGCTGCGATCCCGAGGACCACGCTGATGCCCGCAAGTGCGCCCATCACGGCAATGACCGGCGGATGCGTCCACAGTCCCATCCCGGCCCAGCACAACCCCATGAAGGCCCACGCCCCGGTCGCGAGCGGTACTGGCGGCACTCGACGTACGACGGCCAGTGAGATCGTCGTGCCGATCACCGAGCCAACGCCGTACCCGGTCATGCCGGCCGCGAGGTAGACACCGGGCTCGCCGCGCTGCGCACCGATCACCGACAGCCCCAGCGTGAACGCGAACCACGTCACGCAGCCGGTCCCCCGAACAATCCAGCCGTAGAGAACGTCCGGACGCGTCTTGAGACTGGCCCGGATAGACGGAGCCTCAATGCCCTCAGGAGCACGCTCTGCCTTCACTGTGCACGCCAGGAGCCCTGCTGCGAGTACACCGACGGCCTCCACCCACAGCAGCCCGTTGGTGAGGCCTGTCGACACCGCAAAGGCGCCGATGACCGGGCCGACCATCATGCCGATCCTGCGCAGACCGTCCTGCCAGGTCAGCAGTACGACGGCCTTGCCCTCACCCCACCGGTCTCCGGTGTCAGCCAGCAGCGCTGACCGCCCCGGATTGGACAGCGCCTCGCCGCAGCCGAGCAACAGACCACTGACGACCAGCAACCCGGGTGTGAGGAGTCCTAGCATGGCGGCAGTCGGCACACTCGCCAGAGCCACCGCCTGGATGGCAGCAACCACCGCAAGCCGTGGACCCGAGTCCACCCACTGCCGTGCCTTCCTCGCCCACCATGGCGACAGCAACACAGGTACGCCGGACGCGCCGCCGACCAGCCCAGTCGCAGCGACCGAGCCCGTCTCATGGAGAACCACCAGCGGCAACGCCACCTGCGTGAACCGAAGCGCAAGGTCCGCCGCGCCGCCGCCGGCCAGCAACGCGAGCGCTTCGCTTCGGGCTCTCACACCTTTGATTCTTGGGGTTTTCGGGTGCTCCGAGTAGTCGGCAAGCGCTTGGCGGTTGCCATAGGCTGTCCCTATGGCTTCATTACCATCGGTCGACGACCTGCGATTGGTGCAGGCGATCGGACGAACCGGCGCGGTCGGCACAGCGGCCCGCGAGCTGCGCATCTCGCAGCCCTCCGCGTCCCAGCGGCTGGCCCGGCTCGAGCGCATGTGCGGCACCAAGCTGTTCGAGCGCGACACCCGCGGTGCTCGGCCGACGCCCGCGGGAGCGGAGCTCGGGCGCCGGGCCGACCACATCCTTGGCCACCTCGAGGAGGCCTACACCGCCACCCGCGCGGCCGCCGCCGGACATCGGCTCGTGATCGGCACCTTCGCCAGCATCGCGCCGATCCTGTTCCCGGTGCTCGACGCGGACCTGCCCGACCTGGACATCGAGCAGCAGGTCGACCACGGCCACTTCCTGGTCGAACGGATCGCGGAGGGAACCATGGACGCCGCATTCATCGCGATCGCCGACCAGATGACACTGCCCCGCGGCACCGTCGCCCGCCGCGTCGGCCGCGACGAGCTCGTCCTGTTCGTCCCACCCGGCGCCGGCCCACCCGGCCGCGGCAAGCAACCGCTGAAGGACCGCCCGATCGCCTTCTCGACGTACGACCGCGGCGCCGAAGACATCCATAGCCGCCTGGTCGCCCTTGGCGCGATCCCCCGCCGCGGTGTCACGCTCAGCACCACTGTCGCCATGGCGCGTCGCCGTACTCAGCTCGCCCTCGTCCCGCGCAGCGCACTCGCCACCGAGCTCCGCCCCGGCGAACGCCTGGTCCCCGCCCCGTTCCGCTACCGCCTCACCCTGTCCCTCGTCACGACGCCCACTCCGCCGCAGACCCTGATCCGGTACCTCCCGAGCCTCCGGACCACGCTCAACCTCTTGTGAGCTGCGGCCTGCGGGACGACGCTAGAAACGCGAGGTGGGTGCCATGACGAAGCGGCAGTGGACGGTTGACATCGTGATCGACGAGGTCGAGGGCGAGCGGACGACGCACGCCGAGGCCAAGCTCCGGACCGACGGGGAACAGCTGGCCGGGCGCGGTACGGCGTACCGGCACCCGAACGACGTCGAGGTGCCGCAGATCGGCGACGAACTGGCGGCCGCGCGGGCGCTGTCCGAGCTGTCCCACCGCCTGGTGCTCGCGGCGGCGCAGGACATCGAGGAGATCACCCACCGGCCGTCCCGGCTGCGCGGCTGACGCTCAGGCCTGATCGAGAAAGCGGTCGAGCACCCGGGAGCCGAACTCCAGGGCGCTGGTCGGGACGCGCTCGTCGATGCCGTGGAACATGCCCATGAAGTCCAGGTCCGGCGGCAGCTGCAGCGGCACGAACCCGAAGCACCGGACGCCGAGCCGGCTCCACGACTTGGCGTCGGTGCCACCCGACATCAGCAGTGGCGCGGTCCGGCTCTGCGGGTCCTCGGCCGCCAGGCACGCCTTCATCGCCTCGACCAGGCCGCCGCTGAACTCGGTCTCCAGCGCGATGTCCTCGACCACCGCCTCCCGCCGTACCTTGTCGCCGATCAGCTCGTCCATGGTGGCGAAGAACTCGTCCTCGAACCCGGGCAGGAACCGGCCGTCGATGTGCGCCTCGGCGTCGCCGGGGATCACGTTCACCTTGTAGCCGGCGTTCAGCATCGTCGGGTTCGCGGTGTTGCGGATGGTGGCGCCGAACATCCGGCTGAAGCTGCCCAGCTTCGCCAGCGTCTCGGTCATGTCGTCCGGGTCGAGCTCGACCTCGAGCACGTCCTCCAGCGTCTTCAGGAACTCCCGGACCGTCGGCGTGACCCGCAGCGGCCACTCGTGCGCGCCGATCCGAGTCACCGCCTCGACCAGGTGGGTGACCGCGTTGTCGTTGTTCACCATCGACCCGTGACCCGCCGTACCGCGGGCCTTGAGCCGCATCCAGCTCATGCCCTTCTCCGCGGTCTCGATCAGGTACAGCCGCAGGTCGTCCTTCACGGTGACCGAGAAGCCGCCGACCTCGCCGATCCCCTCGGTGCAGTCCGCGACCGTGTCCGGGTGGTTGTTGATCAGCCACTGGGCGCCGTACACGCCGCCGGCCTCCTCGTCGGCGGTGAACACCAGCCGGACCGGCCGCCGCGGCTTCGCCCCGACCCGCTGCCGGGCCCGGACCACGGACAGCACCATCGCGTCGAAGTCCTTCATGTCGACCGCGCCGCGGCCCCACACGCACCCGTCGAAGATCTCCCCGGCGAACGGGTCCACCTTCCAGTCCTTCGCGTCCGCCGGTACGACGTCCAGGTGTCCGTGCACGAGCAGCGGGTCGGCCGAGGAGTCCTCGCCCTCCCAGTGCGCGACCAGGGTCGCGCGGCCCGGCTCCGACTCGTAGATCGTGGACTCGATCCCGACCTCGTCCAGCTTCGCCGCGACGTACTCCGCCGCGACCCGCTCACCGTTGCTCTTCCCGTTGCCGTAGTTCGTGGTGTCGATCCGGATCAGCTCACTGCAGAGCTCCACCACTTCGGCGTCAGGTGTGTACGACGTACGCTCGCTGGTCCCCGGAGAAGTCATGGGCCCATCCTCCCCCACGCGGGCATGACAGCCGACGTCCCGGGTATCTGAACTGTGTGAAGGGTGACTGGGTGGAAGTCGTCATCGACACCGGCAACGGGGTGTCGACGTACGAGATCGCCGCCACCAAGGCCGGTCGCCGGGTCGAGATCAACACCACCCGCAACCTCACCGAGGTCGTCGAGGTCACCCGCACCGGCAAACCGATCCGCACCGCCCGCTTCATCACGAGCCGCGTGATCGCGCTCGTCGAACACCCGGCGCCGGACTCGCAATGACCACCGCACCGGTGACCATCGAGTCGTCGGGCGCCGCCCTCCCCGGCGACCTCGCCGAGCCTGCGCGGTCGAGCGGCCTGGTGATCTTCGCCCACGGCAGCGACAGCAGCCGGCTGAGCCCGCGCAACCAGTACGTCGCCCAGGTCCTCAACCGAGCCGGTCTCGCCACCCTCCTCTTCGACCTGCTGACGACCGCGGAGGCGGCCGACCGCCGCAACGTCTTCGACATCCCGCTCCTGGCCGACCGCTTGAGCGGCGCCAACGACTGGGCGGGCGACCGCTTCGGCCCGATCGCCTACTTCGGCGCCAGCACCGGCGGAGCCGCCGCCCTGTGGTCCGCCGCCGGCACCACCTCGGTCGCCGCAGTGGTGTCCCGCGGCGGCCGAGTCGACCTGGCCGGCCCACGTTTGGCCGCCGTGACGGCACCCACCCTGCTGATCGTCGGCGAGCTCGACACCGTGGTCCTCGACTACAACCGCACCGCCCAACGCCAACTCCAGTGCGCCAACGACCTCCAGGTAGTAGCCGGCGCCACCCACCTCTTCACCGAACCGGGCACCCTCGAACAGGTCGCCGTACTCGCTCGGGACTGGTTCCTCGATGCCCTGGCCGACTGACGAGCCAGGGCTGATCTCGGCCCAGGAGACCCTCGCCCGAGCTACGCCTCCACCATGGACACCCGAGCGCTCGTGCCTGGTCGGCGGAGCGTGGGTCTGCTTCGCTCGCGGCCTGTCCGGCACTGGGTCAGCGGGCGACCGGGCTTGGGGTGCTGCGGTCGTCATGGACCAGGGCAGCGTTGTCGGACGATGCCTGGTTCCGGGGCACGCCTCGGCGTCCTACGTGCCTGGTTTGCTGGCTCTCCGCCTCGGTCCTCTGCTGGAGGACGTCGTACGACGCCTGGCGCCGCAACCCGACGTACTCCTGCTGGACGCGACCGGGCGTGATCATCCGCGCCGGTGCGGGCTGGCGGTGCAGTTGGGCGCCGTACTGGATCTGCCGACGGTGGGCGTGACTCACCGCCCGCTAACCGCCTCCGGCGACCTGCCGGACGACGAGCCGGCCGCGACGGCGCCGCTGTTCATCGGTCCGGACCATGTCGCGACGTGGCTGCGCACCCGGCGCGGCACTCGGCCGCTCGTCGTGCACTCCGGCTGGCGGACCGACCTCACCACCGCGGTCGAGGTGGTGAGTCGGTTCATCGCCGGACGCCGTACTCCTGAGCCGTTGCGGAGGGCCCGGCAGGCCGCGCGGTTGCTCAGAGGACCTTGAGTCCGTACATCTCCCCCAGGGGATCGGCGATCAGTTCGACGCGCGCGCCGTCGGGGTCGCGGAAGTAGATCGACGTACCGCTCTCCTCGAGGTACTCGACGCCGGCCTCGTCCAGGTTCTTCTTCAGCCGCGCCCACTGGTCCGGCTCCACCGAGATGGCCAGGTGGTGCAGTCCGCCAAGCACCTCGGCGTACGGACCGAGGTCCAGGCCCGGGAAGTCGAAGAACGCCAGCAGGTTGCCGTTGCCGATGTCGAAGAAGAAGTGGTTCGAGCCCTCGTAGTCCCGGTTGCCGACGATCTCGGTGAGCGGGAACTCGAGCACGCCCTGGTAGAACTGCACCGTCCGCTCGACGTCCGCGCACAGCAGCGCCACGTGGTGCAGCCCGCGCGCGGAACTCGTCCCGCCTTCGGTCAGGTACGTCGTTCTGATCCGGTCGCGCTCGGCCTCGATCGCCGGCAGGTCGATGTCCGTCATACTCCCCCTCAGATCCGGAAGAACAGGTTGAGATAGCGGTCGGCGATCGCCCGCTCACCGCGGATCGTGCCGGAGTTGCTCCGCCCGAACGCGGTCAGCACGAAACTACCCGGGTCGAACTCGATGACGGTGGACAAGTCACCGACGTCCGCCGGTTGCTCGTAGGTCATCCCGTCCGGGCCTACGCGGACCCGGGTGTCGCCGGCATTCGGGCCGCTGGTGATCCGGATGCCGAGCTCGCCCGGTTCCGTCGTACCCGCGGTCCCCTGCCACACCACGAACATGAACGGCACCAGCAGGTCGGCCGCCTCACCCGTCAGCCCGTGCGCCCGGCCGGTCCCCTGCCGCACGTCCCACGAATGGACCCCGTAGTCCATCAACTGGAAGGCCGGGTAGAAGAACGCCGGCACCGGGCCCATGTAGAAGTGCGGCACGTTGAACCCGCCCCACTCGTCCGGCCCGAGCGCGTCGAAGATCTCCATCATCTTGTCGAAGTCACCCCGGAGCCGCTCGACCAGCTCGGCCCGCGGTACGTCGCGCAGCGCCAGCGCCTGCTTGTCGACCCGCTCGGCCATCCCCGGCAGCCCGTACGCCGCCGGCACCTCGGTGTGCGACCGGGCCGCGTCGAAGGCGACGAAGTACGCCTCGGTGGTGTCTGCGATGTGCGCCACCACGTCCCGCACCTGCCAATGCCCGGCCCCGGTCGGCGCCTCCCACACCGCGTCGCTGTCGACCAGCTCGAAGAACTCCCCCGCCTCCCGGCGAACCACCCCCAGGATGGTGTCCTTGCCCTCGAACGTCATCGCGTTCCACGCGTTCATCCGACCCTCCTCCCGGCCGACCCTTGAATTTCAAACTACCCCTCGAACGCCCCCAAGTCAGCCCGCTGAGCCCCGATGTGAATTCCACCCGTGGACTTTGCTACTGTTCTCCGGTCAGCGTCGCTACGGCGGCAAGACCACTCGTCCGGGTGGCGGAATAGGCAGACGCGCTAGCTTGAGGTGCTAGTGCCCTTCGCGGGGCGTGGGGGTTCAAGTCCCCCCTCGGACACACACACTATCCACACGCGGGGCAGGCGTGATCGACACTTCAGCCACCCGGGTCCTGTGGTCGTAGTCGATCGTCAGACGTAGTGCGTCGTACAGGGAAGCAAGGTCCTCTTGCGTCGCGCTGTCGAGCACTCGCCCGATGTCTCCGAGCTGGTCGACCATCGCTCGAACGTCCTTGGCCGTTAACCGCTGCGGAGGCTCGATGGCTGCCATACCGGCCTCGGCTGCTCGCTTCTTAGCGACAGCGGCGTTGTACTGGCTTGTCAGCTCGGCCGGATCCCAGCCGGCCTCGAGGGCGCGTCGGAGTCTGACCGTCGCGGCGACCGCGGTCGTCGTGTCGGCGAGGACCACCGGCGCGGGAACCACCCGATGGTGGGTCAGGCCGTCGCATTCGTACGTCCGCCGCTGCGCGCGATCGGTGATGACTGCCTCATCACCCAGCTGGGCGCGCAGGCGAGCAGCGAGTGCCTCGATCTCCACCAGCACCTCGAATTCTGCATAGCGGAAAGACTTTTCTACGACTCGGCAGTCGAGGAGGCCCCTTCCGACGGGTCAACGACAGGCGTGTCAGTGTCAGTCCTTGGGCGGCGGTACGTCGGCCAGGTAATCGAAGGCCAGGCCGCTGGAGCCTTCGCCACGGCCGGTCTGTTTGCGGACCCCGAGCCAGACGAACGCGCGGCCCGCATTCCAGCGGGTTCGCTCGAAGCTGGTCGACACGACAGTTCCGGCGCGCGGGACCTCCTCCTCGTGCAGGAGATAGCCCGTTGGCGGAGTGTCCTCGAGGCCAGGCCGGAGCAGCGAGGTCCGCGGACGAACGGGTTCCAGGGTGGGTGCGGTGTCCCCTTCCATGATCCGGAGCATCGCTGCCCGCTGGAGCTGGACCTCCCGGTTGTCGCCCTCGACATGGACCGGGATCAGCGGGATCCAGTTCTCCGGGACCGAGCTCATCACCTTGTAGCGGATCTTCGCGCCTTCCGCCGGCGGCAGCGGCTCGGGTGGTGCGCCGAGGCGGCGTTCCAAGTCGGCTTCGAAGAACGCGCGCGTCTGCTCCGCCGCCTCCCGCCCGTTCGCGGGGTCACCGGACGGGAGAGCGATCGTCTGCTCGATTCCCCAGACCATGTTGGCCATCTCGTCCCGGCCGAGCATCACCTGCTCGAGCGGCCGTCCTTCGAGGACCTGCCGTGCCGCCGGCGGTAGCAACAGGCTACGGTCGGCCGGCTGATGACCCTCACCGCGGATCGAGACCAGGAACATCGACCAGCGCTGCCAGTCATCGTCGTCGCCACGGCCGGCCGCCTCGACCCACGTCCGCTCGCCGAACACGTTCGTCACCGCCATGCCCCGAATCTCGGCGATGGTCGCGGCCGGCACGGTGAACGGTACGACGAACCAGTCGTTGGCGAACACGAGCCCGAACTCGATCAGCAGCAGTTTCGCCAGGTCGGTGGTGTCCGGCTTGATATCGCCGAAGTTGGTCCGGGAGTCCTCGAAACGCCACCAACGCGTGTTCGGCATCCCGTTGAACGTCGCCTGTGTCGGCAACATGGACAAGGTGTGCGGCTTGGGCGGAACAGCCGCCGGATCGAGGTCGCCCAGTGTTTCCCGCGTCGGGTCGACATCGAAGTTGTACCAGTCGAGATGGCCCTGGTAGTACTCCTCCGCGGCCAGCACCTTCTCCGCTTCGCCGTACGGCGCCGACACCGCGAACTGGTACTCGAGTCGCTCCTTCTGCCAGGCACCCGGTCCGGCCGGCTGGTGAAACACGCGCCGGAACCAGCGGACGAACCGCTCCGCAACCACGTCGACCTGCGCCTCCATCCCCACCAGCGCCGGGATCCCGTCGTACGCATGATTCCCAGCAGAGGCGAGGTGGTCGAGGAGCTTGACCCCGTCCATCCGCCGCGTGGCGACGGCTGCGAAGCTCGACCATGCCTCGGGGTGCGCGCACGTCGGCGCATCAGCGAGGTCCGTCGGATCCGGCACGTGGATCGGGTACTGGCCGATGAACTGCTCGGCAACCAGCGGCGCCGGCGACACACTGCGGATCAGCTTCAGCCATTGCCGACCGAGCAGCAGCCGGAGGTCGAGCGCGATCTCATGGCCGCCCTGCGCGATCGCCAACGCCATCCGTTCGACGTGTGCCTCGAGCGGGATCTGGTCGTTGAAGGGTTCGACCGGCCCGAGCACCGCCTGGTACTTCTGCAGCTTCGTCGTCTCCAGATGGACCTTCACGTCGATCGGCGAGCCCGCATCGTCGCCCCGGAACTCGCCCATTTGCCACTGCCGGGTCAGCATCCACAACGCATCACGGACCTCGGCCCGGAGCGCGCGGTCGAAGTTCTCCGCTCGCGGCCGGCCCTCGAGCCGGTTCCAGATGGTGATCGCGGGCCGCGACTTCTTCGCGATGACCGAGCCGAGGTTGCGCGTGATGCTGAACGGCATGTCAGTCCTCCAGCAGGGCGATCTTGTTGTTGAGGGCAAGATCCATCGCGATCGTGAGCTGTCTGACCTGGGTGGCGAGCACGGTCGCGGGCAAGAAGGGCGCGTACGGCGAAGAGTCCAGATGCTTGGGTTCCACGGCCCGGCTCTTGGCCAGGTCCAGCGTCTCGTTCAGAGCGTCGACCAAGTCGTTCCATTGCCACGCGCCACGGAACTCCGACGGCGTCACCAGCAGCATCGTCTGCGGCGCTTCGGAGTTGGGCCGGTCGTAGTGGAAGGCGATGCCGGTGTCGATGCTCTGGTCAGGGATCGTCTCGGTCCACTCGTCGAGCAGCATCCCGCATTGTGGCTTCGTCTTGTCGAACGGCGTGGAGTAGTGGGCGGTGTAGAGGAGCCGGTCACTGTCCAGCTTCTTGTCCGCTGGGAAGTCGAGCCCCAGCCAGTGATCATCGGGAACGTACGGCAACTGGATCGCGGTCAGCTCCGGCTCCGGGCGACCGAGGGCTCCGGTGAACATCACCGTTTGCTCCCAGGCATTCAGCTTCTCGCGCACCCGGGCGACGCCGTACATCCACTCGTCGACCGGGAAATCGACCGGGTCGACGGCCGGATCGGCCGGCGTGGTGAGGTGCCGGAACAAGCGGTTCGACGCCGAGTCGGCGTGCGCGTTGGCCAGCTCGTCGCCCTGCGCTGCCGACAATCGGAACCGCGGGACGATCCGGAAGTCCTCCCCCAGCAGAACCTTCGCGGCCCGATCGAGCGCGTCGACCCTGGCATTGGCCTCGGCCGTCGCGTCGTGTTCGTCGAACAGGTCCTGCGATGCGGTGAGGCGACGATCGACCTCGGCGCCGAGCACGGTGGCAACGGCACTGATGTCCTGCGCGAAGCGGATGATCTCGTCCTCGCGCGTGCCGAGGTCGAAGGGAACGAAGTCGAGGTCCGTGATCGGCAACGCCGCCCGCAGATCGGCCAGCAGCGCCGAGACACCCCGCCGGGTCGACCCCTCGAACGCGTCGAATTCGATGCGCTTGGCAACGAACGCCGGCCTCTTCACAGTGACCAGGTCAGCCTCGTACGTCGCGGGTGAGGCCGGCAACGGCGAGGTGATGATCGTCGAGACCGCCCGCTCGGCCTGCGTGAGCAGCTCGAACTTCTCCTCGTCCGTCGCCGCCGTCCCGGCCTCAACAACGCGCGCGTCGAACTCCGCAAGCTTGCCATCCCACCGCGTCACCAGCTCCGCCGCCTGCGCCAGCATCGTGGCGAAACAGTTCCGCCGGAAGTCATACGCGAACGCCCACCCAGCTTGCGGGATCCCGAACAGCGCCACCCTGGCGAGCAGCGCGGCCAGATCGTCGATGAACGTGTCGATCCCGGTGAGAATCTCGTCGCGCCGGTTGTCCAGATCCGCAAGAGGTCCATCGATACTCGCCGCGTACGCCGCAAGGTCGGCCTGGACATCCAGCAACGCGTTCCGCACCCGGTCGAGCCGCTCCTTGTCGAACTCCGGCGCGGCGTCCTGCGTGCTGCTCGACTCGTTCATCAGCGCCAGATCACTGGACCGAAGCGGCCGCGACTTGGTCGTCAATCGCCGTACGGCGCGAAGACCCGGCAGCAGCTCGAAGACGCTGTACGGCGCTGTCTGCGTCGTGAGGTACTCGATCGTCACCAGCACGTCCGGCCGCGGATCGGCGTCGGCGACCACGCGTTGCACGACGCGGTCGTCGAGCTCGCTGATCGACGACTCGGTGTCCTCCCGGATGACGGCCAGCAGATCCGCGGGTTGCAGGCCGAGCTGGTCGAGCGTGATCTCCAGCGTCTCGGTGGTTCCGGTCGCGGCAGAGCGGTACGACGCGACACAACCGATCTGATCCGGCGGCGGCAGAACGCCGGCTAGCCACGCGTTCACACCGGGCTCGCCGACTGCCCGAGGAGTCATCGAGGTCCCGGCTACCGGCGAGGTCGCCGGATCCGCGGCCGGGTCGAGGTGCAAACCGACTCGCAGGGTCAGGCCTGTTCCGTTCAGCGGCGTGCGGACCACGTCCGGCTCCGGCGGGAAGTTGCCGCGGGCATAGGCGTCGTACGTCGAAGCGACCCGGTCGTAGTTGCCCAGCACGGCCTGGTACGCGCCCTCGGACAGAGCCAGGTCCGCGACGGCGTCGTGCGTCTCGCGGAGCCGGTCCGCCTCAGCGTTCAGCGCGGCGGCCTCGGCCGGGCTCGCGTCCGGCAGCGTGTTCTTCCCGAAGGGGTAGGTGAACTTCTGCGTGCTCGCCAGGTGTTCGACCAGGGCGAGACCGTCGATCACGTTCCTGGCCTCGATGGCGTCGATCGCATCACCGGGTTCGGACTTCGTCGACTTGATCCGGTCCGCCCGGAGCGGGAACTCCTTGCGCAGCTTGTAGATGAACTTGTCGACCTCGGCGAGCCCGTGCCGGTCGTGCAGGCCGCGTTCGAACTGGTAGCCGAGCAGGCTCGACATGCTCTGCCCGGCGCGGATGCCCTCGATGATGCCAAGGGCGACCCGGACCCGCTCCGAGGTGAGGTTGACGGCCATCGTCTGCCGATTCGCCGGACTGGCGTTCGACAGGAAGCCGTTGCGCAGTATGGCGGCCGCGACCGCGTGGTTCAGCGACGGAGCATGCACGTAGCCCTGATTGGTGCTGTCGGCAAGCAACGGCGAACCGTCACCGAACACGACCGCCAACTCTTCGTCGAGCTCGACCGGGGTCAACTCTCGCCTATCCGGCCGCAGGTCCTCGAGCCATGCGTACCCACCGAGGTGGATGCCCTGGCGGGCCGGGGTCTCCGAACCGTTGCGCAGGCCGCGCATCATCGCCAGTTGCACGTTCGCCAGCCCGAGCAACCAGGCGTCGAGCCGATAGGAACACAGATCGACGTGGTCCGCCAACGCCCGCTCCAGTACGGCGGTCGGCTGGTCCTTCAGCCGGCCGAGTGCGGCCAGTTGATCGCTGAGGTGGAAGTGCAGTTGAAGGGCCCGCAGCCGCTCGCCGATGTACTCGTGCACCGGTGTGTCCGGATTCCCGGTGATCTCGGTCGCCGCGACGTACAACGGCTGATAGCGGCTCTCGCTGACCAGGTTGTTGTCCCGGACATGCAGGAACGGCTCGTCAGCGCGGGCGATCGCAGCCTGCGCAGCCGAGTAGAGCCCAGCGTCCTGATGCAGCCGGATGCTCACATCGGAGTAGCCGAGCTGGAGCGCATGCCGGAGGAGCAGATAGAGGAGCGCGGCCGGACGCTTGTTGTCGACGAATCCCTTCTGCTGGTACAGCGCGTCGAGTGAGGTGTTGGCCGCATCGATCAGCCACTCGAGGTAGTTCCTGCCATCGTCGGTCGACGTCCGGAGCTGCTCGGATTCCGACAGCGGTACGTCGTCGATCACGCCGCCCTTGAGCAGGTTGTGCTTGCCGGCGAAGACGAGGTCGAGGATCTTGGGGTCGACCTCGCCGGCGTGACCCAGGCCGGTCAGCTTCTGTCGGGCGGCCTGACGCTGCGACGCGATCAGCAACTTCTGGATCAGGCCGCCGAATCCCAGCAGGTTCAGCCGGTTGAACAGCGTCTTGAGGCTTTCGGCGTACCGCTGCGACCACTCGACCGACCCGGGATGCAGACCGAGAACATCGAGCAGGAGCGCATGAGGATCGCCGCTCGCGCCGACCCTGGACAGGCTCGGGACGATGCCGTCGAAGTCGGCCCGGATGTCGAGCAGAATCCGGTAGAGCCGCTGCAACTGGCCGAAGTCATGAACTCGATCAGGTCGCTGCTCGAGCCAGTTCATCCGCGACAGCGGCGTCGCCGGCAGGATCCCGTACGGCTGCTGCCCGATCCGGATCGCGGGGCACGCACCGGCACCGATCACGAACTGGGTGAAGAACTCGCGGGTGGTCTCGATCGCGCTGTCGTCGAAGACCGGCGACATCATCGTCTCCATCCAGTAGCCCATCGTCGCCGGCCACAGCGCGGTGTTCATCGCTCGCGCCGTCAACTGGTCCTGCGCATCCGCGGCGTGGGTGGTGGAGAACAAGCCGGGATCGACTCCGAGGTACTCCGCGAGCCACTGCCCGTCGGCCTTGTCCAGCCAGCCGCTCTGCGCCAGGAACAACGGCTGCCGGCGGTCGTCGAAACTCTCGTCCGCGTCGTCCAGCCGATCGAAGCCGGTGCCGACTGCCTCGGTGTTGTTGGTGGGAGTCCCCTGCGGCACCACCGCGAGCCCACTCCCCTTGGAGGAATGGTGCCGCAGCAACGTCTCGAGTTCCGTCTGTGCGGTGCCCTCGTCAGCACTGAGCCGTACGCCGAGCACGAGCACCCGAGCGAATCCGCGCGACGCCTGCGTCGGCGTCAACGGGATCCGCATCGCCATCCCGACCTTCTCCGCCGCGTCGAAGTCCACCAGCCAGCCGAGCTCGTTCGGGATCACCAGGTTGCCGTGCTCGTCATGGTGCAGCTGCTCCGCCGCTGGCGCGGATGGGTCGGGACCGACCACCAGCGGCGACGGAACCGGCGTACCGACTCGGATCATTGACGGCTGACCACCGGCCTGCTCGTACCCGAGGAACACGAACCGGTCCGGAAGGATCGTCGCCCGCGGCGCACTCGACCAAGCGCTCTCCCTCGTAGCGGTCGCAGGCAACTCGACGAAGGCCACCGAGACAGCGACGTCCGCTTTCGTCAGCCCGCCGGCAACGGCCGCGGTGAAGTTCGCCGGAACAAAGCCGGCCCGGATCTCGTCAGCCCGCGCCGCTCCCACCGCAGCCTCGAGTGCGGCTTCCACAGCCGCGGACTCAGCCGCCGCTCTATCGGCGAGCCACAGCTCTCTCCAGTAGTCGGCGACCGCGTCGGCGTCGGCCAACGCGCTCTCCACCGCCACCGTGAGTACGACGTCCTCGGCGCGCACCTTCACCGGCTTGCCGGGAAGATTGGCCGGCTGGTAGGTGTCCACGATCCACCCAGCGCGCCCGGAACCGTGGGCCTCGACCAGCACTGTCCACGCGCCACGTTCCTGATCCTCGATCCCGCCCGCTTGCCAGATCCCGGTCCAGTACCGGCGTACGTTGGTCAGCTCGGTCTCGGACAGCTCCGGGTCGAACCCGTCGACCCAGCAATCATCCGGAAACACCCGGACCCACAGTTCATCCTGCTTGAAGCGCGTCTCCACCCGAACCGGCATCATCAGGATCGGGACGCCGTCGTCCAGCCGCCCGATTCCCTCCCGCGGATCGGTGAACTGACCGAACCGCCCGGCCAGCTCCGCCTCGACCGCGACGGCCTCCCGACGGCTACGACGGAGTTCCTCGAGAGCCGCGACCGCCTCACGCCGGTCCCGCTCCAGTTCCGCCCGCTGCGCGTCGTACTCCTCGTTGCCGGCGGAGGCGACCCGGTTCAACCGAGCCGTGCGTACGTCGATCTGCTTCAGCCGCTCGACGAGTGCGGCCGACTGGCTCGCGATACCGCTGACCTGCTCCCGGGCGTCCCGGAGCTGTGCGCGGAGATCGGTGAAGTCGGTCACGGCAGGATCTCGTGCGCGTGTACGGCGACCAGCACCGGCGCCTGGAAGGTCATGTAAGCCAGATCAGCTGAGCTCATCGTGTTCCGGTTCCACTGGATGTTCCTGTCATCGAGGTACTGCGGATACTTCTCGTCCGAGCTGCCCGGATTCGCGACGCTCAACTGCGCCGGCGCACTGGCGATGTCGATATGCGCTCCGGCCGCGGCCGGCTGGATCAACGGCCAGGACAGGTCGTTCCACACCTGGAGATCTGGACTCTGCTCGTTGTCGAGACCGAACTGCGGCTCACCGGGGCGCTGCTTGATCACGAAGAACCAGCCGGGGTCGTCGTCGGGCTCCTCACCCGATTCGCCCTTGGCTTCCTTCGAGGTCAGGTCGAAGCCGAAGAAGTAGATGTCCGGATCCACCTTGGCCTCGTACAGCGGAGTGAGGATCTTGCTGGTGGGCGGCCGCTCCTCCTCGGCCGCGGTCAGCGAGACGAGCCGCCGCTCGACCGTGTTGTCGATCGCGCCGGAGCGTGCGCAGGGCTCGCGATTCGCGTCCGCCGGCGTCGCGCTCTTGCGCTGCCAGCAGGCTCGATGCGCGTAGATCACGGCGTTCGGGTAGCGCTTCAGCAGTTCGCCGCGGATCACCAGAACCAGCTCCTCCTCGTTCTCACCGGGCAGCTCGCGATGATCGTGCGTACCGAGCAGCGAGGCCTTCGGCCACAGATGCAGCGGCGGGATGTCGCGCAGCTTCTCCTTCAGCGCCTCGTCGTCGAGGTTCTCGGCGTTGAAGAACCCGCGGACGTCCCAGAACTGCCGGAAGGTCGAGCCGCGCTGGTCCGTCGGATACTCCCGCCAGAGCAATTCCCGGGCGAACTCGTGGTTGAGGCCGACCATGTACGACTCGATAAATCGCTGATTCGTCTGCAGCAAGGTGATGCTGTTCGGCTCGATCAGGTTGATGTTCGGCAGGAACAACTCCGACGACAGGTTCTTCAGCGGCTCGTACATCGGCCGATCGATGACGGGATAGGCCATCGGCTCGACGAACGTCTCCCGCGGTGGCTCGACCAGGTCATCGGTGATCCGGGGCGGCAGCACGATCCCGGACAGCACCCGCTTCGGGATCGTCCGGACCGGCTTGACCGCCCCGATCGCCGACGTCGCGAGGCCCTGAAGATCGAGCCTGCGACGCTTCGGCGGTTGGCCGGCCTCGACGCTGAGCTGCACGCCGCCGAACGTGTCTCGCAAAGCCTGCTTGAATCGCGCTGACTCAACGCTGTCGGCTCCCGGCCCCCGTCGTACGACGCCTGATCCGGGCTCGCTGATGACGAAGTCCGAAACGCCTGGCAGCTGGTCGATCAGCTCCGGCGTCAGCGCGGTGAGATCAACTAGGCCGGCCGCCTGGCCAGCGCGAGCCCAGCGGGTCAGCACTCGATAGAGCAGGTACCCGGCCCCGAGAACGAACAGCGCCAAGATCAGGCCGATGAGCCACGGCAGCAGGATGAAGAGCAACACCCCAAGTACAGCGGCAGCCAAGACCACCAGCACGGGCAGGAACGGGTAACGCTTCAGCCATTCCAGTACGACGCGCGGCACGTCGGCCGGTTGTGCTTGAGCAGCCGCCTCCTCACCGGTCAGCACGCCGGCCGGCGCGACCTTGGGTGGGGCAGCACTGACTTCCTCGTCGTTGACTCGCTCGAGCAACTGGTTTGGAGCATGCGTGACGTCGAACGGGAGTGACTGGATCAATCGACCGCGCGGCCGGACCGCCCGGCGCAGCGCGGACGACGTCATGGTGGGCTGCACGAACGCCTCGCGGAACGTGTGGTGCAGCGTGACCCCATCGCCCACGATCCGCTTGTTCAACGGTGCCAAGAGCAACAACCCCTGTTGCCGGCTGACGCCGACGGCCGGCACGAGGTGTGCGTCGTACCAGACATCCGAGACGAGGAGTCCGAACTGGCCG
This sequence comes from Kribbella sp. NPDC050470, assembly GCF_044458365.1. Lineage (NCBI taxonomy): Bacteria > Bacillati > Actinomycetota > Actinomycetes > Propionibacteriales > Kribbellaceae > Kribbella > Kribbella sp. NPDC050470. Next base: position 156,357 of record NZ_JBITHV010000011.1, on the reverse strand, counting down.
AGCCAGATGCGGCGCTGCGCCTCGAGCACCTTGCCGATCTGTTCCCAGGCCGCGTCCATGAACTTCTCCTGCTGGTCCTGGATGACCCTCGTGCCGATCCCGGCCGCGGCCCGGAACCGGGGATCGAGGTTGAGGCGGTGGACCCAGTTGTCGTTCGGGGTGATCGGCGCGCCGTCGTGCTCGGTGAGGACCCGCTTGGTCAGGGCGTGCCACGTTCCGTACAGCGGCGGAGTGATGATCGGGTCGGGATCGCCCGCGAGCTGGTACTCGTCGGGCAGGTTCAGCAGCCGGGCCAGGTCCAGCTGCAGTGGCCGCGGGAACGGGTCGTCCCACAGCTCGAAGACGTCAGCTGGTTCGGGCGGGACCTTCGACGGTGGCTGGAGTGCGCCACCCAGTTTGAGGATGCCGCCGAGATCAGGGTTGTCGACGCCGTCGACCGTCGATCCCGGCTCCTGCACGTCCAGCTCGCGGAAGCCGACCCGGGGATCGACCACCCGCGGGACCAGCAGGCGCACCAAGGTCTCGAAGTCGCCGGAAGTCCCGGTGCGGAAGAACCAGCGATGGTAGAAGGGAAAGGACTGCCCCTGCGGCCTGGCCGCCGCATCCCACGCCGACATGGTCGCGACGACATCCGCCAGCTCGAGCCCGAGGCCCGCGCGGCGACCGGACTCGAAGGTCGGCATCAGGAAGGCGTGATACGCCGTGTTCTCGGCCAGCTTGCGCGGGCAGAGCAGCCGCGAGTAGGCGAGGTCGGGGTTCTCGGCCAGGGTCGCGACCAGCTTCGGGATCACATTCGTCATGTCGGTCGAGCGGAACTCGCCGTCGCTGTCGGCGAGGCTCCGGTTGACGTGGACATGCGCCCAGGCCCAAAGCTCCTCCGCCTTCGGGAACACCGCCAGGTCGGGCACATCGACGTACGGCAGCGGCTTGCTCCTGGTATCGGTGCCCTCGGTGAACTCCCCTTCCGCGAGTACGACGAGCGCCAGCCAAGGCCTGAGTCGACCGCGGGCGACATCGGGCGCGGCCGGTGTGTAGCGCCAGGGGAAGTCCTCGTCGTAGAACTCGATCTGCGGCAGGTGATTCGGCTCGAAGTTGGTGATCCAGTCCCGCGGCTCGACCCGCACGATGGCCCGCCGGTCGATGCCGACGATGTCGCCGGGACCGAACAGGGACACCGGCCTGCCCACCGGAGTGCCCTGGCTGCCACCGGCCAGCTTCTCCCCGCGGGCATCGAGATCCACGGTGATCTGAGCCCGGACCTTGACGTCGGCGAAGTCCGGCGACTGGATCTGATTCGCGAGTCCTTGCCGCAGCCAAGGCAGGAACGAATACGTGCCCAGGGCCGGGCTCATAGCGCCACCTCGTAGCTGGGGATCACGTGGACAGCGTCGGCCAGGCCGGGATCCACGGCGACCTGACTCGCCAGGTACTCCCGCGCACTCGCCTCACTGTGGAACGACCTGGAATCGGCCGAGTACGCCTGGTTCGTCGACTGCATCGCGACCGTGAACGTCTCCGGTCGTACGTCGATCTTGTCCTCGAACGGCTGCAGTTTCGTCTTGACCGCCTTGGACAACTCGCAGCGCGAGACCGCCGCGCCATTCAGGAAGAAGCCGAACAGCACGCCGAAGTAGCCACGGAACCGGCGGGCGAACCGTTTGTAGAAGGTGTCGATGATGATCTCCTCGTACCGGACCACCCGGCGAACCATGACCGACGAACGGACGTCGTTGCCCGCGGCCGACAGGTCGACACCGGAGTGCTCCGGCGCGAAGGCCGGCTTCGACAACTTCTCCGCGTCGGTGAAGTTCTGGAACTGCGCGGGTGCGAACGGCTCGAAGGCATCGTCCTTCCGGGCCAGACCGCCGCCGGTCACCACGACGGACAGCTTGTTCACGTCGCTCGGCTTCTGCGCGCCGACCCTGTCCAGCTTCAGGTCGAGCGGCACCGCCCGCTGCGAGATTCGCAGTACGCCGACGGGATGCAGGATCAGCGCTGCCTCCGCCGCCGGCATCGGCCGGAGCGACACCAGCAGGTTGGTGCCGGCCGGCAGGATCGCGCGCCAGTTCTCGACCTTCTTCAGCTCACCCTCGAGGATCGGCAGCACCGCGATGGGTGGCAGCTCGGTGTTCCTGGCGTCTCCCCAGGTCTTCTCGAAGTCGACACCGATATCGAAGAACAGCAAGGAGATCGACCCGTGGCCCTTGATGTTCCACGGCGCCGGTCCTTGCAAGGTCCCACGGACGCCGACGGAGAACACCCCGACTCCGAAGGCCTTCACCGAGAACGAGGCGGAGATCTCGACGACGAAGTAGAACGGCGAGAACTGGAACAGTGCGTCGATCGCGAGATGACCCTGGACGTTCAGCGCACTCAGCCCGAAGAAGACCTCGACCCGGGCGCCGAACTGGACCGTGTTGGTGGTGACGGCGAAGTAGCCCTCGATCCGCACCCGGGCGACCGGGGTGTTGATCAGGTCGATCGCCACCCGCCGCGGGCTCGGGAAGGGCAGTGGCGGTGGCGCGAACCGCGGATGGAAGCCGCCGACGCTGAGAACGAAGTTCGCATCGTCGCCGAAGGCAACCAGCAACCCCATCTCGCCTTCGATGGTGAGGAACACGATCCGCGACTCGAACAGCGACGCGAAGAACCAAACCCGCTTCTTGTCCGGCTCGATCGCCCCGATGAAGCTGACCTGCAACACGATCAGCGCCACGTCGTCGGCCGGGATCGCGACCTTCACCACCCCGACGATCGCGAGGTTGCCGGGGATCTCGATGATGATCCCGAGCGAGATGCTGGCCAGCGTCGGCGTACCCCAGCCGAGCTTGAGCATCGGCCCGATCAGGAACTTGCCGCTCCGCGGCGGGAAGAACGCGCGCAGGTCGCTGATGATCTTCGGCGCGTTGGCGATGATGTCGCGCGGGAACATCACCGATTCGATCGCGCCGGTCCGCACGCCGTCGGCCAGCGCCTGCAGGTTCATCGTCCGGTTCAGCCCGACGATGCCGCCGACCGCCAGCAAGGTGAACCCGAAGCCGAGCTGGATCCCGGTGCCGAACTCGACCGACATCGCTATCAGCAGCGAGAATCCCGTCGACCCGTCCGGCATTCTCGTGCTGATGATGCCGATTGCCTTGACCGTGACGACCCCGAACAGCGCGAGCTCGAGCGCACCGGCGTACTCACCGCGCTCGGGATCGATGAACAGATAGCCGCCGCCTTTGACCACCCCGACGTCCAGCGACAACCCGACGCCCTTGGGTGGCAGGAACTTCAGCTCGAAGTCGACCGGTCCGGCATTGCCCTGGCGGTCGGCCGGCAGGCTGACCTCCGCGCCGACACCGACCTGCTCGATGACGCCTTGCAGCGGACCGAGCGCCGCCTTGAGGTTGGTCCTCAGTCCGATCGGGAAGCTGGAATCGCCGAGCCCCACGGTGATGGTCAGCGCACTCAACTCGACCGGCCCGAGCTGCACATGCAGTGGCAGCTGGATGTCGAGGGTGGCCGAGCCGGAGAAGAAGAGCCCTTCGGCCGACGAGAATCCCAGGCCCAGGTCGAAATCGGACTCGAGGCCGAAGCCACCGAGAATGCTGCCCAGGAACCCGTCGGCGCCGGCCAGCGACACGACGAGCTTGCCGCCCTTCACCTCGCCACCGATCTTCCACGTTCCCTCGCCCCGGCTCAGCGCGGAGTTCCACGCGAACCCGACCTTTGCCGTCGCACCGAACTGCCGCACCTCCAGCCGACTCCCGCCAGGCTCCCCGATCACGACGTACGGCGTCCCGGTCGGACTGCCGCCCTGCCAGCACACGGCCAGGTCGCCTTGAACCGGTGTCGTGCCGATCGGCTTCAGGAAGACCCCGTCATCAGGCTGGATGATGATCTCGACCCCGGGCTCGAGCTGCGTGTTCAGGCTGATGCTGATTTCCCAGTCGTCCTGGCTGAACGGCGCCGGGTCGATCACGAGCGGGTGGGCGATCCGCACTCGCAGGCCCACGGGCGCATCCAGCTTCGGACTGACCTCCAGCACCATCACATCCAGTACGGGCGTCGGTCCGGCGAGGTCGAGCACCGCCGGAACGCCCGCACCGGTCAACAGGGAGGTGATCTTCTGCAGCAACGGGAGCCCGGTGAACGCCGGATCGCCCCACAGATACTTCGCCTTGAGCTGCGCGGCCGGGTCAGCGAGGAACGCGGTCAACTGCCCGATCTGCACGACCCGGCGGACAAACGCGGGATGTGCCGCATCCGCAGCCGGTACGTCGATCCGCTCGATGAACCCGACGAAGTCGAGCGCGGCGGCGACACCCGGAAGCTCTTCGAGGTTGCGGACAACGAGGTAGTCGACCAGCCGGCCGGGGAGTTGGTCGGCGAACTGATTCAGTTCTGCCGCCGGGATGCCGGTCCCTGCCAACGACTTGATCGTATTCGCGAGTGAGGTGAGGTCTTTGATCACGCCGCCGACAGCGTTGGCCAGCTCCAGCGCTTTGCCGACGATCGCCGCGGTGTCCTCGTCCGACACGGCCTCTGCCAGCGCGGTGATGATCGTCGGCAGGTCGGTGAGTCGTTGCATCGCGGCCTGGCCGGCTGCGCCGAGCGCCGCGTCCGCGTCGATGGTGGGCGGGAGGTTGAGCCCGAGCTCGGCCAGGAGGAGCCTCAAGTCACCACCGGCAAGCCGGTCCTCGAGCGGCTGGACGACCCGGGCAAGCGAGGCCGCGATCGCAGCAAGTGTTCCCGGGTCCTCGGCCATGACGTGTCACCCGACCAGCTGCCGGGCTTCCTCCCACTTCTCCAGAAGCTGCTCAGCCGTGTCGGCGTCTGTCAGCACTTGCCCGAGAGACGCCGCGAAGAGGTCCAAATCGGCCACTAGCTCCGGGCTGCCGACCGCCCTCAGCGCTGAGGTGAGGCGTCGTACCGCCTCTGCTCGGTCCACGCCCGCCAAACGCCGCGGGATCTGGAAATCCGGATCGCGCACGCTGCGAACGATAGCCGCCAAATACGCCGGTCCACCGCTGCGATGCCAGGCGATGGTGAACCGGCGATGGTTCTCGACCAGGTCAAGGCACTCGTCTCGATGCCGCGCCACGAGCCTCAGCAATTCGCGCCCACCCGGCGTCTGCCTGAGTCGCTCGGCCACGTCGGCGTATGGCGTACTGACCGGAACCGGACGGTCGGAGTCGATCCAGTCCCGCACGGTGTAGGCGGCGTCCGGGTCGGTCGGGATCACGTCGATGTGGAGCACCAGCATCACCTCGTCGAACGGGATGCCGAAGCCCTCTCGGCCGTTGCCCTTGTTGTGCAGCACGCAGACCATGCCGGTCGCGAGGCTGACATAGACCGAGCCCGAATCGCCCTTGTTGCTCATCCGTGGGAAGGGGTCGAGCGGAGAGATCTCCACCCGGCCCGGGTCGATGTCGGTGATCATGCCCCGGGTCAGCCCGGTACGAGCGCCGACCTTCCAGACCTCATCGAGTACGACCGGCGCGGCCGAACCCTCGATCCGGCCCTCGAGCTCGGTGGTGCCGTCCGCACGCAGGATCCGCCGGATCTTGGGTGCGTAGGCGATGTCGGAGTCGAGTTCGGCGATCGCGCAGTCCAGGTCCTCGTCGTAGTCGAGGACCTCGCCGATCTTGCCGCAGGCGCAGCAGCACGACTCGCGCCACCGCGGCTGGCCGACGCCGTCGCCGATGTCACCGCCGGGATCGATCAGGACATGCCAGTTGCTGAGCAGGACGACCCGGTCGTCGTTCGTACGGCGGCAGAAGCAGCCAAGGGTTCCGGTGCCTCCGGCAACTTCCGCGCCGATCCGGGACCCGCCGACCTCGGGCGAGTAGTCCGTGTGGTCGTTCTCGTCGTTGAAACCGATCTCGTTCACCGGCAGCCGCTTCACCACCACGTCGGTCGGCACTCCGGCGATCTCGCGCGGCACGATCTGGTCGGGCGGCAGCTCGGACTCGGGCAGCTTCTCGTCCACATGGACGCGGAACACGAACTCCTCGACGATCTCGCCGGCCCGCTCCCGGGCACCGACGGCAACGCGGGAGACGCCCGGAATCCGCATCAACTCCTCGCGTACGGCGGGCAGCAACGCCTTCAGACGTTCGGTCTCGGCCTTCTTCTCCTCGTAGCTCGTCATCGCGCACTCGCCGGAATCCGAAGGCGGTCGAGGATGTCGTCCACGCTGGATCCGGCCCCGAACGCAGCGGCCAACGACGGTCCGAACTCCCGCAGATCCGACCGAAGGTCGTCACTCGCTTCAGCAGCGAGTGCGAGCTCGATCCGCCGCAGCGCCTCCGCACGGTCGACTCCATCGATCTGGTCGGGGATCCGGTAGATCGGGTCCCGGGAGCTTCTGCCCAGGCTGGCAAGCCAGGCCGGACCGCGGCCGCGATGCCACGCCACCGTGAACTCGCGCCGCCGATTCACCAACTCCAGGCACTCCTGCACGTGCCGCTCGGCGACCCGCAGGAGGGTACGACCGGCCTCGTCCTCGCGCAGCCGTGCCACCAGGCTGTCGAAGGGCGATGCCGTCGGCAACGGAAAGAGCTCCTCGCCGTCCTCGTCGTACGCCTCGGTGTAGACCGCCGCCGGATCGCTCGGAATGAGTGAAATGTTGAGCACCGCCAGGACGTCGGTCATCTTCTTCATGACGCCGGTCAGCCCGTCGTCGGCCGTGATCGCACGCAACAGCCCAACGACCATGCCGGTCGCCTCCTCCACCACGACGGACCCCGAGTCGCCGGGTTGGGCGAAGGTGCTGAACGCTGGATCGACTGCGATCTCGATGTCAGTCAATCCGGGATTGATCACCGAGACCTTGCCCCGGGTCAGGCCCGTCGTCTTGCCAACCTTCCAGACGACCCGCCCCATCACCGGCGGTGCCACACCGAGAATCAGGCCTTCTTCCTCCACTGTTCCGTCGGTCTTCTTGATCCGGCGGATCTTCGGGAAGAACTTGACGTCCGACTTGACCGAAGCGATCGCGCAATCGAGGTTCTTGTCGGATTTGAGCACGGTGCCCATCTCGTTGCACGTGCAACAGCAACTCGCGTCGTACCGGGGCTGCCCAACGCCTGATCCCACTTCGGCGATTCCGTCGAGCAGAACGTGGTGGCAGCTGAGCAGGACCACGCTGTTGTCGTCATTCCGCCTGCAGAAGCAACCGAGCGTCCCTGGCCTCCCGCCGTCCGCGCTGATCGAGACTCCCCCGACCTTTGTCCCGTAGTTGCGCTTGTGGTCCTCATCTCCAAAGCCCAGCAGCGGAATCGGCTCCGTGAACTCCACGACATCAGTCGGTACGCCCCGGATGGACTCGGGAATCAGCTGGCCGGAAGGTACCTCCGACCGCGGAAGCTTGCTGCGCACCGAGACGACGTACACGGCCTCGTCCTCGATCCGGCCGGCGCGGCGGCGCAGCCCGACGCCGACCTCGACGACGCCCGGGATCCCGAGCAGCTCGTCGCGCACCTCGTCGTACGAGGCCATCAGGCGATCCTGAACAGCCGCCCAATCCTGGCTGGCCACGCATCCTCCCCCTTGAGAATGCGACTCCGCCGAGGGATCCCGGCGGACACGCGATTTTCATCGTGGCCCACCACCACACCTCTCAGCAACCCCTCGCAACCGAACCCAAGGTCGTTGAGAAACAAATACTTGTACACCGAATGGATTCACGCCGTGGCCTGGACTCCACCCCACGCTGGTGCCATTCTTCGACACTAGGGGCGGGTGCGATGGCAGACTTCGTGGTGGACGTGCATTGTCACGTGTTCAATGCGGATGACCTTCCGGTACGGGGCTTCGTGCAGCAATTGCACTTGCACACGCCTGCTCTGGGACCGTTGCTGGCGACCTTGATCGATCGCGTCGTGCAGGGCGCCGCGCCGGGATACGCCGAAGACATGGCGCGAATCCGGCGCCTGCTCGCGACCGGCGACGAGACCGTTGCCGACGTACTTGGCCCAGAGACCTTCGGATCCGGCGCGGGACTGGAACTCGAGAGTCAAACGGACATTGCCTTCGACGATCTGCTGGCCCAGGACCCCATCTTCGTCCGGCGATTGAGCAGCGCTCTGGAGACTGAAGTACGTCGTACCGGCACCGGCACCGAGGTCGCTACGCTGTCCGCCGAGGGGTGGACCGATCGCCTCGCCGATGCCCGCCGCGCGGTCAGATGGGCCAAGCTGTTCGGTCAGTCTCGGCTCGACCTCGCTGCCGGATTGGTGCGCAACTCCTCGGCGCAGGTGAACCTGTTCTGCCCGTTGCTCGTCGATCTCGACACCGGGCTGGGTGATCGGGCGAAGACGACGCTCCGCCAGCAGGTCGAGTTGTTCGAGGGCATCAGCAGCTTGAGCATGCTCGGCCGGCTGCCTGGTGTCGACAACGCGAGGTTGCATCCCTTCATCGGCTTCGACCCGCGCCGTCAGGTCAACGCGGTGCTCTCGGGTCTGGCCGAAACGCCGTTCGACGTGGTCAAGTCGGCAGTCCTGGAGCACGGGTTCGTCGGCGTGAAGGTCTATCCACCGATGGGATGGAGGCCGCTAGGCAACAAGGCGACCATCGACATGACCCCCACCGAGGCCGAGCTGGTCGACCGGGAACTGCGGAAGTTCTACGACTGGTGTCAGACCGAGCAGGTCCCCATCACTGCCCACGCGAACCGATCGAACTATGCCGACGACAGCTTCAAGGACTTCGCCGGGCCGGTCGGCTGGACCCAGGCCCTGCGGGAGTTTCCCAACCTGCGAGTCAATCTCGGCCACTTCGGCGGAGCCCGTGCGAACGAGCCCGCCTCGGGCTGGCCTTGGCGGCTGGCGAAGCTCGCAGTGGCGAACGAGCACGTGTACGCCGATGTCGGCAACCACCGCATCGATGACGCCGGCATCGCGCGCGCCTACTTCACGATGCTCGGCGAAATGATGGCCGCGACCGCGAAGACCGCACCGATGACCGACCGCTTGATGTTCGGCTCCGACTGGTTCATGCAGGCCCTGCTGCCGGCTCACGACCAGTTCCTCGACAGCTATCGCACGCAGTACCGCAAGACATTCGGCGTCGCCGCCACACAGCGATTCCTCGGCCGGAATGCCCTGCGTTTCCTCGGCTTCGAGGACCCCGGCAACCGCAACGCGATGCGGCTGCGGCAGCGATACCAATTGCTCGCACCAGATCGGATTCCCGACTGGCTCTCTTGACACCTGCTCAACACTTTCTTGGGGGGAACATGGCAACCGCACCAGAGCGGCGCGCGGCCATCGCCGACGCACGCGCGACGGTCCGCTCGCTGTATGGCAGCGATCTCGAATCGAAGTCCACCGACGAGTTTTGCCTGACGATCAGTCTGAGTCGACCATCAGTCGCGCCGGGCTTCGGCTTGGAGGCCATTGCTCGCCCGGCGCCAGCCGGCCTGCCCGCCATTCCCACAGTGGTCGAGTTCGCCGCGCCGACCACGCCGCCGCGGCTCCCGATTCCCCGGGAGCTGTCGAACTGGTCGGCCATCGGCACGGAGACCCACGCGGACAGTTCGGTCGCCTATCCGAACACGACGATGCTCCGCAGCGCACTGGTCCACACCGCCCGCACGTCGGCGTACCAAGTGGTCGGCGAGGTCTACAACGAGATCGAAAGACTCTCCGGTACGTCGCTGGGACCAGCGCCTGAGGTGGTTGGAGTCCCGCAGATCCCGACCCTGGTCACCCAGATCTGCTGGCTGAACCACACCTTGCGCACTTGGGCAGGCCCCGAGGTCCTGGCGGACGTCTGCGCCGATCGCAGCGTCACTTCGGTCGACGTTCCCCGCCGACTCGAAGCCGACGCCGATACCCGCAACCACAACGCGATCGGCTACCCGGCGTTCTTCACGGCCGAGCACCTCACCGGTAAGGGCATCACTGTCGCGGTCATCGACACAGAGGTGGCGCTGATGCACCCCGCACTCCGTGGCCGGGTTGTCCAACGCCGGAACTTCACCGCCGAGCCATGGGGCAACCCAAGCAGCCACGGTACGGCGGTCGCGGGGATCATCGCGGCGGACGATATCGACAACGGGGGCATCGCGCCCGGTGCGACCATCTACAACTACAAGGTGCTCGCGACGAGCCACCTGCTCAACGGTGACAGCTTCAGCGGCGGCCTCGCGATCCAGCAGGCGCTGGAGGATGGGGCAGCGATCGCGAACTGCTCGTGGGGTGCCGGATCGGTCACCAACACCAAGAGCCCGGAAGCCGTCGCTGCGGAAGCTGCGTGGGCGCTGGGAATGGTTGTGGTCAAGAGCGCGGGCAACCGAGGTCCGGGACGAGCGACGATGACCCGTCCTGCCGAGGCCGACGGGATCATCGTTGTCGGCGCGACGGATCTCGATGGCAAGGCCGTCGAGGACTACAGCAGCCGTGGACCGGCGGGACCGCGGCCCGGACCGGATGTCGTCGCTCCCGGCGGCGGCGCCGGGGGCAACATCGCGGCATGCCTCGTGGCCGGCGGCTTCGGAGACGCAGGCGCCGGGACCAGCTACGCGGCTCCGCACGTATCCGGCATGCTGGCTCTCTGGCTGGAGAAGGACCCGGCACTCGATCCAGGCCAGCTGCGCGACAAGCTCGTCAGCGAAGCCAAGCGGATCTCCCGCGGCACGGTATCGGCGAAGGGCAAGGGGTTGGCCCAGTTCGCTTAGTCCTCGGCTTCCAGCTTCGCCGCGAGGTCCAGAGCTACGACGTGATCGTCGGCGGCCAGGTCGTCGACCTGTTCGGCCCGGAGCCTGGTGCGAATGGTCGAGTTGATCCACGCGGTGTCGATGATCTCGCCACCGGATGAGGCGATCCGTTCGCTCATCGAGGCGACTTCACGCTCGAACCGCTGCTTGGCGACAGCGATCTTCTCACCCCGGCTGCCCTCGGCGGGAAGCTCGGGTGGCGCTAGCTCGACCACGACCTCGACGTCCTGCTTCGAACCGGCGTCATCGAGCTTCGCCCGCAGGCGTGGACTGACCTTCTGATCCGCCTGGTCGCTCATCGACTGCCTCCGGTCTCCCTCCCATCGACAATACCCGCTCGGCCTTGAGCAGCCCTGTTCCGGCCGCAGTACGGTACGCAAGCTGCTCGGTGTCGGCTTCCCCCGGTGAGCTGAGCAAGGTCGACACCGCTGCTCGGCGAGATGAAGGCGGATGCTCCGCCGGAGAGGATCGCCGCCGCCGTGGCCGACGTACGCAAACCCAGCTGCGGTCCGGTGCCATTCCCCTCGGCGATGGGGTGTACCGCGTCGGCGTACCTGCCGCAGCGTGGCTGACGACCTGGCGGTGCCGCCGACTCTCGAAGAGATCAAGCAGCAGCTGCTGGCCGTCGCCGGGACGGACTTCGGCGTGCATTCAGCGCGCTAGCTCTCGCGTTTCGGCGACGCCACCCGGCTGGCCGAGCGCTACCGGACCGGCCGGGTACTGCTCGCCGGCGACGCGGCGCACATCCATCCGCCGGTCGGAGGGCAGGGCCTCAACCTCGGCGTCCAAGACGCGTTCAACCTCGGGCTCGAAACTGGCCGCTGAGATCAACGGCTGGGCGCCCGCAGATCTGCTGGACAGCTGCCACACAGAAACGGCATCCGGTGGCCGCCGACGTACTGGAGAACACCAGTCGTCGAGGCCGCACCAGCCGACTCCTACAGCGCGATCCGCACTCAGTTGGCGATGGCCCGCTGCGTCGGCCAGATTGATCCACACGACTGGCAGGAACGTCGCTGGCCCTCTTCCGGCCGGCTGCACCTCCATCACACGGATCGTCGCGTCACAACACTCACCACCCCAGGACCTACCCTCCAGATCCCCGGCGGACTCGGTGCCAGCCAGGAATGGATCGACGCCGCCAGCACCGGCTACACATTCCTCGCCGTCGTACCTCCAGAGACCACGACAACCCGTCACGAGCCGGGCGATGCCGATCCCATCGGTTTCCTGCTCGCCGACCTTGCCCATTCGCAGCGGCTCACCGCGGGCCTAGCCATCACCACAAACGAACCTAGCAGGACCTAGGCGGAGCCTCGTGGTCACTGTCCGGAATGCACATGAATGCCATTCGTATGCCCCGCAGGCCTCAATCCGTCCGGGCCGTGGCTCGTTTCATGCCTCCGACGGATCAGCCGACCCTGGATCACTGTCCTGCTGCCAAACCTGATGCATCGTCGCCTCGTACTCCTCGAACGGCTCCATGCCGGCTGCCGCCCGTCTCGCAGCGAGACCGCTTGGATCCTCGATCGGTTGCGGTTCGAGGCCATTGCCGTGGTCAACGAACTGCGTCCCGTACAACTGCGGCAGGCCAGTGTTGACCCGTACCCGGTCCTCCAGGTAGCCGAACAACCGCGCGGACGCCTCCCCTGCAGCCACTGCCGCTCCCATCAACCGACGAATCAACACTTCGCAACGCTTCCTGCCGTCAGGGCCCGGCGCGATGCAGAGTCAGTCGTCGAGCCACTCATCCCCGTCGACGTCCCGATGCGGACCTTGGTGGTAGCCGAGCAGACATGGTTCCTAGCTGCGAGGGTTCCGGCCGTCGCACTCGATCTCCTGCGCTGAGCGGAGCGCCGGCCACTCGCCCGTGCTCTGCCTGGTCACATCCACTTCCCGTCCTCCGATCACAACCATCACCTGGATCGGCCAGGGCGACGGGGCATGAGACCGAACACCGCCGGTGCGCGGTAGGCGCTCACCCACCGCCCTGACCGTGCTCCAAATCTGCCGCCCGGCAGCGCGTAGGAACCACCGAGGCAGGCAGTGACCATTGACCCCAAACCTCCCCGCACAACGGGGAGGTTGTGTCAACATGCGCACGTGACTATCGACACTGGCTCCCGTCCTGCCAGGGCGAGCAGTCTGCGCCAGGAGCGCCGAGACTGGGCAACCGAACTGCGCGCCCAGGGATCAACCTGGGTCGAGATAGCGGACGCCTTCGCCGACCGGTACGGCGTGAACCCACGGGTCGCGTTCCGCCTCGCCCACGACTGGAGCCAGCGCGACGCAGCCGACCAATGGAATCATCACTGGCCAGACGACCCCAAGACCTTCAAGAACTTTCTCCTACTGGGAGCAATGGCCCGCACCAACCGGCTACGCGCCGTCTCTCGACGTCCTCGCCCGGCTGGCACAGCTCTACCAGTGCGCGTCGCCGACCTCGTCATCGACCTCGCCGACCACTCAAACCTCGACACGGCATGGGCCACGAGCGGCAATCTCAGTGGCCTCTGGCTCTCCCGGTACAGCTACTTCTCCTCCGGCCGCGCCGCCAACCTGCACGGCGAACACACCATCCGCCTCCACCACGCCGGCAGCCGGCTCCGCGGCACCAACGACCCCGCCGACGGCGAATCGCGCCTCACGCTCGACCTGTCGGTCAGCGGAGCCATCGCCACCGGAACCTGGAAAACGATGTCGTCCTCCAGGAACGCACCGCCCTTCAGCACCGGAACCCCAACCACCAACTGATCCGCCCGCGCACCCGCGGCCACACCGGCGAGCGTTCCACCGGTCCCGACCGCACAGAACAGGACATCCACGGAGGCGTCCAGCTTCGCCGGCAACTCTGCACATCCGCGGACGGCGTCAGCGTTACTCCCACCCTCCGGGATCAGGTAGAAGTCGCCGAACTCTCGATGCAACGCACCGATCACAGCATCCGAGGTCTTCGCCCGGTACGTCGTCCGTTCCAAGTACGTCAGCCGCATCCCCCGCGACACCGCATACTGCAACGACGAGTTCAACGGCAGGTGTTCCTCACCCCGGATCACCCCGATCGTCTCGAACCCGCAGTACGCCCCCACCGCAGCAGTCGCCCTGATGTGATTCGAATACGCCCCACCAAACGTCAGCAGAGTCCCGAACCCGAGCTCCCGAGCCGTCGCGAGGTTGTACTTCAACTTCCGCCATTTGTTGCCCGGCACTTCCGGATGAATCAGATCATCCCGCTTCAGCACAACCCGCACCCCGGCAACACGCAGCCGGTGATCCTCAATCTCAACCACCGGCGACGGCAACCGAAGCTCCCCGAGCACGCCTTCCTCCACCACGCCAGCATGGCGCGCCACCGCGAGTCCACCTTCCTCAAACGCACGCCGCCCGCGACTGGAACGGCTACCTCGCCGACCGCGCACGCTGACCCGAACTCACCCCAACTCGAATACGACCCCTCCACCAACATGCGGCGATCTGCAACGGGCATTTCGGCACCTTCGCGGGCCGGACGTTGAGTCATTCATGGACGATCTTCCACCCCCGTTTGGGCCCGATTTAAGCGCGCGCCAGCACGTGTGAGCACTGCGGAGACACCTACACCGCGGCCAGATTCGACCAACGGTTCAAGGCGCCAACGCGACGCTGCGCGCGGCCCTCTCCCGCGCGCAGGTGCGCCTGATCAGCGTTCTCAGCCGGTACGGCCGGCAGGATCTGATCGACGGTTCTTGGCGCTGACCTGTGCTGTGAAGAGACGACGATCGCACTCGGTCGACTACCAGCTTTCGGGCCTGGATCCGGCGCGCGAACTCGGGATCCCGCGTACATCGGCCTCGTCGATATCAGCTGGTTCGGGTACGCCAGGCCAACGAGGCGGCCACCGCGTCGAACGCGATCACGCAGAGCGCTCTGGACGAGGCGCGGGCGGCTCGCAAGATTCAGTACGACGACTGGCACTGGCAAGCGACGCCCAACTCGTCCTCGAGCTGGACAGGAAGGGCACGAGCGCGTGCGGCACGCGCTCGAGTTCGGCGGCGACCGCGACATCGACGCAGGCAAGCTCACGCCCGCCACCGGGTACGACGAGAAGGCTATCTCCCGTCGAGGCTGGTACGGCCGCCGTCAAAAGGATCTGGCGACTCCGTGCGTGCCCACGGCCTCGCGCTCAGCCAGGTCGCTCAGGGAGAGAACGCCAGCCGGAGCGCTGAGCTGACCCGCGCGATGCTGCGCTTGATCAATTGGGCGATCACCCGGTCTTGGGGGCACTGCGGACCTCGCCGCTTACCACCTTCGTCTCCCACGACACGGCGGCCAGAGGCCTCCCGGAGGCGTCTGCGAGCTCGCCGACCCTCGCTCGGTGCTGGTGGTGGGTTCTTGGCGTAGTTGGTCGGTTGTTTGGCCCGATTGCCGCGATCTTTGCGGCCAGGTCCGGGTGGTGTTCCGGCAGGTGCGCCTCGGCATTGGCGAGCGGGTCGAGCAGGGTGGCGGTGTCGTTGTTGCCGAGTGCCTGGTGGATCCGGTTCGCGGCGTCTTGGGCGGCGGTGTCGAGGCCTGGCAGGCCGGTGATTTGGCCGGCGAGCCGGCGCAGCCCGGCGGCGTTCCCGCGGGCCCATTGCGTGACAGCGCGCTGGCCACGGCCTCGTCGCCGGCGTGAGCGAGTCGTCGGTCACCTCCTCGAACTCAGTATGCGTCAGCGATTGGACGACATGCCTACTTGTCATCATTCCGTTGACATGTTATAAGGGAAGTGCGTGTTGACACCACCGTGAATCGATCACTCAGGAGGTGCAGGACGATGTTGATGCGCACCGACCCGTTCCGTGAGTTCGACCGGCTGGCCCAGCAGGTGTACGGCGGCCAGGCGCCGGGGACGTGGTCACGGCCGACTCCGATGCCGATGGACGCCTACCGGCAGGGTGACCAGTACGTCATTTCGTTCGATCTTCCCGGGGTCTCGCCGGACGCGATCGATCTGGATGTGGAGCGCAACGTGCTGACGGTGAGGGCCGAGCGCCGGCCGCTCGAGCTGGGTGAGGGCGTGGAGATGCAGGTCGCCGAGCGTCCGCTCGGGGTGTTCTCCCGGCAGTTGTTCCTCGGTGAAACCTTGGACGCCGACCACATCGAGGCCGGCTACGAGGACGGCGTGCTGACGCTGAAGATCCCGATCGCCGAGCAGGCCAAGCCGCGCAAGATCGCGATCGCCGACAGCGGCCACAAGCAGATCGACGCCTGACCAGCAACCTGACGCCGCCGTGGATCGGCGGGCACTTGTCGTTGAGGTGAGATCCGATGAGGGCGAGTGGTACCCAGCAAAAACTCGACGATGCCGAGGTCTTCGTCGACCTCGTGCTCGGCGACGACGAGCTGGTGCGCGCCGAGTTCGATGCCCTCATCGCCGCGTGCTGGGAAGCCCCGTGCGGACCGCCCACCCGGCGGCGCAGTCCGTCTGTCGGCGACTGGGCCGAGCGGCCGCCACGCCGGTGGCCGCGCCGTGGCGGCCTCTGGCGTGGTCGCGTGCCGCCGGCCCGGCCCGACGCTCGCCAGCGCGGCCCTCCGCCATACCACAGCAATCACTGACGCACCTGCCAGAAACCACCGTGCAGGAAGGAGGTGAGCCGGTCCCACATCGATCCGACCCCTTGACCCGGTGATGCGGCCGCCCGCCAAGTCACACCCCGACGGCGGCGAGCCAACCCTGG
Source organism: Kribbella sp. NPDC050470 (assembly GCF_044458365.1). Classification (NCBI taxonomy): domain Bacteria; kingdom Bacillati; phylum Actinomycetota; class Actinomycetes; order Propionibacteriales; family Kribbellaceae; genus Kribbella; species Kribbella sp. NPDC050470. Next base: position 139,953 of record NZ_JBITHV010000011.1, on the reverse strand, counting down.
AGCCGCCCCTGTCCTGGCTAGGACGAAAACCAGGCGGGCCGCCGCATCACCGCCGGGTCCCGGCAGCTGTTGAGTGCACGACAGGCCCCGAGATCGAGGCTTCGCAGAGAGGTGGTGAGCGCAGTGAGCAGCCGAGTCGTCCAGCGCCCCGCGGCCGTGCAGTGGCTGCCGGCCGAACCGTTCGCGCACCTCGAGGACATTCACCGCCGGATGAACCAGTTCATGCACGAACTCGCCGCCTGCCAGACGCTGACGGCGTGGACACCGGCGGTCGACCTCGAGGAAACCAACGACGAGTGCGTGATCGAGATCGACCTGCCCGGTGCCACCGCCAGCGACATCGTCGTGGAGCACACTGATCGGTCCCTGTCCGTTCGCGGCCACATCCCCGACCGTGAACACAACGGCGTGATCCGCCAGCACCTGCGCCACACCGGGCCGCTGCACCACACCATCGGCCTTCCCTGCACCGTGCTGGGCGACCGGATCACCGCCACCATGGCCAACGGCGTCCTCACGATCCGCGCCGCAAAGGCCCGGCCCGGCCCCGCGACGCGCATCCACATCGTCGACCCCGACGACCTCCGGGTGGGGGTGCAGCCATGAACGCCCCACCCAACGTTGCACCAACAACGGCATCCGCCATGGACCCGTACGAGATCCTCGGCGTTGCTCCCACAGCGACCGAGGACGACCTCGATCACGCCTTCCGCAGCCTCGTCCGCCAACTCCACCCCGACACCCGCACACCATCAGAACCCGACCCGGACGCCGACGACCGCCTCCACCACCTCCTCAACGCTTACGCCACCCTGCGCGACCCGATCCGCCGCGCCGCCTACGACCGCACCCAGACACCACCACTGGCAGCCACAGCGCGGACTCACCAGCCAGCCACGACCCAGCCCGCGCAGAGCCGGTTCGAACCCGCCATCCGGGTCGGGCCAGTCCATTGGGAACCGGCCAGGCAGACGACCGGCCGAGGGGTCGCACCGAGCCAAGCCACAAGAGCCTCCGATGACATCCGCTGACGACAGCGAAACCTACCGCGGTCGCCACCTGAAAGACCCGCTGGCGACTCCGCGCCGAACCGTTCGCCACCGGCGGCGGAAAGAAACGCCAGGTCAGCCAAGGCGCGACCGTCGCCAACGGACACGGCGTCGACTACATCATCACCACCGCGACCGCTCCACCGCCGGACACAACTCCTACCGCTCCCGCCCAACACAACCTGCCGACCCCCTGACACAGGCCTGATACGGCGCGAGGCCGTCCATCACCTGACCCGGAAGCCCGGTGGCCGACAGACTCGGCAAGTGGTCAGGGCGGCCCGGAGGCGTGCCCGCAAGCCGCAGCCCGGGTACCTCGGGCACGAGGACAACGAGCCCCGGGTGCTGCTGGTCGCCACCACGGTGACACCGACCGAACGCCCTCCTCCACCACTGGAAGGACGACGACCCCCGCTGGTCCCTCCTCACCGACCGTGCCGCAGCCTGACAGTCCCGGACCCGGGCCACGGACCCAGCGCGTATGCAGGTGCTCACCGGCGAGGCAGGCCTGGTCCGCGTGCTCGCGGGAACCAACCGGCAGCCCGGAGGACGAGGCTGGATCTGCCGTGTCGCGGCCCGGCGGTTTGCACCGGACCGCGACACGTCCTCCATACGGCAAGCTGGGTCAGCTGCGGCAGCTCGCTCCGCTGCATGCCTTGAGTTGTTGGAGCCGAGCGTCGAGGCGGGAGACTTGCTCGGCGTACTTGGTGCGGCCGGCTTCGGTCGCCAGCAGGTTGTCGAGCTGGTAGGGGTCTTTGGTGAGGTCGTACAGTTCGTACTCGCGATCGGCTGCGTCGCGTTCGATGTCGTACCAGCGGACGTAGAGGTAGCGTTCGTCGCGGACCGCGCTCCAGGATGGCAGGTCGACCAGGAAGACCTCGGAGAAGACGTCGGACGCAGGATCGGGAACGTACTCCTGATAGACCCCGTCGTTGCCTCGGGGGCCTGGGCCGCCGTACTCGGCGAGGAAATCGGTGCGCCAATCGGTGACCTTCTCACCGCGCAACTGCGGAGCGAGTGAGCGGCCGTCGACGTCGGAGGGAATCGGCAGGCCGGCGAGTTCCAGGAAGGTGGGTGCGAAGTCGGTGGACAGGGCGAGGTCGTCGCTGGTGCCGTGGGGTACGCCGGGGCCCGTGATGACCATGGGTACGTCCATGGACTCCTCGTACGGGGCCATCTTCTGGACGAGGCGGTGGGCGCCGAGGTTGTAGCCGTTGTCGGAGGTGAACACGATGTAGGTGTTGTCCAGCTCGCCCGTTCGTTCGAGGGTGGCGAGGATGTCGGCGACCATGTCGTCGAGGGCGAGGAGTGATCCCATCCGGTTCTGGTGGTCCTTGTCGTTGGTCGCGGCGACGGTGAGCGAACGTTGGGCGGCACTGGTTCGGAGCCAGGTCGGTTTGTCGCTGACGTCGTCCTCCTGGAAGTTCGGCAGGTGCGGCGCCTCGTCGTCGGTGAACTGGTTGTCGGCGTAACGCGGTGGTGCCGCCATGGGCAGGTGCGGCGCGGTCGCGGCGGCGTACCAGAAGAACGGTTGTCCGCTGCTGGATGCGTCGGTGATGAAATCGACCGACTTGTCCGCGACGACATCGACCTGGTAGTCGTCGGGGTCGGACCCGTACTCGACCATCTTGCCGTTCTCGTTGAGCGTGTAGTCGTAGCCCGTGTACAGGGACTTGGTGACGCCGGCGTTCCAGTCGTCCCAGCCGGGTGGTATGTGGGTGGGGTCGTCCTCGAGGCCGTTGAGGTACTTGCCGGCCATGCCGGTGCGGTAGCCGGAGTCGTGGAGCTGCTTGACGAACGTCTTGTCTTCGTTGCCGTGTGCAACGAATGACGCGTAGCCGCCTTCGTCGCCGGAGTTGGTGAGAACGTGGGTGTTGTGCCCGTACTTGCCGGTCAGGATCGAGCCGCGTGCCGCGCAGCAGATCGGCATCGGCGCGAACGTGTTGGCGAACGTCATACCGCGCTTGGCCAGCAGTGACTCCGTCTTCGGCATTGCGTCCCAGTACGGCGTTGTCCGCGCGTCGAGGTCGTCGGCGAGGATCATGACGATGTTGGGGCGTTCGGTGGCCGCGGTGGCGCCGGGTGGGCGGGCCGGGCCAAGGGCGGCTGCGCCGGCGACGGCCGCTGTCAGAGCCATCACGGCTCCGGAGAGGCGTATTGTCCTGCGAGGAACTCGCATGCTTGGGGTTGCCCTTTCTTGAATGGGTGTTGGATCTACCCGACCGGAAGGCTGTCGGCCTTCTGCGGCGGGCTGTCTTGGGGGTCGCCCTCGATCGAGACGGCCGGGAGGCGCCGGTCGAGCCATCCGGGTAGCCACCACGCCCAGCGTCCGGTCAGGGCGAGTACGGCGGGCACGAGTGTCATGCGGATGACGAAGGCATCGATCAGAACGCCGGTGGCGAGGGCGAACGCGATCGGTTTGATCAGCGAGTCGTGGGTGGTGGCGAATCCGGCGAAGACGCTGAACATGATGAGCGCGGCGGCTGTCACCACCCGAGAAGCGTGTCGTCCGCTCTGGTGAATCGAGCGCCGGGCCTCGCCGGTCCTGATCCACTCCTCGTGAATCGTGGACACCACGAAGACCTCGTAGTCCATGGCGAGACCGAACAAGACCGCTACCAAGATGATCGGCAGGAAGCTGACGACGGGACCGGCGTTGGCGACCCCGAGGACATCGGCGAGCCATCCCCATTGGAACACCGCGACAACCACGCCCAGCGCCGCGCCGGCTGACAGCAGGAATCCGGCCGCCGCCTTGAGAGGAATCACCAGTGACCGGAACACCAGCAGCAGCAATACCAAGCAGAGCCCGACCACCACGGCGAGGAACGGCAGGAGGGAGTCGCGCAGTCGTTGCGAGATGTCGATGTCGACCGCGGTCGTCCCGGTGACGGCGACATCTGGACGCTGTTCGCGGACCCGCTCTACCAGGTCCGCCGTCGCCTCGTCATCGGGAGCCGTCGTCGGCACCAACTGGATCACGGCGCTGCCGGTCGACGGGTTGTATTGCGGCGGGGAAACGGCCGCAACGCCAGGCAGGGCGCGCAACTGCTGCACCGCCTCACCCGCCGACTGCGCAGTCGCGTCGCCGACGTAGAGCACCAGCGGGCCGTTGAAGCCCGGGCCGAACTCGCCGCTGATGACGTCGTACGCGCGACGCTCGGTGCTGCCTGTGGGGGCCGTGACGTTGTCCGGCAGGGCGAGGCGCAGGTCAGTGGCCGGGGCTGCAACAGCGACGAGTGCAACCACCACAGCAAGTACCGTCATCAGCGGCCGGGCCGTCGCCACCCTTGACCACCGTTCACCGAACGGCGGAAGCTCACCGGTGGCCAGCCGGGCCACGCGCGACCGCGGCTTCGGCGCAAGTCTGTGACCCGCGACGCCGAACACAGCCGGGATCAACGTGATCGCGACCAGAACGCCGACGAGAACCGCTCCCGCCGCCGTCAGTCCCATCACGGTGAGGAAAGGAATGCGGACAACCGCCAGCCCGACGAGGGCGATCACGACCGTCGCCCCCGCGAACACGACCGCGGCACCGGCGGTCGCGGTCGCGTTGGCCGCCGAGTCCTCCGCATCCATCCCCTGAGCCAGCTGCCTGCGGTGGCGCGACACGATGAACAATGCGTAGTCGATACCGACCGCCAGGCCCAGCATGAGCGCGAGGGTCACGGCCGTCGAGGAGATCGCCACCAGTTCGGTCAGCGCGAACAGCGCTCCGACGCCGACGCCGACGCCGACGCCGATCAGCGCAGAAATCAGCGGCACGCCGGCGGTCAGGAGCGATCCGAACGTGACCGTGAGAACGACAAGCGCGATCAACACACCCAGCAGTTCCAGCACCGAGACCGACACCCCGTCGCTGGCGTAGGCCGCACCCCCGACCTCGACCTGAAGCCCGGCCGCTTCGGCCGTTGTCGCGGATCGCTCCAGATCGTCGAGGGCATCGTCGTGGAGCGCCGCCCGGTCAACGTCGTACTGGACCTGCGCGAGCGCGGTCCGCCGATCGGGCGAGATCGTGCCCGCCTCGAACGGGTCGACCACGCCGGCCACCTGCTCGCCGCCGCCCACCTCAGCGAGCGTCCGCCGGATCGCCTCGACCGAGGCCGACTCTGTGACCGGCTTCCCATCCGCCGACCTGAAGACGATCTGGGCGCTGGTACCCGCGGCCGCAGGAAAGTCCGCGGCCAGCCGGTCCTGCGCCAGCTGCGACTCCGAGCCGGGGATCGTGAACTCGTTGTCGAGACTGCCGCCGACCGCGCCCGCGGCGGCAAGGACCGCCACCAGCAGGGCCAACCAGGTGGCGATGACGGTCCACCGCCGCCGAAAGGCGGCACGGCCGATACGAGCCAGAACGGTGCGCATAAGGGACTCCGACGGTAGATCGGCAAAAGTGTCAGGACTGACAGAAACTAAAGTGTCATGACTGACAGATTGGCCGCAACCTGCGATACTGCGACGGTGGTCACATCCGGACGCCGCGAGCAGCACAAGGCCGCCACACGCCGCGCCCTGCAGGACGCCGCTCTGCAGATGTTCGACGACCGTGGATACGCCGACACGACAGTGCGCGACATCGCCGGAGCGGCAGGCGTGACCGAGCGAACGTTCTTCCGCTACTTCCGGTCCAAGGAAGACCTCGTCCTCGGCGAAGTTCTCGACCTGATTCCGGTCCTGGCTGAGCAGATTCGCAACCGGCCCGCCGACGAGCGGCCGTACACCGCGATCCTCAACAGCCTCCTGGCGCTCGGCGCCGAGAGGAGCGCCGGCCTCGGCGTCCTCTTCAGCGGGCCCCCCGCGCGGTTCGCCGCGCCCACCCGGAACCCCGACGCCGTACTGCTCACATTCGAGGACGGCATTGCGGAGGCCCTTGCGCACCGGCTGCGCGAATCCGATGACCACAACACCGCGCTGCGCGCATCGGTGCTGGCACGGGCGGCCGTCGCGGCGATGCGCGCGACGCTGATCGCCTACTCCACTTTGCCCGACCGAGAGAGGACGCTCACTACGGCGCTACGACTCGTACAGGACGCCTTCACCGTTCTTCGTACCGGCGACTGATTGCACCTTCGGTGTGTTGGATGGATCACGCCCAAGCCATTTGTGTCAGGACTGACAGATTGGTCTACTGGCCTGCGTGACGACCTCATCAAGCCGCCGGTCCGCGGTGTTCGTGACGCTCGGCGTGTGCATTGTCCTGTCGCTTCTGGTCGGGATCGCGGAGGTCACGGCGCGAAGCGTCGTCGAAGCGCGCCTTGCCGAGACATCGATGCGGATCCTCCACGCCAAGGCAGACGTGTCCCTCGGCGGACCACCAGCAGTCGCCCAACTCGCGAAGAAACACTTTCCCGACGTGCACATGTCCGTCGACGACGCGTCCTTCGGGCAGATCAGCGACTCGGGAGTTCATGAGGAGAACGCTGAGGTCGACATCTGGATCCGCGACAACGGCGAGTGGCTCGGCCGCGTCCGCATCCGCGACAAGTCGTGTATTGCTGTTTTTCTGCGCCGATTGAGCGAGTTCGCGATTCCTGCCTCCTGTGCATTTGACCAGAGCCAGGGTGAGTAGGCCGGCGACGATCCAGAGGGCCCGATTCTCGAGTCGAGGGGTGGCCCAGCCGGCGACTGCTGCGCCGGCCAGGAACGCACCGCAGAGCACTCCGAGGCGTGCGGCGGCCAGACACTTGTCCCTGTCGCCGAGGAACAGCCCAGCGAATGCGGACACCGACGCGGAGCGAAGGTTTCCGGTGACCATGACCGAGCTGTACTGTTTTCCGCGGAGCTCCCGGAACGCGGTGTTTTGGAGCGCGGCGACGAAGGAGATCCCCAGGGTCATCAACCGTGCCGGGAGCACTCGAGGGGTTGGGGTGCCGGCGAGCATGAGGCACGTGGCCTCGGCCGCCATGCAGGCGATTGCCGGCCGGCGTATGACGGCCTGAAGGTGGGGCAGTCGCAAGGATTCGGCGGCCGCGACGCCTGCCACGAAGGCGAGCATTGGCAGCACATGCCACCAGACCTGGCCGCACTGACCGCTGAGCAGTGCAATCCCGGTCAGCACCACGTTGCCTGTCATCGCATTGGCGAAGACGTGGTCGTAGGCGAGGAAAGTGAAGGCGGCCAGGAATCCGCGCGCCCGGGCCCGAGTTCGTGGAGTTCGCCCGCAGCTGCCAGCACACTGCATACGACTCGAGGTGCGAGACAACTACGCCGGTGGACTGGATGGGCGTTGTCCCGCGGCGCACGCTGGAGGGGCTGCGCATCGAACGCGTCCGCGTGACATTGAGCCCTGGTCGAACTCGCAGCTAGGACGCGGCTTCACCACCTCGCCAGCGACCAGCAGCCGGCCTGGTAGGACCGAGCCGGTCGACTGGCGTGACTCTCTGAGTTGGCCAAGATCAGCAGCAGCTCCGTGAAGAGAAGCGAGCGGAGTCTCCCCCAAGCCTCAGCTCGCCCAGCGCCGGTGCGCCTGCAGCGAGCACCGCAGTACCGACACTTGCGCCGAAGGGAACGACCACCTTGACCAGTCCGGCTGGCCGGCGGCCCGTCCCGGAGGTGCCGTAACGCAACTGGGCCGGGTTGGACTTCTTCTTCTCGGGCGTCGCTGCTGGAGCCAATGGGAACTTGTCTAAGGTGAGGCATCGCTCCCGAGGAGAACTTTGGTGACTGGCGAGGTGCTGGCTGGGAGGTATCGGCTGGATGTACTGCTGGGCCGTGGTGGCGCCGGTGAGGTGTGGCGGGCTGCGGACCTGGAGTTATATCGAGCAGTGGCGGTGAAGTTCCTTCACCCGGCGCACGGTGACTCGCTGGATCAAATCCGTGCCGAGGCGCGCAAGGCGGCACAGCTGGATCATCCCAACGTGGTGACCGTCTTCGACATCGGCGTCGACCGCGGGCGAGCCTTCATGGTGATGGAGCTGATCGACGGTCCGAACCTGACACAGGTGCTCGAACGCGGACCCAGCAGCCGGCCCGCTCCGGACCGAGTAATTGACATCGCATTGCAGGTCGCCGCGGCGTTGGACGTTGCGCACGCAGCCGGCATCGTGCATTGCGACGTGAAGCCGGGCAATCTCCTGCTCGCCCCGGACGGCACGATCAAGGTCAGCGACTTCGGCATCGCGACCGCGGGACGCGTAGTCCGGCGCGGCGGCCAGAAGTTGGTCGGCACCCCGTCGTACGTCTCGCCGGAGCAGATCCGCGGCGATCCCGCCACACCCGCCAGCGACTGGTACGGCCTCGGCTGCGCGCTGTATGCGCTGCTCACCGGGTCGCCGCCGTTCCACGGGGCGACCGACGAGGTCCTGGCCCAGCACGTCAGCGCCGCCCCGGTCCCGATCCGAACCCTGCGGCCAGACGTCCCGACCGGCCTGGCACACGTGGTGATGGGCCTGCTCGCCAAGAACCCGAGCGAACGACCCAGGTCCCTGGACGCGATCCGCCGCGCGATCCAGGACGACACCGGCCCGGCTCGCACTCAGGTGCTGCCGGCGTTCGAGGTGCCTGGCACACCGGCCCGATCTCGCCGGCGTAGGCCGATCTTGATAGCTGCTGCAGTCGCAGCGGTGCTGGTTGTCGCGGCCGCGATCGCCCTCGGCGGGAATCCGGGCTCCGACACACCAGCCGCGCCAGGCACCACCTCCGCCACCAGGCCGACCCCGCCGGCGAACCAGCCGAGCAGTCCTGCCGAACGGACGACGGCATCCGACCCCTCGTCGGCGGTGGCCAGGCTGACGCAGTTGCTTCGCGAAGAAGCCGGCGGACCAGACGGAGAAGGAAACGGGAAGGGGAACGGAGAGGGAGAAGGACGAGGTGGCGACGACGGCGGACGCGATGGAGACGTCGCTCGCGAGGCCGCCAACGACCTCGACGAGGTTGCGAAGGAATTGGACTCGGGCAAGGCCGACAAGGCGGCCGGAAAGTACCGCGACGTGCGCAAGCGACTCGACGAGGCCGGCCGAGACGGCCGCTGGACCCCCACCCCACAGATCGCGGCACTGCTACGACAACTCGACGCACACTTCCGGGCCGCGAAATGACAAGGCTACGCATTCGCGACCGCAGACCGCGAAGTTCGTTCGGCGGGAAGTGGCGGCCAGTCGCCAGGAGGTTGCCGGCTTCGACAGGGTCAGACACGCCGGGGACGACTGGACGCGAGGATCATGATGCCACCACCATCGCGAATGCCGACCGTTCCGGCCGCAGTCCACTTGAAGCACCGGGAAACGAGGATGCGGCTCACGGCGGTCGAGCGGCGTGCGGAGGTCCTGCAGGCCGCGGTGCAGGCGTTCGCCGTCAACGGGTACGCGGCGACCACGACGGCCGAGATCGTGCGGCTGGCAGACGTATCGCAGCCCTACGTCATCCGCCTGTTCGGTACCAAGCAACAACTGTTCCTGGCCGTGCTCCAATCAGTCTCCGACCGGATCGAGCAGACCCTCCGCGACACCGCCGGCCAAGAACCGACCCCGAACAGCCTGGACCGCTGCTGCGAGACATTCCCGCCCGAAGTCCTCCTCATCCCACTGCACGGCTTCTCGGCCACGACCGCTGAGCCAGCCATCGGCGAGGCCGTCCGCCAGCGCTTCGGCTGTATCTACCGGCTGATTCGCGAGCTCACCGGCGCGTCACCCGCAGAGGCCAGCGACGTCCTGCGCGCCGGCGTACTGCTCACCGGCATCACCGCCGCGAGCCCTCGCCCTTGGCAACTCCGGCGGGCAACTGCTGGACCGGGCGGACGCCGACGCCACCGGCAGTAGACTGGTGATCGCGTGACCGGCGGTGGGGCTCGCCGGACCCGAACCGTCACCCTCAGCGGTGGCCAACAGTCCCTACCTGTCCTTCCGCGTGGTCGCCTGGCCGCGCGGAGCCACGTTCAGGTAGGAGGCTCCATCCGGTGCAGCATCACCGAACCGACCCATCCCCGCTCGAACCGGTCGACCCCGACATCGATCTGCGCGTCGCCCGTCGATCCCGGTCGCGCAGCGATCTGGCCGTGCTCGCCGTGGTCGCCCTGGGCGGCATGCTCGGCGCCGCCGGCCGCTATCTGATCGGCCAGACCTGGGCGACACCGGCCGGCGGGTTCCCGTGGGCCACGTTCACGATCAACGTCACCGGCTGCGCGCTGATCGGCGTACTGATGGTGCTGGTCACCGACGTGTGGTTGCGCCAGCGCCTGCTGCGGCCCTTCCTCGGCACCGGTGTGCTCGGCGGCTACACGACGTTCTCCACCTACACCGTCGACGTCCAGCACCTCATCTCCGGCGGGCACCCCGGCGCAGCGCTGGTCTACCTGGCCGCGACCCCGACCGCGGCACTCGCCGCGGTTTGGGTCACCGCGCACACCACCCGCAGGCTCGTCATCTGGAGGACGCGATGAGACTCACCGGCACCGCCCTGCGACTCACCATCATGGTCGGCGAAGGCGACCAGTGGCGCCACAAGCCGCTGTTCACCGAGATCGTGCACCGCGCCCACAAGGCCGGCCTGGCGGGCGCGACCGTTCTGCGCGGTATCGAAGGCTACGGCGCATCCAACCTCATCCACACCAACCGCCTGCTCTCCTTGTCGGAGGACCTGCCTGTGGTGATCGTCATCATCGACACCCACGACCGGATCCACGCCTTCCTGCCCCAGCTCGACGAACTCGTCACCGAAGGCCTCGTCGTCCTCGACGACTGCGAGGTCATCCGGTACGTCGGCCGCGACCTCGACGAGTCCGCTGCCGGTGACGAGGCACGGCCCGGGGTTCAGGAGGAACGATGACGCTGCTGCTCGTGCTCGTCGGGGCCGCCATCGGGGCGCCGCTGCGGTACCTCACCGACCGCGCCGTCCAGGCCCGCCACGACACCGTCTTCCCCTGGGGAACCTCTACCGTCAACGTCGTCGGCTCACTGATCCTCGGTGCCATCGCCGGCGGCACCACAGCCGGCGTCGTGCCGGACCAGCTGCAGTACCTCGTCGGTACAGGGTTCTGCGGCGCCCTCACCACCTATTCCACGTTCTCCTACGAGACCCTCCGCCTGGTCGAGCAGAACGCGAAGTTCTTCGCGGCCGCGAACCTCGCCGCCAGCATCATCGCCGGCCTCGGCGGCGCCTTTATCGGCGCCACCGTCACCCAAGCGATCTGGTCATGACCACTCAATCACCCGCAGCAACCCCCGCCGGTGAACAAGTCGAGGTGACATTGCTCGCCACTGGCCGCCACGCCCACCCCCGCAGGGGCGGCTGCCTCATGGAACTCGTCAGCGCGACCGCCGGCGGGTTGTGGAGCGATCGCCCGACCTGCACACCACCCGTGATCGCCCACATCGCCCGCGTCGTCAACGACCACACCAGCCCCGCCTGACGGCCGCGGCTCGCCCCGCTGATCCCCTACCTGATCACCAGCAGCGATCCCATACATCAAGACCGCACCGACATCGAAGGCTGTCGAGCAGTCCTCGCCGCCGCTGGAAAGGCCATCCACCCAGATCTCACCACTACCTGGGCAACCCAACTCGACCAACTGCTCACAGCACGCCTGTCCCGAGGCCGACGACACAAGTTGCTTTCCATCACCGGGGCCGCGCTGCGTGCCATCCACGACACAAGCCAACCCCTCGACCGCGACGAACAACTCAGGAAAGCGTTGGTCGCCGCCATCAACGCAGAACGTCGCCTCCAGGGCACGCCCGCGCTCCTCTCCGACGACCTCCACCCGCCGCCCGAACTCTCGGTGACCGTGCTCGCCCGACTCATCAAGCCACCCGGCGCGGACTGGTACGAAGTCGAGGCCCACCTCGATCCCCGAGACCACCCCCGACTGGCTCAGCCGACCAATGCGACTGAGAACCCACGAACTGCCTACTTGACGGATTCAGTGAATGCGAGCCGCACGTACGGACGTGACGTCGGCCTCTGCAGGGTGGATCTGGGCAGATTCGGGCGCTGCTGACTCAGGCGTCAGCGAGGTCATGCGGTCTCCAGGCGGGCGCAGACGGCAGCTCAGCGCAGGCCGAAACCCGCGCGCCCTTGCGCGGATGCGACGACACGAGGGTCGCGTGATCGAAACAGGCAGGTCACTCTCGTCTGTGGGATCAACCGTCACGGCTCCGCCTCCTGGACCGATCCCGGTTCCCTCTCCTGGCTGTGCCTACGAGGAGAAGTGCAACCATCAACAACAACGTGAAGATGACGGCTACCGCAGCCACTCCCAGGCTGTCCACAGCATCTGCGATCCAGGTCTGCAGCCGGGCTGCACCGTCGATCACTGGATCACGGGTCGTCGTTCCGCTGAACACGCGGAGCTCGTACCAACCGTAGTACGCGACGTAGAGGCCGGAGAGGATCACCAGAACCCCGCCGAGGCGAGACGCCACCCGGCCGAGACGACGAAGCCGGCCCACGGTGCCAGTCCGGGCCAGTGCGACCGCGATGGCGGCAGAGCCGACGATCAGCCCCATCCCGGCGGCATAGGCCAGGAACACGGCGATCCCGGTGGCCACGGAGTCGGTGCGGAACGCGGCAACCACGATCGCCAGGAACGGCCCGATCGTGCAGCCGAGCGAGGCGATCGCGAACGCCACGCCGTACAGAGCCATCGAGGTCGCCCTGCGGGCCACCACCGGACCCCGGCGTAGTTTCGGAACCAGCACGGGAAGGTCGCGCCCGGCGGCCAACCACACACCCGCGGCCACGAGCACCAACCCGAACACCACGGTGAACCAGGGAAGATGCTGCTGGACCTGCCCGGCTACTGGTGCGATCGCCAGCCCGAACACGCCGAACACCGCGGCAAAGCCCGCCGTCATCGCCACCGTGGCGGCCAGCGCCCTGCCGACCGCGACCGCGCGGCTCGGTGAGTCGTCTCCGGTGACCAGGAGGGACAGGTACGCCGGCAACATCGCGAACCCGCAGGGATTGACCGCGGCGAGCATGCCGGCCCCCAGCGCAAGCGCGAACGGGATCTCACTCATGCTCAGCCGACCAGTTGGGAAAGCTTCTCCGCAAGGCCGTCGCCTGCCACCAGGTTCCCGCTGAACACCTTGTTGCCTGCGGCATCCAGGATCACGTAGGTGCTCTGTTCGGTGACCTCGAACCGTCTCCAGACTTCACCGTTCTCGTCAGACAGGTGCGGAAAGCCGCCGACCTTCTGGTCGGCCACGAAACCACGCATGGCATCCGGCTTGTCGAGGCCGGCCACTCCTACGACATTGGCTCTGCCCCGGTACTCCTCGGCGACCTTGGCCGTTTCGGCCGCCTGGGCACGGCACTTCGGACACCAAGGCGCCCAGAACCACAACACCGCAGGCTTCGCAGCCAGCGTCGCCCCATCGAAGTCCTTGCCGTCCACAGTCGTGCCGGAGAACTTCAGGATCGCCGGTACGGCGGGAGCCGCTGTCGCCGGCGCGGTGGTGGAGGGACGAGCCGGAGGACTGCCTGCAGAACCAGCGGGCGACGGGGATCCGGAGGAGGACGGCGAAGGCGCAGCGCAGCCGGCCAATACCAGCATCAGCACGGTCAGGGAAACAACAGCGAACCGCTGAACAAGCATCCAACCTCCACCGCACCGGAACTGGCTCTACCGTAGGGCTGAGCCCGGATGGCCGACGTAACGAGCTGCCTTACGGATCGCTTACCGTCCAACTCGAGTTCATTCCTGACCGCGTTCTCCGCGGTCAGCGCCTGTGTAGTAGACGGCCGGGTCGACCGCGGCCTCCGGATCCGCGTTCAGCCACTCGGCGAACGCCTCCGGGCTGCGCCGCTCCAATTCGTCGAGGTAGCGATCGCGGGCATCCACCAGCTCCTCCAGCTCAGCTGCCTGACGGGGAGCGGCGACTGCCGAAGTGCTCCGCCGCCACGCACCACACAGCTCCTCGTCCGTCAGCGCCGTCACGTCATCCACCGCAGCGACATCACCGGACGAGACCGCTGCGGACCGTGCGAAAGCGGCGAAGCTCCACCACACGACACTGTAGGTGCGCATCTCGGCCTCACAATGCATCGTCGCTCAGCGACAGATCATCCGCGCCGACCGACAATCGAAGGTGATCGTCGGCGATGCACGCGATCTGGCCAGGCTCGATGACGAAGCCACGACCGTCCGGACGAGAGCCACGCACCTGGACGAACCTGGACCAGATCAGTGCCTCGCCGGACAGCCACGTCTCATGACGCTGCTCGTCGGGGTCCTCCACTCCGACGTACTCAACCCGTCCCACAAGCGCACCGCGCACGTCGAGCACGAGAAGTCCATGGCGTACCGCCGCCAGCGGCGCCGCACCGCCTCCGGAGCTGCCGCCGCTGCTCACGACATCCTCCGCATCGGGGGCCACACCCCACGCAGCCGTGAGCCGATCCCAAGATCGGGAGAGTCAACTGAACCGCGGCCGGTACCCATCGTTGCCTCCTGGCGGCGATGAACAAGTACGACGCCGACCAGCCTTCCCGGCACACCAGTAGCAACGTATCGCGACCTGTCACCTGCTGCCAGTACTGCCGCGGTACCGAGCATCCTGCGTTGTCGCAGACATCGATGTCAGCCCGCGATCACACCAAGGGACTCATGCCATCGCACCAGTCCTACCCGACCTTCTCCGCGAGGACGTCCGCGAGCGCGTTCAGGTCCGGCACTGCGAGGTCTGGTTCCTTGAAGGCCTTCGGGTACGGCGTGCGGCGGCGATCGAGGTAGTAGCCCTGCAGACCGGCTCGGCGTGCACCGTCGATGTCCCACGGGTGAACGGCGACCAGCGCCATCCGCTCCTCCGGGACACCGCACACGACGGCCGCGTACCGATAGGAGTCCGGATGCGGCTTCCAGCGGCCTGGGACCGACACGTCGAGCCGGTGCTCGAGCAACGGCATGATGCCGCCCTGGGTGAACATCCGCTCGGACATCGCGGCGGATCCGTTCGTCAAGGTGATGATCCGCAGGCCGAGGTCGCGGAGTCGACGCAGTCCAGGAAGAACATCAGGGTGAAGCGACAACTCGGTCAACCCCGAAAGGACCGAGCCCACCGTTTCATCCCCTGCATCGAGTCCGTGCGAGCTCAGCAGGCTGACGAGCACATCGCGACCGACCACGCGGAACTCGGCTGACGCACCCGCCGCGGTCAGGGCGAAGCCGTCTCGCAGCGTCGCCGCGAACCACGTGTCCAGGCTGTCGGCCGGCAAGCCGACAGCCTTGAACCGCTCGCGCAGCGGTTCCAGGTCCGACAGGGTCTCGTTGACGTCCAGCACCAGTACTTCGACCGCACTCATCCGGAGGCTCCTCTATCTTGGACCAGTCGTTCCAAGATACGATGGTGCCCGTGGCAGATGTCAAACACTTCGACGAGGAGGCAGTGCTCACCTCCGTCGAGTTGCTGTTCTGGCGCCAAGGGGTGACGGCGACAGGCATCCAGGACGTCGTCGCGGCGACCGGACTCAGCCGGTCAAGTCTCTACAACGCGTTCGGAGGCAAGGACGGGCTCTACGCCGCGGCCGTCCGCAGGTACCTGGACCACCGCTCGCTGCCGATGTTCGACCGACTCGCCACCGACCGGCGTGGACTGCCCGCGATCGCCTCCTTCTTCGACGCCCTGCTCCGGTTGCGCTGCTCCGGCGACTTCGCCGGCTGGGGCTGCCTGGTCTCGAACGCTCATGTCGAGTCGTCGCCGGACGCCGTTCAGATGCTTCTCGCCGAACACCACGATGCACTACGGGACGCCATGCACGCCGCCCTGAAGGTTGCCCAGAGCAAGGAGCAGCTACGCGTCAGCGGGACGATCGAAGGCCAGGCTGAGATGCTCACACTGCTCGCCTACGCCATCAATCTCAGATCACGCGCCGGCGCCTCCCGCCGCCAACTGAAACCAGCAGTCACCGCGGCAATGACCGCACTCTGAAGACCGTCCCCTGGTCCTTGTCAACCGCAACGGGCAGCTCGGCCTTCCCAGCCCGGATCCAGCCGAGGTCCGGATACGGAGGCGCGGCCGTGCAGCCGTTGCGGGCGGAAATGTTAGTGGCTAACATTGAGTCGTGGGTGGACGAGCGGAGCGGACCCGGGAGCGGTTGCTGACCGCGGCTTTGGAGCTGTTCGCCGAGCGCGGGTACGACGGCACCAGCGCCGGCGAGATCGCGGCACGCGCCGGCGTCACCGAGATGACCTTCTTCCGGCATTTTCCGAGCAAGGCGAGCCTGCTGGTCGACGATCCGTACGACCCCCTGATCGGTGCCGCGATCCGGCAACAGCCGGCGAAGCTCGACCCGATCAGCCGTGCAGCCAAGGGCGTGCGTACGGCCTGGCAGGAACTCCTACCACCGTCGGTCGAGGAGGTCCGGGTCCGGCTGCGGATCGTCGCCCGGACGCCGGCGCTACGAGCGGCGATGATCAGCGGGACGGCGGCGACGGAGGCAGTGATCACTGACGCCTTGGCGAGTGGTGGAACCTCGCATCGCGACGCGAGGATCGCCGCCGGAGCGGTGCTGGGAGCCCTCAACACCGCCCTGCTCGACTGGAGCCTGACCGACAGCGACGATCTGTCGCAGGCGATCGACGCCGCGCTCGACGTGCTGGAGAACCGCCATGGCTGAGGATGCGATCCAGGCTCGCAACCTGGTCCGGACGTTCGACGACGGCACCGGGATCCGCGGTGTCGACATCTCGGTCGCACCAGGCGAGGTCCATGCACTGGTCGGCCTCAACGGCGCCGGCAAGTCCACCTTGATGCGGCTCCTGCTGGGAATGCTCAAGCCGGAGGCGGGCACAATAGCCCTCGCCGGTCAGACACTGGACGACGCGGACTGGCGCGAAGTCGGTCATTTGGTCGACGTTCCGCTGGCCTACCGCGAGCTCACCAGCCGCCAGAACCTCGCTCTCAGCGCTCGGCTGCACCAAGTCACGCCCGCCGAGATCACCCAGATGGTCGCGGCCGCGATGACCGAACTCCATCTCGCCCAGTACGCCGACCGCCGCGCCGGCAAGCTCTCACTCGGTAACCGGCAGCGCCTCGGTCTCGCCTCCGCACTCCAGCACAACCCCCGACTGATCGTGCTGGACGAGCCCACCAACACTCTCGACCCTGCCGGCGTCATCCTGCTGCGCGAGGCACTCGTACGACGGGCAGCGACCGGCGCCGCCGTACTGGTCAGCAGCCATCATCTCGACGAGGTCGCCCGGATCGCCGATCGCATCTCGGTGCTCAACGCCGGGCGGATCATCGGCTCGCTCGACCCGCAGGGCGTCGACATCGAGCGATCGTTCTTCGACCTCGTCCACAGCGACGACGTGGCCGCATGACCGTCGGCCTCGTCACCGAGCTCACCAAGTTCGTCCGGGCGACTGTGGTGCGGGCGTCGACGATCATCATGGTGCTCGGCATCACCCTCATCTGCTCGTCGATGCTGCTGGCAGTCCGCACCGACGACCCGCAACTGGCTGCCAAGCTCGGTCCGCTCATCCATCCGGGAGGCTGGGCCGGATATCTCACCATCGCCGCGCAGGTGACCGCCGCGGCGAGCCTGCTCGGGTACGGCGTCGTCCTGAGCTGGCTGTTCAGCCGCGAGTTCGAGGAAGGAACGATCACCGGCCTGTTCGCCATCCCGGTCTCCAGACCCACGATCGCCACCGCGAAACTCGTCGTCTACCTCGCCTGGGCATGCGTGACCGCCGCGGCCCTCCTGATCGCCTTGATCGCCGCCGGCCTGGCCGCCGGACTCGGGCCCGTCCCAGCTGACGTCGTGCCGGCGATGGCGCGGCAGTTCGTCCTGACCGTGCTCACTGCCGCCATCGCGACTCCCGCTGCCTGGGCCGCGACCGCGGGTCGCTCGGTGCTCGCCGGAATCGCGACCACGATCGGCATCCTGGTGCTGTCCCAGATCACGGTGGTCGCCGGGACCGGCGGCTGGTTCCCGTTCGGCGCCCCCGCACTCTGGGCGATCAGCAACGGCGCCAACGTCACGATCCTCCAACTGGCACTCGTCGTACCCGTACTCATCACCGCCACCGGACTGACGCTGCGCTCCTGGCAGCGCCTTCAGCTGGATCGCTGAGTCCGGCGGTTCCGTTCAGCTCGCGCTGGTTGCTCGAACAGCAGCCCGTGGCCGTCGAGGTTGGTCACGATCTCGTCACTGCTGTAACGCGGGCCTGGGCGTGACGATGTAGCGGGTGCGTGCGATTCCGGCGGCTCCCCCGTGCCGCCGGAATCGGACCAGCGCGGTGTACCGAGCCGGCAACGTTTCGGTACCCAACGATGAAACTGCCTTGCTGGTGTGCCGGGAAGTCTGGTCGGCGACGCCTGACCCATGCCCTCACCAGGAGACGATCAAGATGCCGAAGTCCATCCGCCCTGCCTGCGCTGCCGCAGTACTCGTGCTTGCCCTGGCCGCTTGCTCCGGCGGCGGTGACGCGGCGTCCTCCAGTCCGTCCACGGCGGCGTCGCCGACGCCCGTTCCCAGCACTGCGACTCCGCCCGCTACGACGCCGAGCGTCGTACCGCCCTCGAGTCCGGCCGCGAAGCCGGTCCGGACCGCCGCCCAACTCGCCAAAGCCCTGCTGGCACTGGAAGACCTGCCGGCCGGCTTCTCGATCGAAACGGGTGACAGCGGCGAGGACGGCGACGTCACCCTCGCGTCGAAGGACCCGCGCTGCGCCCGGCTGGTGACCCTCTCCAACGCCGACACGCTACCCGGATCGAAGGCGTCAGCCACCAAGTCCTACTCCGGCGGCGCACAAGGGCCCTTCATCGACGAGAGTCTCGACGCGCTGGGGTCGACCGCCGCCGTACAGGCGTTCCAGAAGTCCTTCAAACAAGCCGTCGCCGCGTGCCGCACCATGACCCTGTCGATTCCCGGTGAGGGCCGCTCCCCGATCAGCGTCCGCGAGGTCTCGGCGCCACGGGCCGGCACTGATCCGGTCGCCGTACGCTTCACTGCCTCGTCCGGCCCCCTCGAGGGGCTCGAGGTCACCATGATCTCCACCGGTATCGATGACGTGGTGCTGGCGGTCACGGTCGTCGCGGGTGTGCCCGAAGACATCGATGGCGCGACGACGACCGCCGCCGACAAGGCCACGTCCGTCCTGGCCGCGACTCAGTCCGGAACCTGACACTAGGTCTGCGCCGTCGCCTTCAGGTCGGCGTGCTCGAAGGAGCGGGCGACGACGACGTCGGTGGACGAGTGGGCGATGATCGACAGCACGATGGTGAGCGCGACCAGATGGAAGACCTCGTCAGCGGCCGGGATGCCTGACTCCACCACGATCAAGCCGTAGACGACTGAGGCAAATCCCTTCGGGCCGAACCACATCGCGGCGATCTGTTCGCGGGCTCCCAGACCAGAGCGGAAGAACGACACCGCCAGGGCCAGTGGCCGAGCGACGACCAGCGCGCCGATCGCGAAGACCCACCCCTGCCAGGAGATCTCGCCGAGGAACTCGAGCGAGATCAGCGCGCCGAACACCAGCAGCGCAGCCAGCTTGAGCGACTCCGAGATCAGCTCACCGAAGTGCTCGAACGCCTCCCGCTGCCGCGGACCGAAGGTGGCGACGGTGATCCCGGCCGCGAACGCGGCGAGGAACAGGTTGCCGTGCATCGTCTTGCCGAGCGCCAGCACCAGGAGTCCGATCGCCACCGCGTTCAAGGGCTCGTACTGCGTCGACGCGGAGAAGAACCGGGTTCGTTCCAGCCGGATGGCCACCCACGGAACCACCACGCCGATGACGATGCCCAGGCCCAACTCCAGCGCCAGCTCCCCGAGATGCAGGTCCTCGGAATGCGCCGCGATCGCCAGGAACACCATCACGAACGGCAACGCCAGGCCGTCGTTCACTCCCGACTCCACGTTGAGCAGATGCCGCAAGCGCGCCGGAACCTTGTCGTTCCCGACCAGTGCCGAGGCGAACACCGGATCCGTCGGCGCCAGGATCGCCCCGACCAGCAGGGCCTCCGGCCAGTCGAGGCCGGCGACGTAGTGCGCCGCCACCGCCGTGACGACGAGGGTCAGCGGCAATCCCCAGCCAAGCGCCCGCCCGGGCAGTCGCCAAGCCGAGCGGAGGTCAGCCCACCCAACCCGCATGCCGTCGGTGAACAGTACGGCGAACAGCGCGAGCTCGGCCAGGATCGCCACGACATCGGACTCCGGCCGCAGGTCCAGGACGCCGGACGTCTCCGGGCCGAGCACGAATCCGGCAAGCAGGAACAGCACGGCCGTGGACAGGATCGTCCGGTGCGTCAGACTCGACACCAGCACCGCGAGCAACAGCACCACGGCGAAACACAGCAGCAGCATCAGCAATCCCCCACGAGGCGATCAGGCCAGCACGAAATAGCGCAACCACAGGTACGGCACCGCAACAATGATCGTGATCGCGGTCATCACCACACCCTTGCGAGTGAACTCCCAGAAGCTGATCGGATGACCGGCCCGCAGGGCGAGCCCGATGACCACCACGTTGGCGCTCGCCCCGACCGCGGTCGCGTTGCCGCCGAAGTCCGCGCCAATCGCCAGCGACCACCACAACGCCTCGGCCTGCACCGGATCCGGGATGCTCTTGGTCAGCTCGAGGACGACCGGGCTCATCGTCGCGACGTACGGGATGTTGTCCACGATCCCGGACAGCACCGCCGACACGACCAGGATCAGCATCACCGCCAGCAGCGCGCGGCCCTCGATCACCTCGCCGATCTGATCGGCCAGCTCGCCGATCACGCCGGTCTTGACCAGCGCGCCGACCATGATGAAGAGGCCCGCGAAGAACAGCAACGTCTGCCACTCCACACTCGCCATGTAGTGCCGGGTCTCCACCCCTGAGATCAGCACCAGGAGCCCCGCCCCGAGCAGCGCCACGATCGAGGGCTCGATGTCCACGACCGCGCGGCCGACAAAGCCGACGAACACCAGCAGCAGCACCGCGCCGCACTTGATCAGCAGCCGCGGATCCTCGATCGCCTCGCGCTCGTTCAGCCGCATGACCCCGTCCACCCGGTCCGGATCCACCGTGAACGAGCCCTTGAACAGCCACGGCAGCACCAGCGTGAACACGATCAGCGTGATGACCACCAGCGGCGCCATGTGAATCAGGAAGTCGTTGAAGGTCAACCCGGACCGGCTGGCGATGATGATGTTCGGCGGGTCACCGATCAGCGTCGCCGCACCACCGATGTTGGAAGCCAGCACCTCCGCGATCAGGAACGGCACCGGATTGATACCGAGCCGGTCGCACACCAGCAAGGTCACCGGCGCGATCAGCAGCACGGTGGTCACATTGTCGAGCAGGGCCGAGGCCACCGCAGTGATCAGCGTGAGCAGGATCATCACCCGCAACGGCGACCCTTTCGCCCGCTTCGCCGCCCAGATCGCAATGTACTCGAACACCCCGGTACGCCGAACGATGCCGACGATCACCATCATCCCGAACAGCAGGAAGATGACATCCCAGTCGACACCGGTCTCGTGCGAGTAGAACGCGTGCTCGGCATCCGTGACCCCGAGCGCCAGCAACAGTGCCGCGCCACCGAGTGCGGCCAGGAGTTTGTGCGTCCACTCGGTCGCGATCAGCACATAGGCGACGACGAACACCAGCACCGCGATGACGGTCATCCGCGGCACCCGCCGTACGACGGATCCGCGCCGGTCAGTGCGGCGACGTCGCGAGCTCGAGCAGCCGGGATGCGGTGACCGCGCCCAGAATCTCCTTGTCCTTCATGACCGCGACCAGCGGGCACCGCAGCCGAGCCATGATCGCCGCGACTTCCAGGATCGTGTCGTCGTGGTTCACCACCGGCACCTCGGTGGGCTCCGCCGGCAGCAGCTTGCGCACCGTCACGCCGGACAGTTTGTCGGCCACCTGATCGGCCAGAGACTCCTCGATCACCCGAGCCAGCGCCGGGTCGTCCTGCACGT
Source organism: Kribbella sp. NPDC050470 (assembly GCF_044458365.1). Lineage (NCBI taxonomy): Bacteria > Bacillati > Actinomycetota > Actinomycetes > Propionibacteriales > Kribbellaceae > Kribbella > Kribbella sp. NPDC050470. The sequence goes on along the minus strand of NZ_JBITHV010000011.1, from coordinate 118,045 downwards.
ACGTCGGCACCAGGAATTTCACCACCTGCGACGCCGGCAGCACCGCGTAAGGACTCCCGTCCTCGCCGGTCACGATCAAGCCCGGCAGCCGACGCGAGGCGAGCAACTCCACGGCCCGACGGGCGTCGTCGTCCAAGCCGATCACCGGATACTCCTCGGCCATCTGCTTTCCGTGCACAGTCCCACAGTACGCCGGACCGCCGGACAGGTGACGTCGGCACAGCCTGGCGACACGCGGAACTGCTCGGCACGGAGACCTCCCAGGACGTCGCGAACCGCCCACATCCCAGACGGGTGCGGGCGTGCCGACCAGACTTCCCGGCGCTCCGATTCCTACCCTCTCCCATTCCCGGTGCCCGGAGCAACCGAGGCCACACCCTGACCCCGTTTCAGCCGGGAACCGCAACCGTCTGTTGTCGACAGCAACATCCACCGGCCGCGACAGCGACTGCGTTCTCGGAGACTGCAGGATTGCGAGGATCTGGAGCCGCAGCTTGGACAGCTGCCATGACAGACAAGGCGCGGTCTTGCGCGCGGATTGAACAGCGGTTTAGGCTTTGAACGTGCGTTCAATCCGGGTGTCGGACGCCCCGCCCGTTGGTGGAGCCGGGGCGATGACGGCTGAGCGGATCCGAGACGCGGCGATCCTCCGGTTCGGACGCGACGGCTTCGCCGCCGGCCTGCGGGCGGTCGCGGCCGATGCGGGAGTGACGGCCGGCTTGGTGGTCCACCACTTCGGCTCCAAGGACGGACTACGCAAAGCCTGTGACGCCTACGTGCTCGATGTCGTCCGGTCGGAGAAGACGAAGGCGACCACCGGCAGCCCGGCGGGCATGATCGCGCAGCTCGCCGAGATCGAGGAGTACGCGCCGCACGCTCTGTACTCACTGCGCAGCATGCAGGCCGGTGGCGAGCTGGGCAACGCCTTCGTCGAGCAGATGTGCGCCGACGCCGAGACGTACCTCGAGGCCGGCGTCCAGGCCGGCACGATCCGGCCGAGCCGAGACCCCGCCGGCCGCGCCCGGTATCTGACCTACCAGGGGATGGGCTCGCTGCTGCTGTGGATGTCCCTGCGCCAGGGCCCGGTGGAGCTGGAAGACTTCCGCGCCGAGCTCCGCAGACTCTCGGATGAGATCACCTTGCCCGCGCTGGAGTTGTTCACCGACGGGCTGTTCGTCGACCGCTCGATGCTCGACGAGTACCTGATGTACGTCAGCGATCCGCCTGACGGCTCCGCGAAGCCGTAGTACGTGCGGACACGACGCCCGCAGCGGCGTCCCCACGACGACATTTCGCCGGGTTACCCCGGATCACTCTGGAGAGGTTCAGCAATGACTGCTGCCCTGGAGATTTCCCAACTGCACAAGTCCTTCGGCCAGGTCAAGGCGCTCGACGGGCTCGAACTGTCCGTACCGACCGGCCAGGTGGCCGGTTTCCTCGGCCCGAACGGGGCCGGAAAGTCCACTACCATCAGGATCGTGCTCGGCCTGCTCCGAGCCGACGCCGGCGACGTCTCGGTGCTGGGACGTCAACCATGGGTCGATGCGGTCGCACTGCACCGGAGGCTGGCCTACGTCCCCGGGGAGGTCAGCCTCTGGCCGAATCTGACCGGAGGCGAGGCGATCGACCTCCTCTCCCGGCTGCGCGGTGGTTCGGACAAGACCCGCAAGGCTGAGCTGCTCGACCGGTTCGAGCTCGACCCGACCAAGAAGGGCCGCACCTACAGCAAGGGCAACCGCCAGAAGGTCGCCTTGGTAGCGGCGCTCGCATCCGACGTCGAACTCCTCGTCCTGGATGAACCGACCTCCGGTCTCGACCCGTTGATGGAGACCGTCTTCCAGGAATGCATCGCCGAGGCGAAGCAGGCCGGGCGCTCGGTGCTCCTGTCCAGCCACATCCTCGCCGAGGTCGAGAAGCTGTGCGACACGGTCACGATCATCCGCAACGGCCGCGCCGTCCAGTCCGGCACTCTCGCCGAGCTACGGCACCTCACCCGTACGACGATCACCGCCGCCGTCGACCGCGACCCCACTGCACTGTCGACGGTCCCAGGCGTCCACGACCTGCGCTATGACGGGAGCGAGGTCACCTTCGACGTCGACGCCGACCACCTGCCGGCCGTCGTACAGTCGCTGGGGCAGTTCGGTGTACGCACGCTGCACAGCGCTCCCCCGTCACTGGAGCAACTCTTCCTCCGCCAGTACGGCGACGAACTCGTCGGAGCCCAGGCATGAACGAGAACCTCACCGCTACCGGCACCCTGGTCCGCTTCGCACTACGCCGCAACCGGGTCAAACTGCCGATCTGGATCGGCGGCATCGGCCTCGGCATGCTGTACGCCGTCAGCGCCCTCCCTACCGTCTACGGCACTCCGGAAGAACGCCAGGTCCGGGCCGAACTCATGGACTCCCCCGCCGCCACCATGATGTCCGGCCCCGGCTACGGCCTCGACAACTACACCCTCGGCGCGATGATCACCAACGAAATGGTGCTCTACCTCGCCATCCCTGCAGCGATGATGAGCATCTTCCTCATCACCCGCCACACCCGCGCCGAGGAGGAAACCGGACGCGCCGAACTCGTCCGCTCCACCGTCGTCGGACGGCACGCCGCCACCACCGCTGCCCTCATCGTGGCGGTGATCGCCAACATCGGCGTCGCCCTCCTCACCGCGCTCGCGATGCTCAGCGGCGACCTGGCTGCGGCCGACTCGTTCGCCGTCGGCGCCGGCATCGGCCTCACCGGACTCGCCTTCGCAGGCATCGCCACCGTCACCACGCAACTGACCGAGCACTCCCGCGCCGCCTCGAGTCTCGCCATGGCCGCTGTCGGCGCCGCCTTCCTCCTCCGCGCGATCGGTGACGTCTCCCAGCCCGGCGGCAACGTCCTGTCCTGGCTGTCGCCACTGGCCTGGACCCAGCAGGCTCGGCCCTTCGTCGACCTGCGCTGGTGGCCACTCCTGTTGGCGATCGCGGTCCTTGCGGTGTCGGTTGCCGTCGGCTACTTCCTGTCCGTACGGCGTGACGTCGGCGCCGGGCTGATCCCGGCCAGGCTGGGCCGGGCTGACGCCGCACCGTCGCTGTCGACACCGTTCGGGCTCGCGGCACGTCAGCAGCGCACCGCCCTGATCGGATGGGCGGCCGGGCTGTTCGTGTTCGCCGTACCCAGCGGATCGCTCAGCGACTCCGTCACCGACGCCGTCGCGAACAACCCGCAGATGGGCGAGATCTTCACCGCCCACGGCCAAGATCCACTCGACGCGTTCTACGCCACCATGGCGCTGTTCTTCGCCCTGCTCGTCGGCGCCTTCGCCGTCACGTCGGTACTTCGGCTGCGGTCCGAGGAACGCAGCGGCCACACCGAGGCGGCGCTCGCCACCTCGGTCAGCCGACCCCGCTGGTACTTCGCCTGGCTCGGCTACACGACCCTCGCGTCCGCCATCCTGCTGGCTCTCAGCGGACTCGGCGTCGGCATCGGCGCCGCCACCGGAGACGCCGGCCTGAGCACCGTCGCCGAAGTCACGGCAGGCACACTGGCCTTCCTCCCAGCGGTGGCCTTGATCGCCGGTCTCACCGCAGCCCTGTTCGGCCTGCGCCCGGCACTGGCCACCCTCGCGTGGATCGTCGTCGCCTACGCAGTCTTCTTCGGCATGTTCGGCGCCCTCCTCGACCTCCCCGGCTGGGTGACCGATCTGTCGCCGTTCGCCCACACCACAGCCATGCCACTCGCGGACCTGCCAGTGACGCCCCTCGCAGTACTGACGGCCCTCGCCGCCACCCTCGCAGTCACCGGCAGCACCCTCTTCCACCACCGCGACATCGAATCCTCCTGACCACCGCGCGCCGTCTCCCGACCGAACGCTCAGCCGGGAGACGGCATCAGCGGATGAGGCATCCTTGGATCCATGTCGGGTCCTGGACCGTTCTTCTTCGCCATCGTCGCGACGGCCGGCATCGTGCTCGGAGGCATCACCGTGAACGAGTTCGCTGCCGAGAACGAGCTCCGGTCACTGCTTCGTGCCCGTGGACAGCAGACGACCGGTGTGGTGGTCAGCGTCCTCGCGGAGAGCCGCACAGGTGAGCCGCTGGCGGCCGAGGTCGTCCTTCGCGACGGACGACACACCGAAGTCAGCTTCGTCAGCAGTAACGACGACCTGGAGCTCGACCCTGCCGCGGTAGGAGAATCGGTCGACTTGATGATCGACCCGCTGTCCCCGGACCAGAACATGGTCCTCGACGACTTCAACGCCGATTGGGACGGCTCACTCGGCGGCATCGCATCCCGCCTGATCGTCCCCGGCGCCATCGCGATCACTGGCGGCGTCCTGGGCATCAGGGCCTATCGCCTCGGCCGCCCATGGGGCGGACTCGCAGGCGCATCCCGTCGTGTACGAGCCAGGCTCAAGTCACTCGCCGAAGCCTGGGACCGCTAGCAACGCCTACTGCCGCCCGTTCGGAGGAAGGACCACATGACGCTGCTGCGCCCCAGGACTGCGCGCGGGATCGCCGGCTATCCGGACGCCGACGTGCGCTACCACCGACCGGTTCTGCGAACGATCGCAGGCGCCTTCCTCGTCGGAGAATCCGTCCTCAGCGTGTCCCTGACCTACTTCCCGGAAGGCAAGGGCGACGACCTCACCGGCGGCGACTGGTGGTTGCAGATCTTCTTCCTTGTCCTGCTGGGCGGTCTCTACCTCTACGCGTCGTCGTCGCTTGCCGTAACCCGGACACACGTCGTCGTGCGCAACCCGCTCCGGCGAGCTGACATCCCGCTGACCCACGTCACTGCTGCGACCAGCGGTAGCAACCTGCGGATCACGACGAGCTACCGCAGCTTCATCGCGGCTGGGGTCGAGGCGGCCAACGCCCAGGTGGCCGCCGGTGACTTCGGCACACAGGCCGACCTCGCGAGACTCATCAACCGGGCTGCCGCAAAGGCTCGGATCGGAGCTGAGAATCGCGCCGCACGCGCGTCGTACCGCTTCGCCTGGCCTGGTCCACTGTTCCTGACATTCACGACGATCCACGTCGTCCGCGCAGTGGTTCTGGTCGTCAACGATGGCCCGATTCAGCCGCTCGTGACGGCGCATTGAGCGCATGTTGAGAGTCTGTGACGGTCTTGCGGAGGTAGTCGCAGAGCACGAGGCCGGCGTTATCGTCGCAGCGTGACACAAGCCGGACGGGTTTCCGGCGGACGTCTGACCCGGCCGGTCAAGAAACCCCCACCCGGCCGGGTCAACCTCAGGTGTCGCACCGTCGGTCGCGCAGCCGGACTCGCGGCAGACCGCTCCGGATCTCGCGGTTGTTTGACGTGGGGATTGAGACTTCTTGACATTCCCCCCTGGCGGTGATCGCGGCGCTGGATGCCTGTCGCTTCGTGTTCTAGCGTCGTCGACAGGTCCGGGCGGATGGTCGCTTGCACACCGGGCCGAGTGGATGCTGCGACGGCCGTTGAGGGGCGTCCGTCGCATGCATCCCACCACAACGCCGTCCTCGGCCTTGTGGCGTTTCGGTCGGCCAACCTGGTGAATCCGCCCCGCCAGACGATGGAATGCGGAGGCGGCGCTTGACACCGACACGATGGCTCGTGCCGGCGGTACTGCTGCTGGCGGCGTGCGGCGTGCCGATGCAGTCGACGCCGGCCCCTATCGACCCAGAAGTCGTCCCGACAGTGCTTCGCAGCCCTCAACAGCCGGCCACTCCGGCGACTGCCGTCCCCGGCATGCCGGCCGTCCAGGTTGATTTCGTCCGCAACGACGCTTGGTCGGATTGTTGCGCGAGGCACCGAGCACTGCGCAGACAGACCGCATCGACACCGTCATCCAGGCGCTGCAAGCCGGGCCCAACGAGACCGAGCAGGCCAACGGAATCACCTCAGCCCTGCCGGACGGCCTGCAACTGTCGGTGGCCGAGATCCAGGGAACTCGCGTGGTGCTCGAACTCGGAGGCGAGACCGAAGGACGATCGAGCACCGAGAACGTGCTCGCGGTCGGCCAGATCGTGTTGTCCTTCACGGCGCTGCCGTCCATCGACCAAGTGACGTTCCAACGCGGCGGCGTCCCCGTCGAGACCCTGCTTGCCGACGGCGCGCTGACAACCGAGCCGCTGACCGCGGGCGACTATGCATCACTTCGTGCGCGCTGATACAACCTCAGTCCCGGCCCGACCAGTGCACCAGCGAGCGGGCCGACAGCCAGTACGCCGTGCAGCCACGCAGCCTCGGCGACTACGGCGGGTTCGTCGACTGCCGCGGCAAAGGCATCGAGCGCCCGGACCAGTTCGCGTCGCCGGTTGGCTGGCATCGACAGCGCGATCCCCGTCAGCTTTCACCTACACATGAATCCGGTCCTGCCGGGTACCAGATCGACACACAGACCCAGGTTCTGCTGCGCTGACTGCCCGTCCGCGGATGGCGCCTGGCAGGCCCGACGGCTTGGTAGCGACAGCACGGCGGTCCGCATCTCCCCACCGATGTCCGTCCAACTCCAGGAGGCACCATGACCACGACACCAGTTCCACCGCCGCCCGATCCACTCGACCCGGACCTGCCCGGTCAAGACCAGCCGGACGATCCGGACATCACGCCGTACCCAGAGCCCGAGGTCGACCCCGACGAGAACCCGGACGAGCAGCTTCCGCGGATCTGATCAGTCGCGCGGCAACTGTTGCCTATTGCAACGATTCCGCTGCCGGACGCAAGCGACGTGTCGGCAAGGTCGTGGGCGGCGACTACTACGGCCGCGCCGCCCCCGACCCGCTCGGCGAGCACGTCGTGGACATGCTGTCAACTGCGCGCACCAAGGGCCACCGACGGCTCGTCCGGCCGCCGCTGAACCAGGTCTGGGCGATCGCTAGTGGCTCGCGGCCCTCCGAGGCAGGAGTGAACGACGCTCGTTGTCTGGAGCTCGCGCAGGTCTGCCGGCCCCCGGCGGGTGATGGTCTCGATGCCCTCGAAGGTCCGCTGGTCCATCTGCATCACGACCCGCGGCTTGCCGCCCAGCTGCCCGTCCTCCCCACTCAGCGGCTCGTGCAGCACCAGGCCCGCAGCCATTTCGGCCGCTGTGCCGGGTCCTCGAGCAGCCCGACCACCTTCTCCCGCGGCATGGCGATCTCGATGGAGAATGTGTACTTGATGGGCGGCACCAAGCCGTAGAGGCGTGGTCAATGTGCGTGCAACTTCCGCATAGCTCTACAGGTCGCGGACCCGTGAATCACACCAGTCGATGACCGCGCGAGCGTAATCGGACGGAACCTCGAGCGGCGGTGCGTGGCCCACGCCGTGCAGGACCACCAGGTCCCAGTCAGGCCGCCGCGCCGTCCAGTCATCGATCGACGCGCGGGAAGTGAGACGATCCTCATCGCCCCAGACAAGGAGAGTCGGCGATGCAACCCGGCGCATCACGTCGAGCACGAGTCGCCGCCGGACGAACATCAGCGACATGAGCGAGGCATACACCCTGACCGCGCCTCCCAAACGCCTCGGCTCAACCGCCGCCATCTCATCCCGCATCAGACCGGCGATCTCCGGGGACATTCTCGTCAAGTCACCGCCCGTGCTCCATCGGCTGTCCGCAATCGACGCAGGATCATCCAGCACCCTCAGCTGCGCAGCGAGAATGCGCCGCCCTGAAACGCGGACCAACACAAGTGCGACCGGTGCGCCGATGGCCAACCCAGCTCTGCCGAGCGTTTGCCACATGCGCGCCTCGCCGTCGCTCACTGGGGGAGGAAGTGCAGGCACCACCAATACGAGCCCGGCGACCCGTGCGGGTGCCTGGTCGGCGAACAGCAAGGCAACCATCCCACCCGCGGACCAGCCGTGAACCACAACCCGATCGAGCTCGAGTGCGTCAGCAAAATCGCGCAGGAACAGTGCGCTGGTTTCGATGCTCGCCGCGCGCCGGTTCGGCGTCGCGGTGTGGCCGGCGATCGTGCCGGGCAGATCTACCGCGATCGCGTTCGAGTGTGGTCGCAGTTCCGCGAGTACGTCGAGCCAGTTCGAGGCGCTGTTGGCCGGATTGGGAACGAGCAGGTGCACGGGCACCTCCGATGCCCGCGTCTGATCAGTTGCCAGGTAGTGCACCTTCGTGCCGTGCAGATCGACCGTCTCGCTGCGAATTCCAGACCAGCGAGCGGCACGCTCACCCCAGTCGGCGTACTGCACGATCCCAGGCTATGCCCCGTAGTGGATTGCCGAAGTCGCAACGGCCTTCACCAGCGCGTGTGAGGGGTGAGTGCGTCTACTGCAGCGGGCCCTTTGGTGCGCCGAGTCCGCGCGCGACATGGCGAAGGACGGCGTTGTCGTCTGTCGAGCGCCAGCGCACGACCGCGGCACGTTCTCCCACGCTGGACCGTACGGCATCTCGCCGGAGCGGACCCGGGTCGCCGGGCGCCAGCCGCTGCCGTAGGCGACCGGTCTCAGGGCCGGTCGAGGCCGGACGCCAGGACGCCGCCACCTGTCGGTGTGGCCCCAGCGCGGCCCAGGCTGCGGCGGCCCGGCGAGCTTGGTGAAGAACAGGACCACCTTCGCGTTCCGGGTCGCCGCCGACAGGAACATCTGCAGGTCGCGGGTCCAGCCGACGCATCGCGTTGCGGGGAGTCGGTCGGGCTCGGCCGGAAGTTCGCCGTTGGCTCCAGACGACGATCTGGTGCATGCGGGTGATGCCCGCGTCGGAGGGTGCGAACTTGCCCGCGGCCTCGACGTCGGAGCCGATGACGACGGCCTCGAAACGACCGATCCTGGGCTGCCCCGGGTATCCGCTCAGCGGCGCGTTGCGGACGCCAAGCACGGCTTCCTGAACTTCTGGACCGACCTGGGCGACGCGATCGCCATTCCGGCGGCGTCGGTGGCCGGCCACGACGGCGTCGTACCGACATCTTGCGCCGAACCAGACGGCCGGATCTGGACGCGCGGCGACCATCCGGCGGATCGTCGGACATAGTGGAAGGAGTCGAAACATGAAGATCCACGCGAACTGTCTCGACCACGTCGTACTGAACGTCTCCGACCTCGACGCGAGCCGCCGGTGGTGGTCCACCCTGACCGGCTCACGGGCCACGCGCGACCACGAGGGCGAGGTGTCCTTCGTCGTCGGCGGACAGGCCATCCGGCTCCGCGAGGGCACCCCGGCACGCCGCGGATCGATCAGCATCTGTCTGATGACCGACGCGTCGATTCACGACATCTACGAGCGCGCCGAGGAACTGCACGCCGTGCACGGGGACATCCATCCCCGGACCGCGGCCACCGCCCCGGCGCAAGCACTCACCCTGGAAGACCCCGACGGCTACCAGGTCGAACTGGCGACCTACACCCCCGAAGGCGCCCCGATCCGGTAACCGTACCGGCCGTCGGATCGACTGCGAGCGCGTTCTTTTCCGGACGGCAAGCGGTTGGCATCGGCAACGATCAGCACGCGGCCGTGCCCTTGCGCAGCGCCGTACCTGCTCGCCGGGTTGGCCCCGTCGGCCGGCTCGCTCCCGACTCACCAGAAGTCGCTGACGGCCCACGCGTCGGCGGCGCGAGCCTGGCCGTCCTCACCAAGGCTGCATCCTGGACACTGCTCTACCCGGCCGGCGGCCCGACCGGATCGTCGGTAGCCCGGCCCTCGAACGCAGGCTGTCAACCTCGCTCGGCGGCACCACCCCACGACATCCTGGTGGTGGCTCGCCGTATCCGGTCCGCACTCAGGAACGCCGCTCGACCTGCTGCACACCATCGGCACAGCAGTCGCCATACTCGGCCCCTGTCTGCTTGTTGCCCGCCGCGCAGCACCCGTACTGCGGCCACTGATCGCCGCCGACAGCATGACCCTGACGCTCTACAGTTCGCACGTCGTCGCGCTCGGCGCGGCCGGAGACGGCGCGTACCGGCCAGCGCTTCTGACGATCCACATCGCCGCCGCGCTAGCGTTCGCGCTGGTCTTGCAATGCCCCTCCGCCTCACGGTGTGCTACCGAGTAGCACACCGTGTCACAGCCGAGTTATCATGATTACCATGACGGGACAGCCGGAGATCACCCAGCGCGATCTGCGCACCAAGTCCAAGGAGATCATGGACGCCGTCCAAAGCGGCCAGTCCTTCACCGTCACGCGCGACGGCCACCGAATCGGCGAGTTGATCCCGCTGCGGCGTCGGCGGCGTTTCGTCCCGCGCGCCGAATTCGCCGCCATGTCCCGGACAGCGCCAGACATCTCCGTCGACGCCTTCCGCGCCGACCAGGACGCCACGTCCGACCAGCAGTTGGACGACCCCTATGCCCGCTGAATACCAGCAGGGTCTTCTGGACACCAACATCATGATCTTGCGCAAGTGGGTTGATCCGGCCGAGCTCCCGTCCGAGGTCGCGATCAGTGCCATCACGCTGGCAGAACTGTCCGCCGGCCCCCACGAGGTCCGCGGCAACGACGAGCAGAATGACTACGACGAGCACGCCGAGCGCGCCCGACGGATGGACGTCCTCCAACGCGCCGAGAACGAGTTCGACCCCATCCCCTTCGACGCAGACGCCGCCAGGATCTACGGCAGAGTCCGCGCCGCCGTCGTCAGCGCCGGCCGCAAACCCCGGCGCCGAGTCGCCGACCTGATGATCGCCGCGACCGCCATCGCCGAGGACATCCCGCTCTTCACGACGAACCCGGACGACTTCAAGGGCCTCGACGACCTGCTCACCGTCGTCCCGGTCACCAGACCGGCACAGCACGGATAGCCGCAACGCATCGTGCACAATCACGGTGTTCGATCTACCCCGTCACCGCCGAGCTCGAGGCGTGTGGTCAAGGTGCGTGTTCCTCCTCGGACACCAAATCACTCGTTTCACTCCAGGCACGCGGCACTCAGGTGGGCCGGCGAGCGAAGTGGGCTGACGTCGGCCCGTCGAAGGATCGTCACATGGGTGCGGGCCGTGAGGTGCTCAGCGGGTGAGGTCGCGGTGGGTGAATGCTGTGGCGGCCAGGAGCAGGGCGACTGGAGGGATCACTGCGAGAACAAGCAAGTCGGCTGTGGGCGCATTCGCGGCCAGCAGGTCGATGGGCCGGAAGTAGTGGAACGGCGAGGCGAACCGCAGGCCGCTGACGTCGTCGATGAGCAGGGCGATGAAGTTCATGAAGAACCACGCGACCACGATGCCGACGGTGATGCCGATCGCCCGCCCCCGCAGACTTGACCGGGCGGACACGAGCATGGCGACCATGGCCACCGCGGTGAACAGCAACCATGACCCGGTGAAGGCGCGGAGGATGGCCCCGATCGGCAGCTCCCGGACGCCATCGATCGTCTGTCTGGCGACCAGTACGCCGGCCAGGCCACCCAGCTCGGCAGCGGTGACAGCCACGATCGAGGCGAGCGCCTTCGCCAGCAGAAAGGACACGCGACCGACGGGCCGGGCGAGCACAAGGTCGATCGTGCCCCGCTCGACCTCGGCGGCGACCGATCCGGCGGCGACCAGCAGCGCCGACGAGGTCAGCAAGGCGAGGATGACGGGATGGGTCATGCCGGCGCTCAACCATCCGTCGGCGTGGAAGAAGTCGGCTGAGCCACCGAGAAACGCCGTCATGGCCTTGGGCGGCGTCTGGAAGAAGGGCACGTTCGGCGCGTCCTTGGTGAACGACGACGAGGCGAGCAGTACCAGGTAGAAGAACGCTCCGACGCCGAGGCTGAGGACGCCGAGTGTACGGCGTACCTGCCGCAGTGTCTGGCGGAGTACGACGGAGCTCATTGCGTCCTCCCCTGGCCGGGATCTCCGTAGATCTCGAAGAATGTCTCGGCGAGATGCTCCGGCTCGGAGACGAACTCCCGCACAGGCAGTGCACCGAGCCGTCTCATCAGCGGTTCCATGTCGCCGCGGAATTCGAAGCGGTGGATCAGGCCGTCGCTGTCCAGGCCCGAGACGCCTTCGATATCGAGTCCGGCCGGCCCGATGAGCGGCTGCTTGAGCACGAGCGTGCAGTGGAGCACGCGCTCGCCGGTGAGGTCAGCGGTCGTCCCGGTTCGAACGATCCGGCCGGCCCTGAGCACCGCGACCCGCTCGGTCGTCTGCTCCACCTCGGAGAGGATGTGGGACGACAGGAAGGTGGTCCCACCGGCCTGACGGTGCTCGGCAAGCAGCCCGACGAACCGCTCCTTCATGACGGGGTCGAGGCCCTCGGTCGGCTCGTCGAGTACCAGGACGCGGGGCTCGTGCTGGAACGCCTGGATGATGCCGACCTTCTGCTTCATGCCCCGCGAATACAGCCTGACTTGTCGCCGCAACTCGGCCTGCGACAGCTCCAGCCGGTCACACAGCTCGCGCCTGCGGACAGGCGGCCGTCGCTGCAACGCGCCGAGATACTCAAGGCACTCGGCGCCGGTCGACTGAGGCCACAACCCGAACTCACCCGGTAGGTGCCCGACATCGGCCAGCACTGCGTCGAGGTCGGTGGCCACGTCGTGTCCGAGGATGCGGATCGTGCCGGCGGTCGGCCGGACCAGCCCGAGCATGCACCTGATCGTCGTCGTCTTGCCAGCGCCGTTGGGGCCGACGTACCCGAAGGCCTCGCCCTCGGCAACCGCCAGCGACACCTCACTCACTGCCAGTTTGTGGCGGTACTGCTTGGCCAGTCCCTCGACTTCGATCGCCGTACCCATCGACCGACCTCCACTCGGTCCCGAACCGCCTGGTTTCGTGCGGCCCCGACAGCGGGTCACGCGACTCCCGGGAGTGATTGCAGCGTACCGGCACCATGTCCCGGGCCTACGATGAGCGCATGGCCACCAGCTCACTGCGTGGGTGGCAGGGCGGGCTCCAGGAGGCACTCGCGGCGCGCCTTGGACAAGCGCGTGCCATCGCCACGATGGGTCGGTACGCACGGGCGTTTCCGGAGGGGTTTCACATCACGCACCCGCCCGCGATCGCCAGCGCCTGGGTGGCAGCCTTGGAGGAGTACGCCGGGGTCCGCGAACCGCTGTTGCGTCTGGTGGTGCCCGACCAGCTGGCCGCCGAGGAGCTCGACCTGGATCTGGACGACGGCACCCGGCTGCTGCTCCTGTGGCCGAGCCCGGCACCGGCGTTGTTGGCGGACGTGTTCCCGGTGCTGGAGAACCTTGCCCTCCGGATCGCCGGGCACGAGGCCTACGAGGTGCGCCCTGCCGGGCGGGCACCGGTGCGCGTCGAGGAGTTCCGGCTGCTGCCGCGTGAGGTCGCGGTGCTCAAGGCCGATCCTGCGCTCCGCAACGAAGTGGCCGACGCCTTTGGATCCGTGTGGTCAGGGCACACCGAGAACGACGCCTTCAACCAGCTGGTACTGCGGGCAGGCCTGTCCTGGCGCGAGGTGTCGGCACTACGCGCCGCCTTCGCATACCTTCGCCAGGCGGGCCTCGCCTTCAGCCAGGGCTACGTTGAGCGGACACTCCTGACGCACAGGCGTGTGACACGGCTCCTGGTTGCACTCTTCCATGCACGACTGGACCCCGCGTACGACGGCATCGCGCGGGAGGAAGAGGCGCTGGCCGACATGGAAGCGGCACTGGCGATTGTCGAGAACCTGTCGGAGGACCGGCTACTGCGCTCGTTCGTGGAGCTGGTCTGTGCGGTTCTCCGCACCAACTACTACCAGCCCGATGCCAACGGAGTCCCGAAGCCTTACCTCGTGCTGAAGCTCGACTCGACCGCCCTCTCGTTCCTTCCCGTCCCGCGGCCGATGACCGAGACCTTCGTCTACTCCACGCGAATGGAAGGGCTGCACCTGCGCACGGCCAAGGTGGCGCGAGGTGGCCTGCGCTGGTCGGACCGGACGGAGGACTACCGCACCGAGGTGCTCAGCCTGATGAAGGCACAGCGGGTGAAGAACGCGGTGATCGTTCCGCACGGCGCGAAGGGCGCGTTCGTCGTAAAGCGGCCGCCTGCCGCCACGGATGCCGAGACGATGCGGCAGGCGGTGCGAACGGCGTACGAGACCTTCGTCCGTGGGTTGCTCGACGTCACCGACAACCGCGTCGATGGAACGGTAGCCCAGCCGCCGCGGGTGCGGTGCCGCGATGATGCGGACGCGTACCTGGTGGTGGCCGCGGACAAGGGCACCGCGACGATGTCGGACCTCGCCAATGAGATCGCCCGGGAGTACGGCTTCTGGCTGGGCGACGCGTTCGCCTCCGGCGGTGCCACCGGCTACGACCACAAGGCTCTCGGAGTCACGGCCCGAGGCGCCTGGGAGTCGGTACGACGGCACTTCGGCGAGCTCGGGCTGGACCCGGCGAAGGACCAGATCACCGTGGTCGGTATCGGCGACATGTCCGGCGATGTCTTCGGCAACGGCATGCTGCTCTCGGACCGGATCCGGCTGGTCGCGGCGTTCGACCATCGGCATGTATTCCTCGACCCCGATCCAGACCCGGCGGCGTCGTACGCCGAACGGCAGCGACTCTCCCGGCTGCCCGGATCCTCGTGGGCCGACTACGAACCCGGGCTGATCTCCTCAGGTGGCGGGGTGTTCTCGCGGATGGCGAAGTCAGTGCCGCTGTCACCACAGGCGCGTGCCCTGCTGGACGTGCAAGCAGAGCAACTCCCCGCCGATGAGCTGATCCGTGCGGTTCTGCGGACCCGGGCCGATCTGTTGTTCAACGGCGGCGTCGGCACCTACGTCAAGGCCTCGACCGAGTCGCACGCCGACGTCGGCGACCGTGCCAACGACGCGGTCCGTGTGGACGCCTCCGAGCTGCGGACCCGGGTGGTGGTAGAGGGTGGCAATCTCGGCGTGACCCAGCGCGGGCGGGTGGAGTACTCACTGGCGGGTGGCCTCATCAACACCGACTTCATCGACAACTCCGCCGGGGTGGACATCTCCGACCGCGAGGTCAACCTCAAGATCCTGCTCGACGCGGCGGTCAAGGGCAGGCGGCTGTCCCGGTCCCGGCGCGACGAACTACTCCGGCAGGTTGCTCCACAAATCGTCGAGCAGGTACTGGCGAACAACGCCGCGCAAGCCCGGGCGATCAGCGTCAGCCACGCGCTGGGCGCCGGGTGGCTGGACAAGCAAACGGAGATGATCCGGCACGCCGAGGACCTGGGCTTCCTGGAGCGCGCGCTCGAGTCACTGCCGGATGAGGAGGCAGTCGCGCAGCGGCAGGCCGGCGGCCTCGGGCTGACCCGCCCTGAGATCGCGGTGCTACTCGCAGTCAGCAAGGACGTGGCCACTCACTTCCTCCTCGAGTCGGGCGTTCCGGACGACGCGTACATCGGCTCCGCCGCGCTCGCACGATACTTGCCGCCGGCGTTGCGCGCCGAGTTCAACGATCTCCTCCCCCGCCATCCCCTCCACCGCGAGATCGCCTGCAGCGTCCTCGCCAACGAGGCGTTCAACCGGATGGGCTCCGGAGCGCTGCTACGGGTGCAGGAGCTCACCGGCCGGGACCGGGAGGACCTCGTCGTGTCCTACGTCGCCGCGCGTGACGTGTTCGCTCTTCCGGCTGTCTGGACGGAGATCGACCGCCTGGACGTCGCCCGGCACGCCAATCTGCAGACCCGGCTCCTGGGCGAGACCAGGCATGTCGTCGAAAGCGCCGCCCGCTGGTTCATGCGGCATGGGCACGCCGTGGATCCCGCGATCGAAGTGGCCCGACTCCGCCCTGGCATCGACAAGCTGAGTGGCTGCCTCGACCAGCTCATGCCGCCACTCCCCCGGCGGCGCCTCGACTCCCGTATTGCCGACCTGGTCGCGGAGGGCGCACCACCCGAGCTCGCCCGTGCGGTCTGCCTCCTGGAGCCGCTCACCCTGACGCTGGGCGTGGTGGAGGCCACCGAAGCCACTGGCGCCGACCTCACCTTCCTGACCAGCATCTTTACGCTCGTGGGAGAGCAACTCCAGATCGACTGGCTGCGCGAGCAGGCCGCAGAGCGGCCCACCGACGACCATTGGTCGATCCTGGCAAGGGTCGCGTTCGGCGACGACCTGGTCGTCGAACAGCAGCACATGGCGCTCGCGATCCTCCACGAGGTCGATACCGCACCATCACCGGAGCAGGCAGTCGCAGCGTGGCTACAGCATCGCCCGCGCCGCCTCGCGCTCCTGGATCACACGTTGCAACAACTGCGCGGAGCGGCCGACGTCGGGGTACCCATGCTCGCCGTCGCCCTCGAAGGCCTACGCAGCCTTCAGGGCGCAGACCCAGGCCCAGGCGCTCGCCTCACCTGATGCCCGGGCACGCCGGCCGAGGCTCACCGACTCCGGTAGCGGGATAAGTTGCCATCAGCAACCGTACTGCGAGTTCGCAGTACGGGCCACGTCGCGGCCACCCGGGCAGCGGTTTGGGCGAGGAGGCGGCAAGGATGGCTGCCATGAAGCATCCGTACGAGTCGCTGCCCTAGAACCCGCAGCAGCCGTCACGATCATGACCACCGAGCACTTCAACCTGCAGGCGGCACGGTCAGCGGCAAGCTGACATTCGGCCTGGTGCTGTTCCCGGTGCTGTCCTTCCTCGGCCGTCACGTTCGAGCGTGTGCTGCAGTCCTCGATCGAGGACACGCTCTGCCTGCAGCGCATCAACCGGATCCGGCGCTTCTACCACGAGGCGTCCCCGGGGCTCAGCGACTACCTCGGTGTAGCAGCCCCCACCGACGACATCGCCGCGGTCCTGGCACTCGACGGCTACCTGCGGTCGCATCGCCGCCGTGGCATGGAAGAGTTCTCGACCGCGGCGTCGCGGCGGCTGGTGTCGATGGTCGTGGTCATGGTCACTCGCCTCCAGGTCCGCGCTGCCCAGCCAGCACCGGCTTGAGCGCCACGACCGCGCCGATGACGAAGATGGCCGTGGCCAGGTAGATCAGGCCGAGGTGGCCGCCGTACGCCGAACCAAGCCAGCGCAGCGGTCGCATACCCGGTCGCCGCGATGAAGCCCGCCACGGCAACGTGCAGGTGGGACACGTAACGGTAGCGGTCGTCGCTGAAGGCGCGGATTTCGTCCCGCCGTACGTCGACCTGCTCGGGGCCGATGTCGAGCTCGAGAACAGCGCCGGTGAAGTTGCGGACGAAGAAGATCACCGTGTGCCACTCGCCCCAGAAATCCAGTGCTTGTTGACGTGCAATCGTTACCATTCACCGCCTCTCGGATCGAGGACTGTACCTAAGCTGAAGGTGCCGCCTTCACCTCGAAGCCTGCGGTCCCCCTCCCTGGCTCGGTGAAGGCGGCCGGCGCTCGGGCGCAGGGAAGGTGTGGGCGACCTGGTCGGTGGGTGAACTACCACCTGCTGGTCCCTAGCAGAGTTGCTGGAGCTACCGAATACAGGCGCCGGCTACGGGGTACTGGGAAGGATCCCTGCACTGGAGGCTCCTCATGGGTGCGGCTATCGCGATTCCGCTGATCGTCATCGTGCTGGTCGCGGTCGGCTACGCACTGTGGACCCTGTATGTCGTCGGTCTCGAAACAGTGACCGCCGCCAAGTCCTCGCGACGTCATGGCCCGAGTCAGACCGCGGCGCACTACGACCCAACAGACCATCAACATGTCTCCACCAACCCACCACCGGGGTACGACCAGACACCGACAGACCGCGTCGATTGACCCTGACCTCTCCGGTGCCACCTGCCCGGCCGGCTTCCGACAGGGCAGGCTGGCCTGGCTGCTGATGCTGGCTGGTGCCGGCGCGTTGGCCGTCATGTGGCTCAGCACGGACCCGGTGGACACAGCGCAAATCATCGGCACGGTCGTGGCGGTGGTTGTCATGATTTCCGGCGGCTGCGCCGTACTGTGGCGATGGTCCAGATCGGCCGTAGCGCGGCTGCCCAGGCTCGACGAGGTCGAGCTGACCTACCTGGGGGGTGCGTGTCCAACGGGATGATCTTGCGGCTGCTCGGGGTTGACGGTGTGATCATCGTCGCCACCATCCGCGCGGCCGCGTACGAGCAGGTCAAGCCGCAAGGCACCACCGGCTTGCCGTGCCGGTCCAGCGCGACCGCCGTGCACGCCCGCACCGAGGCGGCGTTCCCGGCCGCGGCGGCCACGGTGGCCAAGATCTTGCGGGAGTGGTCATCGATCACCCGCACGATCGCGACCCCGGCATCCCAGCCCTCGACGACCAGCCGGTGATGCATCGCCACCAGCACCTCGACACATACCGCCGGCACGACTCCGTCACCGACACCGACGGATCACCCAACGCCGCGAACGCGCCGATCGCGAACCGAACCTCCATCGAGACCACCAGATCCGCCACGACCCACACCTGAGCCACGGCCATCAGGCGTCCGACATCTCCCTACACACCCTGTCAGACATGTCCCTTCAGAACACATGTCGAATCGGGTGCACGACGCTCCCCAGGTCAACGCCGTCGGCGGCGGTCGCGAACTCGAAGGTCACCTCCGTCTCCGCCTCGACCGGGTTGAACTCGGCGAACGGGGGTTCGTCTCGCCTGGCACGGAGCGGCCGGACGACGCGTGGCGCTCCTGCCCGTTCACTGGCGGCGACTACCACGGGGCTCCGCTCAGGCGAGCAGACCCGTAGTCTGGCCGACCTCGATCAGGTGGCCGTCCGGATCGCGCACGTACGCACGGATCTCGCGCCCATGGTCCTTCGGTTCGGTGAGGAACTCGACCCCCTTCGCCGTCCAGTCCGTGTAGATCTGTTCGATGTCTGCCACTCGGACGTTGAGGAAGGCGCTCGTACGGTCGGGGTCGGGCGGAGTCTCGAGCGTGACGGTGGGCTTGTCGTCCGTCGGGCCGCCACCCGCGTTGAGGATCAGCCAACTGTTGGCGACCTTCATGATGACCGGATCACGCTCGACCAGCACCTGCCCGTCGAACAGCGAGCGATAGAACTCCCGGGAACGTTCCTGGTCGGACACCACCAGAAAGTGGGTGAGCACAAAACCCTCCGCGGGAGCCGGGAAGTCGTCGGGATTCACCAGTTCCTCCTTCCGATCGGTTCAGCGGTGCCAATTGTCCTCCCACCGACTGCCGGCCGACCTACCGCGTTGCGTGTGTCATTCAGAGCGGCCGAACGCCTTGACCTCTGCGGCTTCCTCCGGCGTCAGTTCGCGAGGCACCTCGCCTTGCTCCAACTTCTGGCTCTGCACCCGGTGCCGGATGTGATCCACGATCTCGGGGTTCGCCAGCGTCGAAACATCTCCGACGTCGGCGAAGTTCGAGATCCCGGCGATCACTCGCCGCATGATCTTGCCCGAACGCGTCTTCGGCATGTCGCTCACGATCCAGACGTTCTTGGGCCTGGCGATCTTGCCGATCTCGCGGACGATCGCATCGGACACCTTGTTCTCGATGTCCTTGCTCGCCTCGTTGCCCGGCTTGAGCGCGACGTACATCTCGACCGCTCGGCCCCGGACCTCATCGACCACAGGTACGGCGGCGGCCTCGGCGATCTCGGTCACGGTCAGGCATGCCGATTCGAGCTCTTTCGTGCCCAGCCTGTGTCCGGCCACGTTGATCACATCGTCGACCCGGCCGAGGATGCGGAAGTAGCCGTCGGCTGCCTGTACGGCACCGTCGCCGGCGAAGTACGGCCAGTCGCGCCAGTCCTTGCTCTCGGGATCGCGGCAGTACTTCTCGTAGTAGATCTGTACGAACCGGTCGGGCTGACCCCAGATCGTCTGGAAGATTCCCGGCCAAGGGTTGCGGATGCAGATGTTGCCGGCCCGATCGCTGCCGGCCTCGACCACGTTGGCGTCCTCGTCGTAGATCACCGGATAGATACCGAGGACACCAGGCCCGCAACTGCCAGGCTTCATCGGCTGCAGCGCGGGCAGAGTGCTACCCAGGAATCCTCCGGTCTCCGTCTGCCACCACGTGTCGACGATCACCGCCTCCCTCTTGCCTGCGGCCTCGTAGTACCAGCGCCACACCTCGGGTTCGATCGGCTCCCCCACCGTGGTCATGTGCTTGAGGTGGTAGTCGTACTTGCCCGGTTCGTCCGGCCCAAGCTTGCGGAGCATCCGGATCGTGGTCGGAGCGGTGTGCAAGATGTTCACGCCGAGCCGCTCGGCGATCCGCCACACCCGCCCGGCGTCCGGGTACGTCGGAACTCCCTCGTACATCACGCTCGTCGTCCCGAGCGCCAACGGACCGTAGACGATGTACGAATGCCCCGTGATCCAGCCGATGTCCGCCGCACACCAGTAGGTGTCCTCAGGATGGATGTCCTGGTAGTACTTCGACGTACCGGCGACGTAGGCCAGATAGCCGCCCGTCGAGTGCTGGCATCCCTTCGGGCGTCCCGTCGTACCACTCGTATACATCAGGAAGAGCGGAGCCTCGGCAGGCATCGAGACCGGGTCGACGACCGCGCCGCGGTATTCGCGCAGCAGCTCGTCGACGAAGTAGTCACGGCCGGCGACCATCGGGGTCTGCGACGCATACTCGCCGGGGTGGCGCCTCCAGACCAGGACCTTGTCCACCTCGTGGCCGAGTTCGTGGGCGGCCGCGACCGCCTCATCGGCCTTCACCTTGTGATCGACCAATTCGCCATTGCGGTAGTAGCCGTCCATCGTGACCAGGATGTTGCTCCCGGAATCGGCGACGCGGCCGCCGCACGCCGTACCGCTGAAGCCGCCGAACACCTCGGAGTGAATGACGCCCAGCCGCGCACACGCCAGCATGGACACCGGCAGCTCCGGAACCATCGGCAGGTGGAAGGTCACCCGGTCACCACTCCGCACGCCACAGAAGTCGCGCAACAACGCGGCGAACTCGTTGATTCGCCGGTACAGCTCCTGGTAGGTGATCGCCTTCGTCTCTTCGGATTCCGGCTCGGGTACCCAGATGACGGCCGCCTTGTTGCGGCTGGTCGTCAGGTGCCTGTCGACGCAGTTGTAGCACGCGTTCAAGCGCCCACCGACGAACCACTTCCAGAACGGCGGGTTGCTGCTGTCCAGTGTCGTGTGCCAATAGGAGTCCCACGAGAGCAGGTCGGCGTACTCCCTGAAACAGTCCGGGAAATGCTGTTCGCCGAACCGCTCGCTGACATCCGGGTCGGCCGCGTTCGCCTGGCCGATGAAACGGGCCGACGGACGGTAGTACTCCTCCTCCCGCCAGTGCACGGCGATCTGCGCCTCGGACAACTGACCCTCTGGTCGTGCAGTCATCGCTCACCTCCGATAGAAGATGGCCTAGTCGTCGTCCAGCAACTGAGCGCACACGCTGAATTCATGCAGCCTGGCGGCGGCTTCAGCTTGCTGGCTGAACGACGCAGTGTCGCCCCTGGCGATCGACTCCCAGCAGATCCGGTCGGCGAGCGAAATCGCTCGACTCGCCACGGACGCCAGCGCTGTCGGTGGCAGCGTCTCCGCCTCGCGGCGCAGCACAA
Source organism: Kribbella sp. NPDC050470 (assembly GCF_044458365.1). NCBI lineage: Bacteria > Bacillati > Actinomycetota > Actinomycetes > Propionibacteriales > Kribbellaceae > Kribbella > Kribbella sp. NPDC050470. The sequence goes on along the minus strand of NZ_JBITHV010000011.1, from coordinate 96,757 downwards.
CGACCTCCTGCGCGGAGTCTCCATCCGTGGCCACCGCCCGCAGCTGCGCCAGGAGCAGCGACAACTCACCGGCCAGGTACTGCTGAGTCATCACCATCGCCGCCCGTCCGCTCTCCCCCATCGGCAATGAACAGGGGCACACGCCGCCCTCCGTGCGGGCAAGAACCTCGCCCGTCGCAGTCCGATCGCTGACGTCACCATGTCGCGGCATACCCAAAACCCGTAACACTTCAGCGTATCCCCGCCATCAGGAATACGCGGCCCACTTGTACGGCGGGCAGAGGCGGCGCCCTGCACCACGGGCCGAAGCCGGCCGGACTCAGCGGGTCAATTCGCGGTGGTTGAACTGCGCGACAGCCGCGGCGCTGACCGTCTGCTGGCGTGGTCGCCCCGACCAGAGGCCAGGGCAGTCAGGGCTCATTCGGTTGGGGCGCAGGCTGGGGCTTTCGCAACGTCGCCCATCGCGGCCCGGTACGCCGAGATGTGAGCGGGCGCCGTACGCCAAGACTCCTCCCACAGGTGTTGTGCGTGCTCCGCGGTCATCTCTCCGGCGGCGTGCCGTGTCATGTTGGCCAGGTGGGTCTGCCAATCCGTCATGGCCGGCCGCGACGCCGCGATCGCGCGGGTCACGACCGCAGCCCGGGTCTGGCACGCGGCCGCCGCCGCCCGGAATCGTGTGTTTTCAGTGGTCGGCTCGAGTCCCGCGCACTTCGACGAGTGTGGGTTCCAGGCGCTGAGTGCCGCGGCGTACTGCTGCTGATCGCCCGGTCCGGCCAATCGGGTCCGCTTCCAGATCGCCCTCGTCACGGCCTCCGTCTGCAGTCCGGCCAGCAGGTCGGTGCGTGCTTGCACGTGCTGACTCCAATGGTCGACGCCGATCCGCGCAGCCGACAGCACCGGGTCCCCGGCCGTCAGCGAACCCGCGCAGGCAGCCAGCGCTGCACTCGGCGACAGCTCGGCCGCCGTACCCGCTGGTGTCGGTGGACCAGTCTCCGCGGCCTGCGAGGGCACCTCGGTCGCCCGAACTCCCGTCGACACGCCCTGCGCGTCGCGGCCCGCGGTACCCGAATCCCTGCCGGCCAACTGCACCGCGAGCGCGCCACCACCGGCCAAACCAAGGACCACGGCTGCCACGACGACGCGTCGCGCGGTACGCCGCCGAACGGGCCGGCTACGCCTCGCCTTCACCATCATCGTGCTCCCCTGGTCCGGTCAGTCGGCGTTAGCCCCAATAGATTGCCCGTTCCCACAGGCAGTTCGATCTGGCGTCCGCGACCCGGGATCCATGATCAACAATGCGCAATCAAACGGTTGCACGCCGCTACGACGATAGTGAAAATTCGGCGCTGTCCACAGGGTGAGCCGTCTTCGTACCCGCGGAGTAGGGACTGCGTTACGCTGCGGTTGCTGCCCTCGGGGGCCGCGGCGGCCCGCCATCGAGGGTTGTGCTTCGTGACCAACCTTGTCTTCCGGCACGCCGGATCCGGAATCGGTTCAGGAGAGGCTCAGCGTGCTCCGGCGATCCGGCTGGCGACGTGTGTCGGCTGCGCCTCGCTCGCGGCTCTGGCCGTACTGCGACCCGGCGTGCTGCCGTCCGCACCGGTTCCGGTGCTGACCGATACGGCCAGAGTGACCGGGTACGCCGGTGTCGCCTTGTTCGTTGGCACGCTGGGGTTCTGGCTGCTGGTCTGGCCGTCGGGGCGCAGCGATCGCAACCTGATCAGGCTCGCCTGGCTCGGGCTCGGTCTGGTCGCACTGTCAGGCTTGGTCGGCGTGGCCACGACGATGGTTGGCGCCGGCTTCGGTGCCGAAGCCGTCCCCCCAGCATCGACTTTGCTATTCGCCCGCCCAGCGATAGCAATGCTGGCCAGACTGGTGATCTGCGCGGTTGCACTCATGTGGCTGAGGGACCTCGCGCGGGGGCGCGGGGCCAGCGGGGCGGTCGGCGTGATGCTGGTGCTGTCGCTGGCCATGACGGTCGTCGCCGCCCGGCCAGGCCATCTTGAGGTGCCGGCGATCGCGCTCACTGAGCTCCACGTTCTCGCTTCGGCCGGCTGGGTGGGCGGGCTGGCGGCCCTCGCTGTGGCTGTAGTGCCGCGACCTGACCCGATCGTCCTGCACGGCATCCTCGGAAGCTTCTCGTGGCTCGCGATCGCCTGCGTCACGACCCTCGCACTCACCGGTACGGCGCATGCGCTGCTGCACGCCGGGGGCTTCCAGCCACTGATCACCTCCGCGTACGGCGCCGCACTGTTCGCCAAACTGCTGGCCATTGCCGGCATGCTCGGCGCCGCCACCGGCAGCCAAGCCTACGTACGCCGATTGCAATCAAGACCGGCGCCCGTGCAACTCATCGCGCTGTTCATCGGCGCCGAACTCGCCCTCGGCGCCGCGACACTCGTCCTCACCGCAGCCCTTGCCCGGGCTGCCACCTGACTCGGCATCTCGATCGGCCGCCGTGCCCAAGCCGGTCGGCGTGGCTCGCCCTCAGCTCAGTCATGGGGTACTCGCCGAGTCGGAGAGTGGGTTGGCCGCTCGGCCTTCAGTGCTCAGCAGCAGCACCGTTGCATCCGCCGGTACGGCGATGTCGTCGCGGTACCGTGTCAGGCCGACCCTGCTGGCCGCCAGGGTCGCCGCGCCGCATGGGCCGGCGTCGATGCCGACCGCGTCGAGGTCGTGGACCGCGGTGGCCGCCTGTTGATCGCTGACGGTCACGGCGGCGTCGAGGCCGGAGCGCAGCATCAAGGGCCGATTGGTACACGGTTCGGGTGAGAAGCACCACCGGCGCTCAATTTGGTACCTGAGATGTCAAATACATAGGGTCGTGGCTGTGCAGCTCACCCGATTCACCGACCTCGGGCTTCGCATCCTGATGCGGCTCGCGGTGCCGGCCGCCGATGGCTCGGCACCGACCACGCAGTGGGTGGCGGATCAGATGGCGGTCAAGTACACGCACGCCGCGAAGGTCGTGGCGCGCCTGCAGACTCTGGGCGTCGTCGAGACCCGTCGCGGACGCCTTGGTGGGCTGCGCATCACCGAGCACGGCCGAACGAGGTCGATCGGCCGGCTCGTTCGTGAGCTCGAGGGCACGGCGGAGGTCATCGAGTGCGAGGGAGCGAATCCCTGTCCGCTGCGCTCGGCCTGCCGCTTGCGGAAGGTACTGCGGGACGCGCAGGAAGCGTTCTTCAGGGAGCTCGATCCGTTCACGGTGACCGACCTCACCTGGTCGCCGACCGCGGACGTCCTGCACTCGCTCCCGGTCCGTACCGCCGGCTAGCCCACCCGTCCAACCAGCCTGTGGAGGAAATCCATGTTGTCAGCCCAGTCGACCGAGGTGGTCAAGGCCACGCTGCCGGTCATCGGCGCCGCGATCGACCGGATCACGCCGATCTTCTACCGACGGATGTTCGGCGCGCACCCGGAGCTCGAACGAGACCTGTTCAATCGCGGCAATCAGGCCCAGGGTGACCAGCAACGTGCGCTGGCCGGTGCGATCGCGGCGTACGCCAGCCTCCTGGTCGACGACAACGCCCCCGCCCCCAAGGACCTGCTCGCCCGGATCGCGCACAAGCACGCGTCCTTGGGCATCTCCGCGGACCAGTACGCGATCGTGCACAAGCACCTGTTCGAGGCCATCGTCGAGGTGCTCGGGGACGCGGTCACTCCTGAGATCGGGGCTGCCTGGGACGAGGTGTACTGGCAGATGGCCAACGACCTCATCGCGCGCGAGAAGCAGTTGTACGCCCAAGCCGGTGTCGAGCCCGCGAAGGTGTGGCGCACGGTCGTCGTGCGAGCGCGGGTCCAGGAGTCGCCGGACACGGTGTCGTTCGTGCTCGCCTCGCCGGACGGGGCTCCGCTTCCGGCGGCGCGACCGGGTCAGTACATCTCGGTGGCCTGCACCCTGCCCGACGGCGCCCGCCAGATTCGCCAGTACAGCCTGACCCGGGCACACCGGACCGACGAGTGGGCGATCAGCGTCAAGGCCATTGCCGCCGCCCAGGCCGACGACGGCTCGCCGATTCCCGAGGGCGAGGTGTCCAACTTCCTGCATCGCAACGTCTTCGAAGGCGACGAGCTCACCGTCTCGCCACCGTTCGGTGACCTGGTCCTCGACGACTCCGACGCGCCGCTGGTGCTGATCTCGGCCGGCATCGGGTCGACCCCGATCATCGGCATGCTGCACTACCTGACCCACACCGCCTCGGCGCGCGACGTCATGGTCCTGCACGCCGATCGCGCCCCAGCCCGGCATGCCCATCGCCAAGAGCTCAAGGAACTGGTCGACCGGCTGCCCGCCGCAACCCTGCACCGGTGGTACGAGGACCTCGGCGTGCGACCGGCACGCGACAACCTCCTCGCCGGTCTCGTCGACCTCGACGCCGTGGACATCCCCGCCGACGCGCAGGTCTACCTCTGCGGACCACTGCCCTTCATGGAGTCGGTGCACCGCAGCCTGATCGTCCGCCAGTTGCCTGAAGCCAACATTCGCTACGAGGTCTTCGGCCCGGACAAGTGGCTCGCCGGCGTCTGACCGCGTCAAGGACCTGACCGCGGGTCGACCTCGTTGTCGCCGAGCCTGACCCGTGGGACCTGGCCGGTCAGCGCGACCACGGCGAAGAAGAGTCCGGCGGGCCAGGCCGCCGCCGTACCGACCTCGTTGTCGGTCGTGAAGATGGCTACGGCACCCCGCCGCCGCTGATCACTGCGCCGGCCGTCGCACCGCTCGACTCCGTCGCTGTTGCGCGCTCCGCGTGACGGTTGTGCGCCGACGGCGGTGGGAGACGGTGTCGCGTTTCATGGTTGCGCTGGTGGGCCGGCCCTTCACATGCTGCGGCGCGCCTTGCTGACTGCGATCACGTCTGCTGAGCAGCTCTGGACTTCGTCGTACGGCGGTGTGAGGCTGGCGGTAAGGGGTGAACCGCGGACCAGCTGGGGCGCGGGACGGGAGTTCGCGGCACACGCATCGGACACCCGAGGGGGCGAGCATGAAGAGATTGTTGTGCGCCATCGCATCGACGGCCGGGCTGTTGGTAGCGAGCCTGGTCATCTCGAGCGGGTCGGCCGCGGCCGCACCGATCGAGCACGAACGGTTCCAGGACGTGAGCAGCGAGGTGGTCGATCCGTTCTGCGGCGACCTGAGAGTGCGGATCGACACGGACATCCGGGGATCGCTGCTGATCAAGTCGCAGGGGCCGGAAGGGCTCGTCTACTTCCTGGAGTCGCTCCACGGCACGTTGTCGTTTACGAACCTGGCGACCGGAAAGTCGTTCACGAGTGTCCTCACCATCATCAACAAGGACCTCAAGGTGATCGACAACGGTGACGGGACGCTGACGGTCCTTGCCTTGTCCACCGGAGTCGTCAAGAACTACGGACCGGACGGCAAGCTGCTGTTCGTGGACTCCGGGCAGATCAGAGTCGAACTCCTCATCGATCACAGTGGTACGCCGACTGACCCAGAAGACGACGTGATCCTGGATGAAACGCTCGTGAAGGGAAGCACCGGCCGGAATGACACCGAGAACCGCGACTTCTGCGAGGACATGCACCTCTTCACCAGTTGACCCGGCACACGAAGAGTTGCCAGGGGCACAGCTGAGCGTCGCCGCAGGTTCGTGACCGCGTCCCGCCGACGCCAAGCCGTACCCGAGATCCAGTGCGATCCGGTCGGCGTACTTCTCGACGCGCACGAGGCCTATTGCACGACAAGGCGCGGCGAGCGGTGACAGCATGAACACGATGCAGTGGTTGGACCCCAGCGCCAACCACACAACAAGCATGCCCAGCAGCAAGAACCCGATCACGCGACGGTTGCGTCTCCCGATGCACATGGCAGCAGCACATCGGCACGTTGACGGACTTCGAGCGGGCGTGGCGCCGGGAGCGGAACCCGGAGGGTATGCGACGCGCATACGCGTACTGGTCCGAGGACGAACAAGAAGTAGTCGGTGTGTCGTTTTGGGACTCAAAGGAATCGTGCGACGCGTGGCGCGCCTCCGAGGCCGAAGCGCACCGGCGTCAGGCGATGGCTCCCTACCTTGTTCACGAGGAAGAGCACTTCTACCGCGGCCGCGAGCTCGCCATCCCACCGCGGTAGACGGGCTGCGTCGACAGGACGCGTGCTCCAGCCCGGCGACGCCGGAGAGCAGCTTTGACCGTGCGAACCAACTCGAGCGTCCGATCCAACTCGGATCGCGGCAGCGGCGGACGGCGCCACGGCCGGGTGCCACACGCCACACTCACGTCTCGATCCAGGCTGTGCCGCTGGACAGGGCGCCGGTTCAGCCGGTCCCGTTCGCCAGGGTCGTCGGCTAGCGTGTAAGGGAGTCCTGCTGTTCATGACGTTATCCGATGAGCGATTGCATGCAGAACCAGCGCCGGGCACCGAAGATCACCACCTTGTCGTGGGGGCGGATCGCCACTGAGGCCGGCGTGTTCCGGGACGCCAAACTGTGGCCTGGAGGTGGGCGCAACTGGGACTGGACCGAGACCGGCACTGATCATGACGTCGGCCTGCAGCCGGCGGACATTCAGGAAGTGCTTGACCACGGCGCCAGGATCATCGTGGTCGGGCGAGGCCAGCACGAACGCCTATCGGTGCCCCGCGGGGCAGTCAGCACAGCCGAGCACGTCGGCGCACGGATGGAGGTGTTGCCGACCAAGGCGGCCGTGGAGCGTTACAACGCCCTCGCCGGACAGGGTGAGCTGGTGGGCGCGCTCATCCACACCACCTGTTGAGTAAACCCAGAGCGGCAGGTGAGTGCGTTACGACAGCACAGACCGGCGCTGACCAGGATGCGAGTGTGGGGTTCTCGATGACATGCCTCGACCGGCGGGCCCAGGTGGTCAGCCAAGGCTCGGTCGAACGCTCCGCTTCGTCGATCGCCGCCGCGATCCGTGGGTAAGTGCGGTCTGTATGACCGACCGTGCAGTACAGGCTCGCCAGTAGCTATCGTCGCGCAGGGCAGGCCGGATCTTCGACGAGCCGAACGAGTACTTGTACACGGGATCCACCATGGCACGTCGGTTGATGACCAGGAGGCTCGGTCTGCGTCATGAGAGGGCGTCTCAGGCACGCGCGTTGGCGTCGGCAGCTAGGAGGGAAAGTGCCTCCAATGCCCTTCTGACACGACCTCGACGGTGCCATCGACCACCTTGATGGCCGTCTCGTCGACGATGCCCAACGTGGTGTCGTCACCGGTCGGCGGTCTCCACTGGACGAAATCCTCAGCTCGGCTGGCGTTGCGGCTGCGGACGCAGCAGTCACACAGCTTCGGGGACAGTTAGCCGGGTCTTCAGGTTTCTGATGGTGAGGTGGCCGCCGACGACGCCGCCGACCGCGAGGACGACCACCAGCCACGCAGGCGCGCCGAGATCGATCGCCGCCACGATGACGAAACCCTCGAACAACGCGATCAGCGTGAACCCGAGGTGCTCGAGATACGCACCGGACGGCGGGCCGCCGTCCACCGGGCGCGTACGCGAGGCCTGGATGCCGCGCCACATCATGTATCCGCCCAGCACGATGAGCCCCGAGAACACCACCTGGGACGTCGTGCTCATGTCGCGCCACCCGACCGCGACCGAGATCACCATGAAGATGTCCAGGAGCGCGAGCGACCAGAAATAGTACGGAAACAGAGGCTGTCGCCGGACTGCAGCGCAACCGGTGCCGAATGCAACCACTCCGGAGGCGGCGTGCAGCACGATGAACACGGTATGCCACATAGTGCGTTCCCTACTGTAGGTGTCAACGAACTCGACCAGCGCTCCCTCGGGGGTCGCGCGCACAGCGATGTGCTCTCACAGTTGCTGCCGGGTGGCCCACTGGGCGACGTGAACCCGGGATGGCACACCCAGCTTCCGCATCGCGTGCCGGACGTGGTTGATTGCCGTCCACTCCGAGATCTTCAAGGTGCTGGCGATCTGCCGGTTGGTCATCCCCTCGGCGACCAGGACGACGACTTCGCGTTCCCGCGCCGTGAGAGCGGCCTCGAGCAGTGCATCGGCCATCCTCTGGTCCGCGTCGGCCGCCTCGCCGGCGCCCGCTTCCTTGGCAGGCGCCGGAGCTTCGACCACACCCACCCGCTCGTCGAGCAAGGCGCCGAGCGGCAGAGTCTTGCCGGCAATACAGGCGTTGTCGAACGCGACATCGCCGAGCCGGCCACGCAGGTTCTGCAACGCACGATCGACGTACGGGAGGACCTCCGCGCATGCATAGCTGTGTGTCTCCGCCCGCACGGAGCTCGCTGCCGCGATCAAGCGCACGGCAGCCAGATCGGTGTCTGGCTGTTTGCGACCGGCCAGTACCAAGGCCAGCGCCTCCAACGCGAACGGCGTATCAGGGTGCGTACCCATGTCCACGACACCGGCCGCGGCGGCCCGGCAGGTACGTTCCGCCTCCTGCTGGTCGCCGCGCCGGAAGGCGATCAGGCCCGCGAGCGCGCGAACGCTTCGGGCGCTCCGCTCGTCACCGTGCGCCTCCACCAACGGCAACGCGAAACCCACGGCCTCGTCGGCCGCCGCCACGTCACCGCGGCTCAGGGAGATCATCGCCATGTCGATCAGGACCACCGCCGCACCACGCCGATCCTTGGCCTCCCGCCACAGCGAAAGGCTCTTCCCGCACAGCTTGCGGGCTGCGGCGAAATCACCCCGGATCCGGGCCAGGTTGCCGAGATGATTGAGCGCCGCGGCCAATCCAGGCACCTCCCCGAGGGCGCGGTAGGCCTCCACGGCCCGACGCTGGTAGGCCTCCGCGGCCACATAGTCGCCAACCGCCATCGCGAGCGTTCCGGCGGCGTGCAACGCGTCCGCGTGCCGCCGGTCCTGCGTGCGGACGCACTCGTCACCCAGCGCTTCCTCCAATAGCCGAAGGCCTTCGCGCAGGTGCCCCTGTCCGAACATGAACCGCCAGAGTCCGGTGGCGAAGGCCAGCGCGCCGTTCGCGTCACCGCGGGCCCTCAGGTGCCGGTACGCGGCTCGCAGGTTGGCCTGTTCGCACACCAGCCGCGCCATGCACGCCGCGTGCCGCCCACCGGCCAGATCCTTCTCCGCTTTGGCTACCAATCCAGCGAAGTAGTCGGCGTGCCTGCTACGCACGACCTCTTCGTCGCTGGTGTCACGGAGCCGTTCGACGCAGAACGCCTGGATCGTATGCAGTGGCTGAAACCTGGGCTCACCGTCGACGCCGACCGACGCTGCCAGCATCCCCTTGTCCAGAAGGGATTCCAGCAGGTTTTCGACACGGTCCTGGGGCAGCCGCGCGACCGCCATCGCGGCGGCGACACTGAACCCGTCGACGAAGACCCCGAGACTGGTGAGGAGTTTGCGTTCCGGCTCGGTCAGCAGCTGGTAGCTCCACAGGATGGCCGCCCGCATCGTCTGCTGGCGCGGCGGCACGTCGGCGAGTCCTCGACGCAGGATGTCGATGCCGTCGCGCAACCGTGCAAGCAGCGCGCGGGGACTGAACAGCCCAAGCCTGGTCGCGGCAAGCTCGATCGCGAGCGGCAGTCCGTCGACCAGCCGGCAGATCTCGGCAACGTCGCCGACGTTCTCCGCTGTGAGCGAGAAGTCCGGTACGACGGCACGGGCCCGCTGGACGAACAACGCGATGGACGGGATCTCCGCGATCTCGGCCAGCGGCACGTGCAGCGAGCTGACCAGGGACAGCGGCCGGACCGGATACAACCGCTCCCCGTAGATCTGCAACGCTTGCCGGCTGGTCGCGAGCACTTTCAGACCGGGGCAGTCCGGTAGCAGGAAGCGCAGCAGCTCGGCCACCCCGTCGGCTACATGCTCACAGTTGTCGAGCACCAGCAGCAACTCGCGGTCGCGCAGGCGGTCGCGCAGATCGATCGCAGGCTGGGTGTCGCTCTCCGAGACGGCACGGCACGCAGCCGCGACAGCGCCGGCGACCTGGGTGGGTTCGGACAGCGGGGCCAACTCCACCGGCCAGACGCCGTCGCGGAATCCTGACCGTACGTCGCCGACGACGGCCAGCGCGAGCCGGGTCTTCCCAGTACCGCCTGATCCCGTCAGCGTGACGAGCCGGGCGGAGCCAAGGATGATCCGCTGCAGAGCGGCCCGTTCGCTGTCGCGACCGACGAGCAGTGTCGGCGAATGGAGGCCTGCCGCCCAGCGCGCCGCGGACGCCGTCTCCATGGCAGGCGAGCGTCCCAAGCCTGGGACCTGCCGGTCCCCGTCCTGCCGATCCTCACCAGTCGTACTACGCCCCCCGGCCAAAGTCCCTCCCATTTCGCACAACAGATGGAACTGCTGAAGCGCCTTCACACTAGGCTCGGCCGCTGCCCGTCACCAACGCTCGTGTGCATCGCGTCTGTGAATGCTGGGAAAACGCCAGGTTCAGCTCGCCAGGCCGTTTCACGGCTTCGACGTGCGGGTGTACCTGCCGTGAAATCCGAAGGGTATCGCATGCGGAACGTGGGCACGGCCAAGCTCGGCGAAGGTTCCGGCGGCCAGGATCAGCAGGAACGACCGTCCGCTGTTCGTGTCGAGGACGACCGACAGTACGACACCGGCATCCTCTGCGGCGCTGTCTTCGGCGGCGTCCGTGGGCATCGCGACGAAGACCGGCTCACCCGGGTAGCAGCCGTCCTGATGCCAGCTTTCGGTGGTGCCGGTCGTGGTGTCGAGCTTCACCAACTGATCGATGAAGTTGTGCCCGCTACGGTCACGAGCGCCGACGCCGTACGCGAACCGGTACGGGCGGCCGTTGCAGCGCGCGTAGGCGATGTTCGGCAGCTCCATCGGTTCGTCGGCCAAGGCCTCGCGGGTCACGGTGCCGCTCGCGAGCTCGACCCGGAACCGGGTCGGCACGGCGAGCGGGACGCCACGGTTGCCCCGCAGCGAGTCGAGGTAGAGCGCATCGACAACACCCGCGTCCGGGTAGCTGCAGAGGTCGAAGACGACCGCGTCGCCGTCGTCCCAGGCATTGATGTGATGGAACGCGAAGCAGGCTTCGGTCTGGTAGCTCCCGCGGGTGCTGCCGTCAGTTGTGTCGATCACCACGATGCGGGTGCCGAGCTCCGGCCGCCAACGGTAGTTCTCGATGAACGGCCGGCCGGACAGCAGCAGCGACAGCGGATTGACAACCAGCGGGAAGATGACCAGCACCACATATCGCTGGGTAATCGCGAAGCTGTGGACATAGCCTGGCTGCTCGACAGGGACCGAGCCGATGAGCCGGCGACCGCGCTGATCGGCGTCTTGCCGGTACACCTGGTAGCTGCTGCGCCGGCCGAACTTCAGGAGGTAGTTGACCAGCGAGCCGGTGGTCGGGTCAGCGTGCGGATGCGCAGTCGTGACAGCGCCCGTAAGCCCGTCGCGCTGGTCGGTGACCCGCAGCGTCGCGAGCGTGGCGGGGTCGAACTCGACCGCCAGCGGCGTCTCTGTCACCGCCGCCGCGGACTCATCGAAATCCACGATGTTGACCGCCGGATTGACACCGGGCCCGCCGAAGAACCGCGTGAAGAAACGGCTGAACAGGTTGCCGCACGGATCGGTCGCGAACTCGGTGTATCCGATCCGGCCCTTGTCGCGCAGCGATCGGTAGTTGGGCGTGTCGACGAACCGGTTCGCGTACGACACGGCGCCACCCGCGATCTCGAAGCGGTGCAGCATCGCCTGGCCATCGAACCAGTGCCGCAGCGACCGTCCGTTGCCGGCGGCGTAGCGGGCCGGGCCGTTGCGGACCAGCGTGCCGGACAACCACTCGGGCAGGTCGCCTTCCACCGGCAACTGATCGATGGTGACCTCATTGTCGAGGTCGGCAAATCCGATGGCGTACGGCGTGTGCGGCGGTGCGTCGGCCCCACCCATGGCGTCACGTCCACTCATGCGGTCACTTCCGAAGCTGTCGATGGGGCGTACTGCGGTCGTACCAGAGCCATCGCCTCCCGCCACACCTCGACGGCCGCGTCCGGCGTCGACACCGTGGCGAGGATCGCGGCGATGAGGGTGTCTCGGTACGCGTCTGTGCGCCCTGGCCTGACCGAGATCGGAATGACCGCGCGGACTGCCGGTAGCGCGGCAACCTCGTCGAGGCCTTCGACCTTCTCGATCTCAACGCCGACCGGATGCTGCGGACTCACGAACACCGCGTGCCCGGTGAACGAAGGCAGGTCGCCGTTGTCGATGCCCAGCGCCGCTTGACCTGCCCGGGCGATCAGGTTCACGCCCGACACCATCGGGAACAGGTACGGCAGCGCTCCGCCGGCGCGACCGTTCACTTCGATGATGCGCGGTCCGTCGGCGGTGAGCATCAGCTCGGTATGAGCGAGGCCGCAGGAGAAGCCCAGCGCGCCGAGCGCCTGATCGGCCATCGCAAGCACGTCGGCGACCTGGTCGGCACCAAGTCCGGACGGCAGCATCATGCCGGTCTCCAGCACCGGGGGCGCGGTCGGGAACCGGTCAGTGACTGCCAAGTGGGTCACCACGCCGTCGACGGCGACCGACTCGACGCTGACGTACGGCGCGAAGCCGGGTGTCGCCCTTCCAGGGTCGCCAACCAGCACTTCCTCCACGATGAACGCGGTCCCCGGGTCCACTGCTCCACCGGCCCGGGCCGCGTCGTCGAACGCCTCCGCCACTCGACGAGCCAGCTGGTCCGGCGCGGTGATGATGGACGCCAGGGCGCCACCACTCCCCCGGGTCGGTTTGAGGATCGCCGGCAACGGGACCTCGGCCAGGGCCGCCGGTACGTCGTCGGCGCTCGCGAGCCGAAAGAAGCGCGGCGTCGGAACGCCCGCGCCGGCCAGCGTGCTGCGCTGGACGTACTTGTCGCGGAAGGCCGCCATGGTCTCGGGCGGCTGTCCCGGCAGGCCGAGCCGGTCTGCAACCACGGCCGCCGCCTCGACCAGGTCGTCGGAGAAGGTCAGCACGCCGTCGACCGGATACTGGGTCGCGTGCGCCACCGCATGGTCGATCAGGCCGTCGCTGTGTTCGGCGACGGCGACAGTGGCCGGTAGGTCGTCGTCGAGCCGATCGGCCCGGGCGTTCAGGATGTCGGTACTGGTGACCACGACGACATCGCCGACCGGCCGTAGGTGCTGCACGGTGTCGGTGATCCGGATCCCCCGGGTACCCACCAGGAGCATCACAACAGGTCGCACGAAAACCTCCTGATCAGGTTGCTGGTCTTCCATCTCACTCGGCCGGCTCAGGGAGGAGCTGCCGGCCGGAGTCCGCGTCGACGATGGTGATCGCCGCCATCGGGCAGCACTCCGCTGCATCGGCGATCGTCGTCGCCGCATCGTCGTCCGGGTCGCTCGCGTCGACCAGCGCTGCGCGCGGCCGCGACCGTCGGTCCGAGCCGAACTCGAAGTGGTCGGGTGCCGTGCCGAGGCACAACCCGCTTCCGGTGCACGCGTCCGGGTCGACCGTCACCTTCCACCTGGCCATGCGACCTCCCCTCCTGCTCGCCGGTGATCCATCACTCACACCGAGACCATGAGCTTGACCTCGTACTGCCGCAGCCACAGCTCGATCTGGGTGAGGTAGGCCAGTGCCATCCGCTGCATCCACGCCGGACGCCGGCTGTCGCCGTCGACCAGGGCGGTGACACGTTCGACGTCCAGCAGCGGCCCGATGGCCGAGTCGCCGGCGAGCAGCGCCCTCGCCGCCGCGCGCACGGCCGCGTCGTACGTCGGATCGGGCACGGTCGGGTACATCGTCTTGGGCCGGTCGACGAGTTCGCGCGGCAGCAGGTCGGCGGCGACCCGCCGGAGCAGGCCCTTCGGCGTGCCGTCGATCGCCTTGAACGCCCACGGCACGTTCCAGAGGTACTCCACCAGCCGGGTGTCGCAGAACGGCACCCGGACTTCCAGCCCGACCGCCATGCTCATCCGGTCCTTGCGGTCGAGCAGCACCGGAAGGAAACGGGTCAGCGCGAGATACGACACCTCGCGCATCCGCCGATCGGAGCCGTCCTCGCCGGCCAGCCGCGGCACCTCCGCGAGCGCCTCGGCGTACCGGTCCGCCGCGTACTCCTGCGGACGCAACCGTTCCTTCAGCCCCGGCGCCAGGACGTTGGCGAACCCGGTGTCGTCGAGGTTCCAGGGGAACCCGTTCCGGGCCACTGCCTGCTCGTCGTGGAACCACGCGTAGCCGCCGAACACCTCGTCCGCGGACTCACCGGACAGCGCCACCGTCGAGCGGCCCGCGATCGCGTCGAACAGCAGGTACAAGGAACCGTCGAGGTCACCGAGGCAGGGCAGGTCGCGCGCGCGAGTGGCGCGCTCGAAGGTGCCGAGCAGGTCGGGTACGTCCAGCACGACGTCGGTGTGGTCCGACCGGATGTGCTCAACCAGGGTTCGGGCGTACGGCGCGTCCAGGGTGGGCCGGTTCGCGTCCGCCCGGAAGTCGGTGGCGCTGCCCGCGAAGTCGACCGCGAAGGTGGACAGCGATCCGGCTCCGGTCGCGCGGCCGGCCAGCACACCGATGAGGCTGGAGTCGAGGCCCCCGGACACGAGGGCACACAGTGGTACGTCGGAGACGAGCTGGCGGGTCACGGCGTCCGCGAGCAGCGTGCGAACAGTCTCGACCGTGGTGTCGAGGTCGTCGGTGTGCGGCGCGCTGGCAAGACTCCAGTAGGTGCGGGTCTCGACGCCGTTTCGATCGAACTCCAGCAACGTGCCGGGACGCAGCTCGCGCAGGTCGCGCAGCACACCGCTGCCCGGTGTATGTGTACCGAACATCGCGAACAGCTCGAGCACGCCCTGGTCGTCCAGCGCAGCATCGAACACCGGACTCGCCAGCAGCGACTTGGGCTCGGAACCGAAGACGATGCCTTCGGGATAGTGGTGGTAGTAGAGCGGCTTGACGCCGAGCCGGTCTCGGGCGAGCAGCAGCCGCTGGGCTTCGGCGTCGAAGACCGCGAAGGCGAACATCCCGTCCAGGCGCTCGACGCAGTCCGCGTCCCACTCGAGGTAGGCCCGAAGCACGACCTCGGTGTCCGACCTGGTGGTGAAGCGATGGCCTCGGGACTGCAGCTCGCTCCGCAGTTCGGCGAAGTTGTACACCTCGCCGCTGAACGTGAGGACGACCGGCCGGCCACCCGGCTGCCGGTACGCGAGCATCGGCTGCGCTCCCCCCTCCAGGTCGATGACGGCCAGCCGACGGTGACCGATCACGGCGTGTTCGCCGAGCCAGGTTCCCCGCGCATCCGGGCCACGGCAGGCGAGCGTGTCCGTCATGGCCTGCAGGACGCCCGGCTCGTCGGCGAGGCGCCGCTCCCAGTCGACCCATCCGGTAATGCCGCACATGCCCTACAACCTCCCCAGGTCTGTCACACGATGTTCGGTACGGTCCGCGGCGCGATGGGCAGCGAGCCGGTCGCGGCGGTACGCCGTCATCAGGTCTGGCGACCACTGAGCGTCCTGATCGATCTCGACCCGTACGTCGGTGACGCCGCCGATCTCGCCGACCCGGTGCTCGATCGCCCGCATGATGGTCGCGACGGCCAGGCAGTACGCGACTGTCTCGCCTGCCGCCGTCGTCCTGCCGTTCACTCGTCGGGAGACGGGGGCGGTCATGCGGTCACCGACTCGGGGACTAGTTCACGCCAGTGGGTCCAGGCGGGCCGGCGACCACCGTCGCGGCGGGCCTGGGCGAACTCGTCGTCGGCGATGCCGTTGCGGAGCTCGTCGACGTCGAGCCCGGCCATGCGCGCGAAATTGCCGCCCAAGATGGCGGCCCGGTCGGCGGCGGTCAGCGGTTCGATCCGGTAGCGGTTCAGCAGCTCGTCGGAGATCTCCCAGCCGAGCAACCGTTCGATGATGGGCTGCGGATGGAAATGCATTCCACCCGAGGCGTACACCAGTTTGTGGACGCCGGCGAACCCGATGAAGGCCGCCAGCGCCTCCTCGACCACGCCGAAGCCGCGCTCCAGGAACGCCGAGGTGATCTCGAGGTTGGCGTACACGTTCGGCAGGCGGGTCAGCGCCATCGTCACCTCGTCGACGAACGGCGGCAGGCCCGCGTGCACGATCTCGAACGACAGCTGCGGATAGCTGATCGCCGCGCGTTCGAGGTCGTCGATCCGGTACGGCTCGAGCGGGACCAGCCCGTTCGGCACCACCTTGTGGCAGGCGACCACCTTCAAGCCCCGCTCGATTGCCAGCTCGAACAACGGCGCGTACGCCGGGTCGTCCATCCGCCAGCTGCGGTCGGGCGTGCCGGCGTCCGGGTAGACCTTCAGCCCGATCGTGCCGGGCAGCCGGTCGAGCTGATCGGTCAGCGACGCGACACACGCGTCGGGCCCGTCGACCGGATTCACGCCCGCATAGGTCAGGAACCGCTGCGGCCAGCGCTTCGCGAGCTCGTCGTTGCGGAAAACGATCGCGTGCCTGCCGGGCCGGCCGGCCGGGCCGAGCAGGTTGGCGTCGGACAGGTTGTACGTATGCGTCGTGGCGTCGATGACGAAGATGTCGTCGATCATCGCGGTCACCTCCTCGTCCTACTCAGGGGTTTCATCGGGCCGCATATCCGCCGTCGACCAGCAGGTCGGTCCCGGTGATGAAGGACGCGTCGTCGGACAGCAGGAACAGCACGGCGGCGGCGATCTCGCGCGGTGTTGCCATCCGCCCCATCGGCGTGGCGGCCACGAAGTCGCTGACGAACTGCTGGGGCAGACCGGTGGTCATCGGCGTCTCGACCATTCCGGGCGACACGGCGTTGACCCGGATACGGGCGGGCGCCAGCTCGACCGCTGCGGCCCGCGTCATCGCCCCGACCGCGCCCTTGGCGCCGTGGTAAGCGAACGCCGCACCGGAGCCGATCTGCCCGAACACCGAGCACACGTTGACGATCGCGCCGCCACCGGCCAGATGCATGCACGGCACCGCGGCCTGCAGGCCCAGCCAGGTGCCGCGCTGGCAGACGTCGACCACGTGGTTCCACTCGGAGTCAGTGACGCCTTCCAGGCCATGGATCCCGAGCACGCCGGCGTTGTTGACAAGCAGGTCGGGGTAGCCGAAGTGCCGGCGGGCGGTCCGGGTGAAGCGGGACCAGGCTCCGGCATCGGTGACGTCCAGCTCGGTCGCAATGACCCGGCCCGGCAGATCGGCCGCACCGAGCTCCTTGGCCACCGCCTCGCACCGGCCACGGTCGATGTCGCCCAGTACGACGCCCGCGCCGGCGCCGACCAGGATCTCCGCCACGGCACGGCCGATGCCGCTGGCCGCGCCGGAGACCAGGGCGATCCGGCCCGCCAGCCGGGTCGTCCGCGCCGACGGGTCGGTTGCGGGCGTGTCCACCCTCACCAGCCGGCCTCCACGTCGTCTCGGCGCCCCGGCAGCCAGGCGAGCGCGGCGGCGTACCCCGCGGCATGGCTGAGCGAGACCCGCGGCACCGGCAACCGCATTCGGCGTCGCCACCGCTCGACCGCGCCGCTCAACCGGACCGTCGGCCCGCCGGGCGGCATCCGCAGGATTTCGATGCCTGACCACGGCACCGGTCCGGGCCAGCGCAGCGCCTCGGCGATCGCGCGTTTCGCCACCACCCGCGCCGCCACGTGCTCGCCGACCAGGCCGAGCTCGAGGCAGTACGCCAGCTCGGCCGGGCTCACCAACTGGCGCCAGCCTGGATGTCCGGGTGATCCGGTCGGCGCCCGCATCGCGGACACGTACAGGACCGCCGGGCCCGCCGAGTCGTCAGCGGGTTCCCCGTCGAGATGCTGGGCAGCCCCGGCCGGGTTCACTGTGACGGCCATGGGGTCAGCAGCACCGAGGCATACGTGCCGCCCCAGTTCGCCGCTGTCACGAGCGCGGCTCGGCCCGTGGGGTCGTGGTCCGACCCGACGTACGCCTCGAGCCCCGGCAGCGGATCGCGCAGCCCGGTGATCGCCGGAACCCAACCGGTCCGCATGCTCTCCACCGCACTGAGCACCGACATCAGCGCTGTCGTGGCGTGGATGTGACCAACCTGCCCGCTGAGGTTGGCGAGTCGCGTCGAGTTGGCCGGGAACACCGCGCCGACCGCCTGGGCCTCGGCCCGGTCGATCGCCGCCGTCCCTCGGGCGTCGCCGTACACCACACCGACGTCGCCCGCGGTCAGGCCCGCATGGGCCAGCGCGTTGCGGTGACACTGCGCCCAGGCGTCGCCGGACGGCTCGTTGCCGGCGACCCGGTATGCGTCGCCGGTGCCGCCGTGGCCGCGGATCTCCGCGAGGATCGTTGCTCCCCGCGCTTGCGCGTGCTCCAGCGACTCCACCACGAGGGCCGCCGCGCCCGCGCCCAGCACGCATCCGCTGGACTCGCGGTCGTACGGGCGCACCTCGTCCGACGCCAGCAGTCCCAGGTGGTCGTAGCCGAGATGGAGCAGCGGCGTGAGTTCGTCCGCGCTGACCGCCGCCATCACTTCGGCCTCACCGCGGCGCACCAGGTCCGTGGCGTAGCCGAGGCCCGCGACACCCGACGCGCAGCCGATCGCGAGCGTCGACAGCGGGCCCTTGATCTGCAGTGACAGACAGGCGTGACCGGGTGCCGCGTTCATCACCGAGTTGGGGAACAGGCGCGGGTTGACGCGGTGCGGACCTTCGGTGCCGATCGTCTCGGTCAGCTGCGCCACCGTCTCCAGCGGTCCGGTGTAGGTGCCGAAGACCATGCCGACCTGCGTGGCGTTCTGCCGGGTGATCTGATAGCCCGCGTCGGAGAAGGCGCTCCGGGTCGCGGCGAGGACAAGCAGACCGAGCTGGTCGAGCCGGCGGGCGTACGCCGGGTTGATCCAGCGCCGGTAGTCCTGATCGCTGATCTCCGCCGTGAGTTGGCTCGCGGCCTGGCTGGTGTCGACGCCCGTCGCCGGTCCGATGCCGACTGTGCCCGCCTTCAGCGCGGCGAGGAACCCGTCGCGCCCCAGGCCGATGGGCGAGACGACTCCGGCACCGGTCAGCACCACCCGCCGGTCCGGCCGGGCCGGAGCCGGTCCGGGCGCACGACCCAGCACGAGCGCACAGTTGTTGCCACCGAACGCGAACGAGTTCGACACCACGACGTCAATCTCGGCGGGCCGGGACTGGTTCGCCACAATGTCGTACGTCGGCTTGGCGCCGGCACTGTCCAGCAGCGCCGCCTCGTCGACATTCACCGTCGGCGGCAGCACCTGGTCGTGCAACGCCATCGCGCACACCGCGGCCTCCAGCGCGCCGGCCGCACCCAGCATGTGCCCGACCTGCGACTTGGTACTGCTCATCGGCGGACCGCCGGTCGCGCCGAAGAGTGCGATGACGGCCTTCCGCTCGGCGCTGTCGTTGGCGGGCGTACCCGTCCCGTGACCGTTGACATAGTCGACATCGCCGAGCGTGAAGCCGGCCTGCTCCAATGCCCGGCGCATCGCGCGCGATGCACCGCCGCCCACCGGATCCGGTGCTGTCGCGTGGTGCGCGTCGCTGGTGAGCGCATAGCCGAGGACGTAGGCCAGAACCTGTGCTCCACGTTCCCGGGCGACCTGCTCGGACTCGAGCACCAGCATGGCCGCGCCCTCACCGATATTGAGGCCGCTGCTGCGGGAGTACGGCGCGCAGGGCTGCTCGTCCAGCGCCTTGAGGCTGTCGAAGCCGGCCAGCGAGAGGATGTCGAGCACGTCCACGCCACCGGCCAGCATCACGTCGGCCCGGCCGTCGCGGATCGCGTCGACTGCCCAGCCGATCGAGTTGGCCCCGGCCGCGCACGCGTTGGAGATCACCACCTTCGGACCCTTGAGCCCGAACGCCGTGCTCACCGCGTCGGTCGAGGTGTAGAGCGGGTAGACGAGCAGGTGGTGCCTCGAGGCGGCGTCAACCCGGCCACCGCCGCGCAGCAACTCCCAGTGGTACTGCTCCCCCGCGTCCAGGCCGCCGACCGACGTACCCATCGCGATGCCGACCCGGTACGGGTCGAACGAGCCGATGTCCAGCTTGGCGTGCTCGACGGCCTCGGCCGCCGCACCCAGCGCAAGGCCGATCGCGCGGTCGACCCGGCCCCGGCCCCGACGCGGCGGCACCGGTACGTCGGCGACCTCGCCCGAGTACTGGCAACTCAAAGTGGACGTGTCCAGGCGGCGGGTCCGGCCGATCCCGGTCGCACCGTCGCGTACTCCGGTCCAGACGGACTCCGTGCCCGCGCCGAGCGCGCAGGTCATCGCGACGCCGGTGATGGCGACGCCTGTGGGCGGTACTGTCTCATCGGCTTGGCTGCTGCCCGTGCCGCTCCTGCTGTTCATGGGTTCCTCCTCCTGCGGCGGGTGCCGCTACTCGAGCGGTACGCCGAAGCTGGTCGCGACGAGGAACGGCGCGGAGGCGGTCTGGACCGGGTGGTTGAGCTCGTCGAGCGTGAACTCGAGCCCAGCTGCCGCCACCTCGGACTCGACTCGCGCGGTGCCGATCACCCGGGAAAGGCGCGGCGAGTAGACCGCGTGCGTGACGGCGCCCAGCTGCTCGCCGCCGATCGCGAGCGGAGTGCCGGCGTCGGGTGCCGCGTCGAGCCCGTCGGCCGCGATCCAGCAGACCGGGCGCCGGGCGGGTCCGGCGTTCCAGTGCGCAGTCAGGGCTTCCTTGCCGGTGAACTCGTGGCCGAAGTCGACCATCCACTGCAGGCCGATCTCGAACGGCGTCGCTCCGCCGGCTTCCTGCTCGAGGTTGGCGAACCGCATCTCCATCCGGCAGACGTCCAGCGCGTCGAGCCCGACCTCGGACGCACCGAGGCTCAGCAGGTGCTCGCGCAGCTCAACGCCGGCGGCGGCCGGGACGTGCAGCTTGTAGCCGTACTCGCCGCTGACGCCGGTGCGGCTCAGCAGCAGCTCCAGGTCGTCGCGCCACGGCGCCGTGACGAAGCTGGCGTACGACATGGACGAGATCGGGAACGGCAGGAACTTCTGCGCGATCGCCGGCGACTGCGGACCCTCGATGCCGTAGACCCGGAACTCGTCGCACACCTCCTGCACGGTCACGTCGTGGGTCCCGGCGGCGCCGGCCGCGGTCAGGTGCTCCACCGCCGCGGCGGCCTGCGCGGGCCACACCTCGACGAGGTAGTCGGTGCCGCGGCAGTGGATCAGCGCCTCGGCCACGACGGTGCCGTCCTGGGTCAACAGCAGGGACGCCGAGATCTGCCCCTCGAGCAGGAAGTCGACGCTGCGGGTCGAGACCTGTCCCAGGAACGCGGCCGCCTCGGGTCCAGCGACCCGGACCAGGCCCATGCCGGTGTAGTCGACGAGACCGCACGCGCCGCGCAGCAGCTCGTACTCGGCGACCGTGTCGGAATAGACGTTCTGCATCGTACTCTCCTTCATTCGCTTTCATTCCGTTCGGTCACGACAAGCCGAGTCGTCATCACGACGTCACGGCCGACCGACGCCTGTCCGGTCACCGACATGAGGCTGCCCATCCGAGGTCCGGTGTGGGCGCGGACGATCACCTGGTCGCCGGGCAGCACCGTGCCCAGGAACTTCGCCTGCTTGATCTCGGCGAGGTAACCGACCCGGTCCGCGACGTCGGCGACGAGCTCTCCGGTGGCCCGCGAGGCCGCCGCGCTGCCGTAGATCACGGCGGCCAGCTGGGCGACGCATTCGACCAGGAGGACGCCGGGATAGAGCATTCGGCCAGGGAAATGCCCGGCGAGCACGGGGTCGGACGACGTGACGTTCTTGATCGCCTCCGCACGGACGCCCGGCTCGACCGACACCACCTTGTCCAGCAGGAAGAACGGGTACCGATGCGGGAGCAGCCGAGCGATGTCGTCGGCGGACAGGCTGGCCGGCCGACCGTCGGCAGCCAGTTGCTGGTCTGCGGCCGGGACGCTCATGATCGGTTGGCCACCACGTGGTCGACGAGGCGGTTCAGCGAGAGCAGGCTCTCGGTGTCGTCGTCGGTGATCACTACGCCGAACTTCTCCTCGACCGCCATCGCCAGCTCGAGCGTGTCGATGGAGTCGAGCTCCAGTCCGCGCCCGAACAGCGGCTGGTCGTCGCCGATCTTGTCGGGATCGACCGAGAGGGCGAGCCGGTCCACCAGCAGGTGCTTCACCTCGCCGCACAGCTCCCGGCGGGCCTTGGCCGCCAGCTTCGTCTCTTCCAGCGTTGCCACCATGTGGCTTCTCCTGTCGTGGGTCCAGTGTCGGAATGTCGGTCAGTGGCTCAGGTCAGTGGCTCAGGTCAGTGGCTCAGGTCAGTGGCTCAGGTCAGTTGCTCAGGTCAGTGGCTCAGCAAGTCAGGCCGCCGTCGATCACGACGGAGGCTCCGGTCACGTACGCCGCCTCGGCACCGAGCAGGAACCGCACCACCGGCGCGACGTCGTCGGGTGCGCCGATCCGGCCCAGCGGTACGCGCTCGACGAAGGCGTTGAGCTGGTTCTGCGGCATGGACCGGGTCATCGCGGTGTCGATGAAGCCGGGGACGACCGCGTTGACCCGTACGCCGTAGCTGCCGAGCTCCTTGGCCAGCACCCGGACCAGCGCGAGCAGGCCCGCCTTGGACGCGGCGTAGTTCGCCTGCCCTTGGGGGGCGTTCACGCCGCTGGTCGAGGCCACCGCGACGATCGCGCCGGAACGTTGCGACGCCATCTGCCGCGCGGCCGCCCGGCACACCAGGAACGATCCGGTGAGGTTCGTGTCGACGACCGTGCGCCATTTCTGCTCGCCCATCATCAGGGCATAGCCGTCGTTGGCGATCCCGGCGTTGCTGACCAGGCCGTCCAGCCGGCCGTGATCGGCGCGGATCTGACGGAACATCTTGTCGACCTCGGCCGCCTGCGCAATGTCGGCCTGCACCAGCTCGGCGTCAGGCTGGTGCTGGCGAACCTGGCGGAGCGCCTCCTTGGCCTGCTCGGTGTCGCGGCGGTAGTTCAGCAGAACGCGGGCGCCGGCTTTCGCCAGGTCGATCGCGATGCCGAGCCCGATGCCCTTCGTGGCGCCGGTCACCAGCACGACCCGTCCGTCCATGCTCGTGGCCGTGCTCGTGGCCGCGCTCATGACCCTTGCCCCGCCGCGACGGCCCGGACGGGAGTCCCCAGGGCTTCGATTCCAGCGAGGTGTTCGGCCGCTCGCAGCATGTTCCGGCCGAGCCCGGTGAGCACCCGGCCCGGGCCGACCTCGACGAAGATGCCCGCGCCCGTCCGGCCGAGCGTCTCGACCGTGTCCGACCACCTGACCGGGTGAGTGATCTGGGTGGCGAGCAGCTGCCGGTACCGCTCGATGTCGTCGACGACGGTCCCGGTCACACTGGACACGAACGGCACCTGCGGCGGGCGCAGGTCGGCCGCCGCGATCAGCGGAGCGAGCTCTCGTTCGGCCTCGGCCATCAGCGGCGAGTGGTACGCGCCGCCGACCGGCAGCCGCTTCACCCGGAGCGCTCCGGCGGACCGCGCGGCGTCGGCTACCTCCTCCACCTGCGCGCTGGTCCCGGAGATCACCACCTGGCGTGCCGCGTTGATGTTCGCCAGGACGACGACGCCCGCACCGTCCGCGCGCTGCTGGCAGAGCTCGGTGATCTGGTCCGTCGAGAGGCCGACGATGGCGGCCATAGCGCCAGGTTGCCGGCGCGCGGCGTCGGCCATCGCCCGGCCGCGGCGGGCCACGAGGACGAGTGCCGACTCCCAGCTGAGGCAGCCGGCCGCGACCAGCGCCGAGTATTCGCCGAGGCTGTGTCCGGCCACCGCGACCGGCCGGAACCCGGCTGTGGCGAGCTCCGCAGTCAGCACACTCGACCACACGAAGATGGTGAGCTGCGCGGCCTCGGGATCGGCCAGGGTCGCCGCGTCCGCGTGGGTCATCAGCTCACCGACCGGCACGCCGGACAGCTCCTCCGAACGGTCGATCAGCGCGCGTGCCTGCTCGCCACACCTGGACAGCTCCCGACCCATCGCAGGCCGCTGGCTTCCCTGCCCGGGGAAAACGAACGCTGTGCCCCGCGCGCTGTCGCCCGCACCGTCTCTCATACTCACCGTGCCACCCCCGCTGCCTCGGACCCACCAGACGTCGCGGCTGCCCAGCACAGGTCAAGGTGCGGCGTGGACGGATCGCCGGTAGGCAGCACCCGGCCGGCGGGCAGCACACCACCGATCAACGTCACCTGGTGGCGTCCGGCCCAGCGGGCCAGCTCACCGCGCAACTCGATCGTCCGGACGCCGTCGTCGCCGGCCTCCCCGACCACGATGTCGCGATAGCCGGCACCGGCGGGTAGACCACCCGCGACCTTGACGACGCTTTCCTTGATGCCGAACAGGCGACCCAGCCGCGCGAGCTCCGGTGCGCTGCCGTCACGACATTCGTCCGTACCGGACCGCTCGCTGTCGTCGAAGACGCGGCCCAGTAATGCGGGACCGGTACGCCGGATCGCAAGCGCGAAGCGGTCGTGGTCGATGACGTCGACTCCGGCACCCCACAACTGCCCGGCCGGCACCCGTGTCAACGTCAGCACCTCACCCGCCGTGGCGGCGAACCCGTCCTCCCAGGCCACTGTGCCCGGATCGCGGGCGCCGATTGAACGACTCATGAATAAGCTCCCAACACGCACCTGTTTTCGGCGCACCGACAGTTAGGCGAAGAATTTCGACCACAACATATTCGTAGGGGACGGCGCCGACGCTACGAATGCCGAACCTGACCTGTCAAGGACTTCTCCGGCATTGGCTGATCCTAGCTGGTACGAAATGCGAGGAATCCAATTCTGGTCAGTGACCCGGCCGGCCCAAAATCAGGTTGAAATATCTACCGCAGGCGACCAAACCCGAGATAGCAGTAATCAGCCACGATCCGGCGTACACCTTGACACCGCAACTATCCGGCCAGCAGCCTGGGGCCCGGCGAGATTCGCGCAGAGCTGACGTGACCATCACCATGCTCTGGCCGGCACGTGAACCGCGTGACCGCGTGAACCGTGAACACCGACTGGAAGGAATGACGGTCTATGCCCCGCTGGGTCGAGACAGCGCCTCGAGTGATGCGCTGGGGGTACGTCGAGACGGCCGCCCGGGTGCGATGGTCGGAGTGCGACGGTCAGCGCCATGCCTACTACGGCAACTACATGGCATGGTGCGACCTTGGCCGGGAGGCGTTCGCCCTGGCAGCCGGGGTCGACTACTGGAACTACCAGATCACCACGACCGAGTTCCACGTCCGCTTCCACAGCCCCGCCCTCTACCTCGACGACCTGCTGATCCGCACCTGGGCGACGACGCCCACGGCGCGACTGGACTGCTACTACGAGATCTACCGCAAAAGGGGCGGCCAGCTGATCGCGGAGGCAAAGTCCGGCCATGCGTTGGTCGACCTGAAAAAGGGTCTCCGCATGCGGGCGCCGGATTCCTTCCATGAAAAGTTCGAGGCATTTCTCAGCAGCCAGCAAGTACGCCAGGGAAACCCCGCGCGACCACTGGCCGTCACCAGCGAGACAGTGAGCTGAGATTTTATACAGCTCAGCGAAAGCGAACTGCAGGCCAACAAACACCGACGACTTCGCCAAAATCGGTCGGACAAACACCCGCGGCCCGACGACAGGGATGATGATGAGCGGCCAGATCAAGTACCAGCTCGACGAGAACGACATTCCCACCCAGTGGTACAACATCGTCGCCGACCTGCCCGAGCGCCCGCCGCGGCCACTGCACCCGCGCACCCACCAGCCCATGTCGGCCGCCGAGATGGGCTCGCTGTCGGCGGCCGAGCTGTTGCGCCAGGACGGCTCGACCGAGCGGTTCATCGCCATCCCCGACGAGGTGCGCGACGTCTACCGGAGGTTCCGGCCGAGCCCGCTCTACCGCGCCCGCAACCTCGAACGCGAGCTCGACACGCCGGCCCGCATCTACTACAAGTACGAAGGGCTCGGCCCGACCGGCTCGCACAAGGTCAACACCGCCGTACCCCAGGTCTTCTACAACGCCGCCCAGGGCATCAAGAGGCTCACCACCGAGACCGGCGCCGGCCAGTGGGGTACTGCGCTCGCCTTCGCCTGCGCCCAGTTCGGTGTCGAGTGCGAGGTCTTCTGGGTGGGTGCGTCGTATGACCAGAAGCCCTACCGCAAGACGATGATGGAGGCGTTCGGCGCGACCGTGCACCGCAGCCCGACCACGCACACCGACGTCGGCCGCAAGGCCCTGGCAGCCGAGCCGCCTGGCAGCAAGCCGCTCGGCAGTATCGGGCTGGCGGTCAGCGAGGCGGTCGAGGTCGCTCTCGCCGACGAGAGCGTCGGCTACGCGCTCGGCAGCACCGCCGGCCATACTCTGCTGCACCAGACCGTCATCGGCGAGGAGGCGCTCAAGCAGTTCGAACTGGCCGAGGACTATCCCGACGTCCTGATCAGCTGTGTCGGCGGCGGCTCGTCGATGGGCGGGCTGGCCTTTCCGTTCCTGCGCGAGAAGCTGACCGGCACCCGCGACGTCCGCATCGTCGCCGTCGAGCCGACCGCCTGCCCCGCGATGACCCGTGGCCGCTATGCCTGGGACTACGGCGACATGGAAGGCCTGACGCCGCTGATGAAGATGTACACCGTCGGCCACTCGTTCGTACCCGCCGCGATCCACGCCGGCGGGCTGCGCTACCACGGTGTCTCGTCGCTTGTCTCGTACGCCGTCCACAAGGGGCTGATCCAGCCGGTGGCCAAGCCGCAGACCGAATGCTTCGCGGCCGGCCTGCTGTTCGCCCGCACGGAGGGGATCATGCCCGCGCCCGAGGCCACCCACGGCCTCGCCGCCTGCATCGACGAGGCCGTCCGCTGCCGGGAGACCGGCACCGAGCAGGCGATCCTGGTGCTCGTCACCGGCCACGCGCACTTCGACCTCGGCGCGTACACCGCGTTCCAAGCCGGAGAGATCACCGACGACGAGCTGTCCGACGAGCAGCTGGAGGTCTTCTTGAGCCAGCTCCCCGTCGTCTCACCCCGCTGACACCACCACCGTTCTGGGAGGCTCTCGAATGACTCACCTACCGACCGACCAGCTGGACATGGCTCTGCGCGGTGAGCTGGTCGTACCCGACCATCCCGACTACGACCGCGCCCGGCGGGTCTACAACGGCATCATCGACCGCCGGCCTGCGCTGATCGCCCGCTGCCAGGGCGTCGCCGACGTGGTGAAGACCGTGCAGTTCGCTCGCGAGCACGGCCTGCCCGTCGCGATCCGTGGCGGCGGCCACAGTGTCGCGGGGCACGGCACCTGTGACGGCGGCGCGCTCGTCGACCTGTCGTTGATGCGTGGTGTCCGCGTCGACCCGGCCGGCCCGAATGGCCCGAGCGTGCGGGTCGCGGGCGGCGCCACCCTCGCCGACCTCGACGGCGACACCCAGCTGTTCGGTCTTGCCACCCCAACCGGTCAGGTCTCGATGACCGGGATCGCGGGCCTCACCCTCAACGGCGGCATGGGGATGCTCCAGCGCAAGTACGGGCTGACCTGCGACAACCTGCTGTCTGCTGATGTGGTGACCGCCGACGGCAGCCTCGTCACCGCCAGCGCGGACAGCCACCCGGAGCTGTTCTGGGCGCTGCGCGGTGGCGGCGGCAACTTCGGCGTCGTGACCTCGTTCGAGTTCCGCTGTCACCCGGTGGGACCGACCATCCTGGCGGGTCTCGTCGCCTACCCTGTCGACCAGGCGCCCGAGGTGCTCGCGTTCCTGCGGGACTTCATCGCAGACGCGCCGGAGGAGCTCAGCGCGGACGCGATCTTCCAGTTCGCCCCGCCGCTGGACGTGATACCGGAGGAGCATCGAGGCAGCCGGCTGATCGGGATCTTCCTGCGGTACGCCGGCCCGCCCGAGCAGGGTCAGCAGGTCGTCAAGCCGGTCCAGGAGTTCGGATCGCCGGTGCTCAACTTCGTCTATCCGATGCCGTACGTCATGGTGCAGCAGATGCTCGACCCGCTGAACCCGGACGGCAACCTGCACTACTGGACCGGCGAGTATCTCCCCGAGCTGGGCAGCAAGCAGATCGAGACATTGGCTTCGTACGGCAGCACGCTGCCGGACCGGCACTCGATCATCGAGGTCATCCCGTTCAACGCGGCGGTCACCCGGGTGCCGCCGGACGCGACCGCCTTCAGCCACCGGCAGGAGAGCTGGCTGATCCACGTCCTCGGCCAGTGGACCGACCCGGCCGAAACCGACCGCTGCCGGTCCTGGGCCAAGCAGGCCGGTGCAGACCTGCGTGCGCTCGGATCGGGCGACACCTACCTCAACCTGGTGACCGACGACGAGGACACCGACCGGGTGAGCGCGTTCTGGAACGACGCGCGGATGCGCCGGCTGGCCGCGGTGAAGGCGGACTACGACCCCGACAACACGTTCCGCTTCAACCACAACATCAAGCCCGCGAGCGATGCCGGAGGCCGGTCGTGAACGCGCCGACGAGTACCG
This sequence comes from Kribbella sp. NPDC050470, assembly GCF_044458365.1. Taxonomy (NCBI): domain Bacteria; kingdom Bacillati; phylum Actinomycetota; class Actinomycetes; order Propionibacteriales; family Kribbellaceae; genus Kribbella; species Kribbella sp. NPDC050470. The sequence continues at coordinate 68,429 of NZ_JBITHV010000011.1, read as the reverse complement.
AGGTCTTGGTACACCCCGACACCTACGTTGCCGGCGTACCGCACGAGCTGATGGGGCGGCTGCGGCGCGAGCACGGTGTGGTGTGGGTGCCCGAGCCATCTGTCGACAACTGGCCGGCCGGACCGGGTTTCTGGGCGGTGCTGCGGTACGCCGACGTGGAGACCGTGCTGCGGTCGCCGCAGGTCTACTCGTCCAGCCGGGGGCTCACGCAGATCTACGACGCGCCCCCGCCACTCCTGCCGCCGCTGCGGCAGATGATGATCAACATGGACCCGCCGGACCATTCCCGACTGCGCGGGCTGCTCACCAAGGCGTTCGCGCCACGCGCGGTCGCGAAGCTGGAGGAACGGATCGGCGGCTATGCCCGCGACCTGGTCCGCGCCGTCGTCGAGCGTGGCAGCTGCGACTTCGCCCGCGACATCGCCGCCGATCTTCCGTTGCTGACGCTCGCCGACATTCTCGGCGTGCCGGAGAGCGACCGGTGGCTGATGTTCGACTGGAGCAACCGGGTCATCGGTGTCCAGGACGCCGAATACCAGGCGAGCAGCGAATTCGACACCACCGGCGCGACCGAGATGGCGGTCCGGGCCTTGCAGGTCCGGCCCGATCCGGACGAGAACGGCCGGATGCCGGACTCGCGGCTGCCCGCCGGCATGGCCGACCTCTACGCCTACGCCCGCGAGCTGGCGCAGTACCGCCGCGAGCACCCCGGAGACGACGTCATGTCGCTGCTCATGCAGCAGGTCGACAGCGACGGCGGCCGGGTCAGCATCGATGAGTTCGAAAAGCTGTTCTGGCTGTTCTCGGTCGCCGGCAACGAGACCGTCCGCAACGCACTGCCCGGCGGCATGCACGCGCTGCTCAGCCACCCCGAGCAGTACGCAAAGTTGCGCGCCGACCGCTCGCTCGTCGGTCCGGCCGTCGAGGAGATGCTGCGCTGGTGGAGCCCGGTGACCCAGTTCCGCCGCACGGCGGTGCAGGACACCTCGCTCGCCGATGTGGAGATCCGCGAGGGTGACAAGGTGGTCGTCTACTTCGCCTCGGCCAACCGAGACGAGACCGTGTTCTCCGATCCGGACTCCTTCGACATCACCCGGGATCCCAACCCACACCTCGCGTTCGGCCACGGTCCGCACTTCTGCATCGCGGCCCAGTTGGCCCGGGTGCAGATGCGGGCGCTGTTCGGCGCGGTGCTGGAAGTGCTCGGCGAGGTGGCGCCCGACGGCGAGCCGGTGCGGCTGCGGTCCAACTTCCAGAACGGCATCAAGCACCTGCCGATCCGCTGGACCGTGCCGAAATGACGTCCGACACGGCCGGAAGCAGCCTGCCGACGCGGACCGCCGTCTGACCTGACCACTCAAGACCGGAGACCCGAGAATGTGGACGTACGAGCACAGCACGGAGGCCACCGCGACAGCGGAAGCAATCTGGAGTTGCTATCAGGACGTCGCCACCTGGCCTGAGTGGAACGCGGCAGTGGGCAACGTCGAACTCGACGGCCCCTTCGTCACCGGCACGGTCGGCCGGCTGAGCCCGCCCGGCTCCGGCCCGCTGCCGTTCAAGATCGTCGAGGCGACCGAAAATTCCGGGTACGTCTCCGAGACCGAGATCGCCGAGACCGTCACGCTGCGGTCGACCAATCGACTGACCCCGCTGCCGGACGGCCGCACGCGGATCCAGCTCCGGGTCGACCTGGTCGGTCCCGCGGCCGAGCACTTCGGCAAGAGCTTCGGCCCGCAGCTGACGGCGGGGGTTCCGAAGACGGTCGAGACGCTCGCCCAGCGGGCCGAAGCGCTGGCCGGCCAGCCGTGACCGGTTTCGACGGAACCGCATTGCTGGTACTGACCAGCAACGGCGTCCTCGGCGACACCGGCCGGCCGACCGGCGCGTACGCGGCCGAGGTGGCCGAGTCGTGGCAGGTGTTCGCGTCGGCCGGCTTCCGGGTCGAGGTGGCCTCGATCCAGGGCGGGCGGCCACCGCTCGAGGCGGTCGACACCACGGATCCGGCGCAGCAGGCGTTCTTCGCCGACGACGCGATGACCGCCGCGATGGCCGCGACCCGGCCGGTGTGTGAGGTAGACCCCACGGCGTACGGGATCGTCTTCACCGCAGGCGGACACGGTGCGGTCTGGGACCTGCCGTACGACGAGGACCTGGCAGCCTTGCTGCGCGACGCCTACGAACACGACGCCGTGATCGCGGCGGTGTGTCACGGCCCGGCCGCGCTACTCGGCGCCCGTCTGTCGAACGGCGAGTACCTGGTCGCCGGACGGAAGGTCGCCTGCTTCACCAACGACGAGGAACGCGCCGTCGGCATGACCTCGGTTGTGCCGTTCCTGCTTGCCGACGAACTGGTCAAGCGCGGCGCCAAGCACCACGCGGTGGGACCCTTCCTGCCCCATGTCGTGGTCGACGGCCGACTGGTGACCGGCCAGAATCCCGCATCGACCGAACTCGTGGCCAAGCAGGCGGTCGCCGTCGCCACGGCGACCGGTGATAGGTGTCGGTGAAAACGCGCGAAGGAGAGTTCGGATGCTGACGAGGCGCTCGCAGGTGATTGCCGGAGTCCTGCTGCTGATGATTGTCACCATCGAGATCGGCGGGGTCTTCATGACGCAGATCTCGAACGGCAATGTGGCGACGACGGATTTCCAGGCCTCGTTCTGGCGCGCGGGCCACGGTCACGCCGGAGTGTTGGTCATCCTGAGCCTGGTTGCGTTGTTGCTCGCCGACGGGGCCAGGGTCGCCTGGGGTGCTGTGGGCTGGCTGGCGCGCCTGGCCATTCCCGTGGGCGGCGTGCTCATGTCCACGGGTTTCTTCCTGTCCGCCTTGGAGGACGGCGCGACCGGACCCAACGGCTTCGTGGTCATCCTGGGCCTAGGCGGCGTCAGTCTCGCGGTCGGCGTCGTGACACTCGCCGTGACCCTGCTGGTCCCCAGCCTGCAATTACCCGCCGGCGACCGCTCCGCAGCCCACACCAGCGATGCCCGGGCTTCGTAGCACCTCGTAGTCGGAGCTGAGCACCGTGGGCGCAGCCGCCCCCGGACACAACGTTCTCGGACGCGACCTGACACAATGGGATGTCTAGGCATCGATCCTTCCGGGAGAACGCATGACCCGCACGCTCAACGCCACCGCCGCGTCGCTGCTCGGCTTCCTGCACGAGGGCCCGCTGACCGGATGGGATCTGGTCGCCACCGCCCAGCAGCGCATCGGCGACTTCTGGTCGTTGACTCAGAGCCAGGTCTACCGGGAGCTGACAGCGATGGCCGAGGCCGGGCTGGTCGAGGCGGGCGATCCGGGACCGCGCGCCCGGCGCCCGTACGCGCTGACGGACGCCGGGCGGGCGGCCTTCGCCGAGTGGCTCGAGGGCGATGTGACCGAAGAGCTGATCCGGTTCCCACTCCTGCTCGTCGTGATGTTCGGCCGGCACGTACCACCGGACCGGCTCGCCGAGGTGATCGCCACGCACCGGCACGTCCACGCCCAACGCCTTGCCCTGTACGAGAAGCAGCTCAGCGAGCCACCGACCGGCGAGCCCGACCCTTACGCGGCCGCAACCCTTGACTTCGGCGTGCGATATGAGCGCGCGGTGCTGGGCTGGTTCGATGCGCTGCCCGCGGTGATCCGGGGCGCGAACGGCTAGGGCACGCCCCTGCATATCCGTTGGAGACCCCTACCCGATCGCTTCGGTGTCCTCTGCGGGTACGGCGATCGTTGCCGGCGACCGAGGCATCACTCCGGCGACCACGACGGCGCCCAGGAGCAGGATCCCGGCGGAGACGCCGAACGCCCACCGGAAGCCAGCGGTCATCGCCGCCTGTGCGGGTCCCCCCTCGGCGAGCACCGCACCGCTGTGATGCACTGCGATGGTCAGCAGCACCGCGATCCCGAGCGCGTTGGCCAACTGCTGCACAGAGCTCTGCACACCGGCGCCGAGCCCCGCGTCCCGCTCAGACACGCCGTGCAAGGCGGCCGCCTGTAGCGCCGGCAATCCGAGGCCGAAACCGGTCGCCAGTACGGCCATGTCGGGCAGCAGGTCCCAGGTCCACGAGCCGGCGACCGGAAGCCTGCTCGCCAGCAGCATGCCGGCGGCCGCAACGAGGAACGACACGGTCAAGACGAGCCGAGGACCCCAGCGCCCCAGCAGCAGGGCACCCAGCGCGGCACCCACCACGAAGAAGACGCAGAACGGCAGGTAGGCCAGGCCGGTACGCAGCGGCGAGTACCCCACCACGTCCTGCATGTACAGGGTCAACAGCAGGAACAGCGCCGACAGCGTGCCGAGCATGAACACCGACACGGCGTTCGCGGTAAGCCGGGTGCGGTTGGCGAGGAACCGCAGTGGCACCAGCGGCTCGCTGGCCCGTGCCTCGACCACCACGAACGCGACCCAGGACAGGACGCTGACGGTCAGCGGGATGACAACGGCGGCATCGGCCCAGCCGGCCCGTATCGAGGCGAGGATGCCGTAGACCAGGCTGACCGAACCAGCGGTGGCCAGGCCCGCGCCGAGCCAGTCCACCTGGCCCGGCCGGGGCCGGTCGAAGGCCGGCACGAGCCGCGGTACCAGGATCACGGCGACCAGCACGCACGGCAGGTTGAGGAAGAACAGCCAGCGCCAGTCGAGAAGCTCGGTGATCACCCCGGACAGCAGTACCCCGACCGTGGCCCCCACGCCCGACAGCCCGCCCCAGATGCTGAGCGCCTTGCCGCGCGCGCCGGGCTCGGGAAACAGTACGGCGATCAGCGACAGCGCGGCCGGGGAAGCGAGGGCCTCGCCGACGCCCTGCGCGAAGCGGCCCGCGACCAGCGTGGCGGCGTCGGACGAGAAACCGCAGACGAGAGACGCGCCCGCGAAGACCACCGCGCCGGTCAGGAACATCCGCCGGCGACCCCACAGGTCGGCCAGGCGGCCACCGAGCAGCAGGAGCCCTCCGGCGGTTAGGAGGTAGCCGTTGACCACCCAAGACAACCCCTCGACGCTGAACCGCAGCTCCCGCTGGATTGACGGGAGCGCCACGTTGACCACGGTGTTGTCCAGCACGATGACGAACTGCACGAGCGCGAGTGCGGCCAGCGCCCACCAGCGACGCGGGTACGGCGTGGTCACAGCCGGCCGGCGATAGTGTCGAGGTGCGGTCGGAACGCCTGGAACCAGATCCGGTACCCGACGCTGTTGACGTGCGTGAAGTCCGGGGCCCACACGTCCAGACGGCGGGCGGCGCGGAAGGCGCCGGCGAAGTCGGCGTGGGCCACACCGCGGGCGTCGGCAAGCTCGGCCAGCGTCCGCTGATAGTTGTCCCGACCACGCTGCAGCGGTACATCGGACAGCACGGTCCGGTCCGCGGGCAGCGCCTCGAGCAGCTTGGTGACGTTCGCCCGGTAGGTGTCCGGCGGCACCTTGGCGCCGGTGTCGTTGGAGCCGGCGATCACCACTACCACGTCCGCGCTCGCCACGTCGGCCCGGTGCAGCTGGTCGGTGAGGATGCTGCCGAAGGTGCCGCCGCCAATGGAGTAGTTGGCGACATGGACCGGCCGCTGGGTGCGCTCATGCAGGTGGCCGACGATCCGGCCGACCACGCTGTCCTCCGGCTTCCAGGCGCCGATGCCCACCCCGGCGGAGTCGCCGAACACGACCAACCGCACGGCCCCCGGAGCTGCGGGCTCGGCCGCCCGGTCGGCCCAGTACTTCGGGTAGGTCCGGGCCTGCCGCAGTTCCAGCAGCAGCCCGGTGGCCTCGGCCAGGACGAGTAGCCCGACTCCGACCGCTATCACCCGCAGGACGATCCGCCGTCGGCGCCTGCGCCGGGGGCGACTCGGGTCCGGCACGGCGGCCCCGGTGGGCTCGGCGACCGCCGACTCGGGAACGTCCCCGGCCACGCGATCCGCGGGAGTCGAGTCGCTCACCAGGTCACCGGTAGCGTCCGCGGACCCGCCACCGTGAGTCGGTAGTCCCACGGGATCTCCTCGACGGCCATGGTGAGGGCGAGGTCCGGAAAGCGCCGCAGCAGCGTTCCGATCCCGATCTGGAGCTCCAGCCGGGCCAGTGCGGCACCGAGGCAGTGATGCGGCCCATGCCCGAACGCGTTGTGCGCCCGGGCCTCCTCGCGGCGGATGTCGAAGCGCTCCGGATCGGGGAACTGCGCCTCGTCCCGGTCGGCCGACTGGCGGATGACCAGAACGGTGGCGCCCTTCGGGATCGTGACGTCGCCGACCTGTACCTCCTCGGTGGCGTACCGGGGCGAGCCGAAGCCGCTGTCCAGGGCGGCGAAACGCAGCATCTCCTCCACCGCCATGGGTACCGCGTCGAGGTCGGCGCGCAAGGCGGCGAGCTGGCTGGGGAAGCGGAACAGGGCCAGGATGCCCTTGCCGAACTGGTTGACGGTGCTCTCGTACCCGCCGATGAAGATGGCCAGGATGGTGGCGACCAGCTCGTCCTCCGACAGCCGGCCGTCCTCCTCGTCGTACGCCGCGATCAGCTGGCTGAGCACGTCGTCGCCGGGGTGCCGGCGCTTGGCCGCGATCAGGTCCCGGGAGAACTTGCCCATCGCCTGGTGCGCGGCCATCTGCTCCTCCGGCGAGGAGTCGTTGATCGTCAGCGCGGTGTTGGCCAGGCTGCGGAATGGTTCGTGCTCCGCAGCGGTGATACCGAGCAGCTCGCAGATCACCGCGTTGGACAGCGGGTACGACAGGGACTGCACGAGATCGGCCGGCGCTCCTGCCTTCTCCATGTCGTCGAGCAGCGCGTCGACGATCTCCTGGATCCGCGGTCGCATACCTTCCACGTGCCGGGGGGTGAACGCGCGGGACACCAACTTGCGCCAGCGGGTGTGCGCGGGTGGGTCGACGAAAGGAACGCTGACCTGCCGCACGGGTACGCCGGGGAGCAGCCGGGCCGCGTCGGCACGGAAGATGTTGCGGGAGAAGCGCCGGTCGGACAGCACCGCGCGCACGCTGGCGTAGTCGCTGACCAGCCAGACCTCGTCGCCGGTGGCCGCGTGCACCATGCTGACCGGGCGGTGCTCCCGGAGCCACGCGAACTGCTCGGGTAGCCGGAAGGGGTCGGTGATCTCGAACGGGTACGTGCTGGTGTCGGTAATCACGAGTCAGCTCCGGTGTGTTCCAGGACCGCTGGGTCGGGGGACGGCGAAGCGGGCGGGGTGGCGGGCGTCTCTGACGCCCGGCTGAGCCGGCCCGGCCACCACATCCGCCGGCCGACATCGAGAGTGAGCGCGGGTACCAGCAGGGAACGCACGACGAACGTGTCGAGCAGTACGCCGAACGCGACCGTGAACGCCAACTGGACAAGCAGTACCAGCGGGATGACCGCCAAGGCGGCGAACGTCGCGGCCAGTACCACACCGGCCGAGGTGATGACACCGCCGGTGACGGTCAGGCCGATAACCATGCCCCGCCGGGTACCGACCCGCGCGGACTCCTCCCGCACCCGGGTCATCAGGAAGATGTTGTAGTCGATGCCCAGGGCAACGAGGAACACGAAGGCGTGCAACGGGAACGTCGCGTCTACTGCGGAGAAGCCGAACACGTCGCGGAACACCAGTGCGGACAGGCCGAGCGAGGCGAGGTAGGACAGCGCGACCGTGGCGAGCAGCAGCAGCGGGGCCACGATCGAGCGCAGCAACAGCGCCACGACGAGCCCCACCACGAGCAGCAGCAGTGGGATGACCTTGCGGTCGCTGGTCGCGGCGTCGTTGAAGTCCACGAGGACCGCCGTGTACCCACCGGCCTTGGCGTCCGCCTGCGGTACCGCGGTGAGTGCGTCGCGCAGCCGCTCGAGCGTGTCCAGTGCCGTCTTGCTGTCCGGCGGATCGGCGAGGGTGACATCGACGCGGGCCAGCCCGTCCACGACGACCGGCTGGGCGCCCGGGTCCGGCGCTCCGGCCTGGGCACCGACGTAAGGGTCGACGGCCGCCACCCCGTCGACCTGGCGAGCCGTGGCGGCCACGTCGGCGATGCGGTCTGCGTCGGCGATGACGATCACCGGGCTGCCGCTGCCGCCGGGGAAGTGCCGGGTCAGTTCCTGCTGGCCGTCCACCGACTCGACGTTGTTCGAAATGATCATTTCGTTCTGCGGGATACCGGTTGCGTCCAGCCGGACTACGCCCAGCGCCAGCACGACGAGTCCCAGCGCGGTGCCGATCCACAGGATCCGCGGCCGGCGTTCGACGTACCGGGCAACCCGCGACCACACACCGGCCAGCTCGGCGGCCTCGGAGCCGTACGCCGGGCGGCGAGGCCAGAACGCGGCCCGTCCGAGCAGCATCAGCACTGCCGGCATCAGGGTCAGCATCGCCAGCAGTGCGCATCCGATGCCGATCGCCCCGGCGGGGCCGAGGTCGCGGTTGAGGCTCAGATCGCTGATCAGCAGGCAGAGCAGGCCGAGGGCGACGGTACCGCCGCTGGCCGCAATGGGGCCGAGCGAGTTGCGCCAGGCGACGCGCATGGCGTCGAAGCGGCTCCGGTGCCGGCGCAACTCCTCCCGGTACCGAGCGACGAGCAGCAGCGCGTAGTCGGTTCCGGCGCCGAGCACCAGGACGTTGAGGATGCCCTGTACCTCGGCACCCAAGGACAATACGTCCTGCTTGGCGAGCAGGTAGATGACGCCCTGGGTGGCGCCCAGGGCCAGACCCGCGACGAGCAGGACCAGGAACGGCAGCAGCGGGCTGCGGTAGACCACGATCAGGATCACGAGGATGACTGCCATCGTCACCAGAACCAGCATCAGGTCGATGGCGCCCAGCGCGTCCTTGAGGTCGGCCTGGACGCCGGCCGGTCCGGTGACGTGCACGGTGAGCCCCTCGCCGCCGCTGACCAGCGCGCGCACGGTGGGCACATACCCGGAGATCTTGTTCGAGTCGGTGCCCGCGAACGGCACGACGACCATGGCGGCGCGCCCATCCGGGGCGACCAGCGGTCCGGTGGCCGGCTCGGTCAGGGTGCTGCCCAGGTCGCGGTTGATCGCAGCGGTCTGGTCGGCGATCGCACGGCGGTCGGCGTCGGTCAGGGCGGCGTCACGGCTGTACACCACGATCGCCGGCAACGTCTCCGCCTCGCCGAAACGCTTGTTGAACGCAGCGACCTCGGTGGCCTCGGCATTGCGGGGCAGGTAGGTCGCGGCACCGCTGGAGACCTCCTCGGCGAGCTTGCTGCCGACCACGCCGAGCCAACCACCGGCACCGAGCCAGACGATGATCAACAGCGAGGGGACCAGCCAGCGGACGACGCGGACGCGGTTCGAGTCGGTGGCTGACATGGTCACCCATTCCTCACGATGTGCGGACCTCTCACATTGACATTCCAATGTGGAATGTAGTCCTTCCACATTGGCATGTCAATCGGACTCGATCCGCTGCGTCAGGGCGTGCAGGGTACGGCGAATGCCGTCGTTCAACGCCGGGCTGAAGTCGTGCCCGAACAGGTCGAGCGCGGCCCGGGGTACGTTCACCCGGTGGGTGATCCGGGTGCCGCCGCCGGGCAGCGCCGCCAGAACATGCTCGATCCGCAGGCGGATCCCCGCACCCAGCTCCGTCTCCGAGACATATCCCTGGCCCGGGTCGGCCGACACGATCCGGTACGGCATCGCCGGCCGATCCGTCACGACCAGCCGCCCGGTGGTACCCGCGGCGAACGGCCCGTCCAACTCGACCCGCTCGATCCCGTGCTTCCACTCCGGCCAGCTCGCCACGTCGTCGTACTGGTGCCACACCGCGTCCGGCGCGGCGGTGGTCTGCACGCTCGGCGCGTAGTCCCACTCCTGGATGACGGCCCGCACCTCGATGCTGCCCAGCCCCTCCGGCATCGGGTAGCCGCCGGCGAGCTCGATCGCCTCCGCCTGGTCGGCGCAGTCGATGAGGTAGAAGCCGGTCAACGGTGGGTCGGTGACGACGGCAGGCCCAGGCGTCACGCCGCGCGGCCCGACGGTCGTCGCGGTCCCCGATGGTTGCAGCGCCCGGTTGGCCAGCATCGTGCAGCGCTTCCGCAGGAAGTCGTGGTCGTACGCGACGTGCGCCTCGATCAGCCGGTTGCGTTCGGTCGCCGACATCGCGGCGATCGCCTTCTCGTCGCTGTAGAACAGCAGCATGAAGATCACTTCGGGTTCTCCTCCAGGGCGTGGTGGCGGGCGATCTCCGCGAGCTCCGCCACACCACCGCTCATGATGGTGGCGATGTTCTGGGACACCACTTCGATCGGCCAGTTCCACCAGGCCAGGTCGACCAGCCGGGCGATCTCGTCCGCCTCGAACCGGTACCGGATCAGCCGAGCCGGGTTGCCTCCGACCACCGCGTACGCCGGCACGTCGGAGGTGACCACGGACTTGGCCGCGATGATCGCGCCGTCACCGATCCGGACGCCGGGCAGTACCGTCGCGTCGAAGCCCAGCCAGACGTCGTTGCCCACCACGGTGTCGCCCGGAAAGTCCCGCTGCGCGAACAGCGGCATATGCTCCAGCCATTCCCCGCCGAACATCGGGAACGGAAAGGTCGAGACGCCGGCGCGCTGATGGTTGGCCGCACCCATGATGAACCGCACGCCCCGCGCCAGCGCGCAGAACCGGCCGATGACCAACCGGTCCGGCCCGTAGTGGAAGAGCACGTTGTGCCGCTCGAACCCGGTCGGGTCGACCGGATCGGCGTAGTAGCTGTAGTCGCCGACCGAGGTCAGCGGCGACTGCACCAGTGCCTTGAGAAACACGACCTGTGGGTCACCCTTGATCAAGCCGGCGTTCGGACCGTAGGCGTCCGGGTACAGCCGAGTCGGGTCCGGTGCGGGCAAGCCAACCTCCTTGAGGGGTGAGAATCTGCGACCACAGTGCGACCTCTTCCGGGGTGAGCGGGAGGTGGCCGGCCGGCCGTTCGGGATGACCCGGCGGCGAACCGTCATCGGCCGGCCAACACGCGGGTGCGATCACGGATACCGCGAGCAACGATTCGCCGTACCGGGCAAGAAGCTCCAGCAACCGCCGCCGCACCACTACTCCCCCGGCCCCGCGCCCAGCGCCTCTGTCACCGTGCCGATCACCCGATCGCCCCTTCCATCGGGAAACCCCTGGCCTTCATCGCCGCTCCTGGGCCGAAACTCGCGCTGACATCGAGGTAAACAAAACGCGGATGATATGTAGCGCATGCAGCATTTATCTACATCCCAGCCTCGTTCATACTTTGACATATGCTACAGACGGGAAGAATCAAATACTGCTAACAGATGGCAAATGACAAGGATTTGCCAGCCAACTGCCATCGGTCAGCTCACCTCGGACCAGGCGTCAAGCCTGGCAGGGCGGTGCCGCCGTGGCCATCATGCCCTCGGGACAGGTGAACCGCTCCACCCGCGACGTCGGAGCCGCCCCACCCTTCGTCAACGAGAGCATGCCTCCGAACACTTCAGCACTACTCTTGCCGGCCAGCTCGCAGCAACCTTCCTGCAAGACGCGGCAAGTATGCGCTACTACGCCGACGAACTGCCCCAGCCCAGTGACCATGACGCATTAGATTTACTGACCAGTCACGTTGGTAAGCGGGTTGAAACGCCGGGGACTGATCATTGCCATGCTCAACGACCTCAGCATGAAATCCGCGGCGGCGGGCGGCAACACTCCTTGTGCTCAAGGTAGCGCCGAGACGTTCGGCTTGATGTATGTGATTAAGGTGCGTGTTCCTCCTCGGACACGTGGGGGTTCATATCCCCAGGGACATGAACCCTTTCCCATCTCTCGGTGGTCTACCGTCGTCGCGGCTGCACCGATCTGCCTGCTGCTTGTAGACGGCTCCACTATGGCCATAGACCGGACAACCCCGAACCCGGAACAGCAAATCCCGGACTCCTGGAACAAGACTCACTCAGCTCCTCCGGCTCAGCACGTCCACGTCCAGACACTTCCGCCACCTGCTTCCGGTGGTCGTACGTGACTGCGAAGCCCAAGGCGTCGCACAGCTGGGCTAAGTCGCCACGGTTCGGCGCTTCAACGCCTTCGCCATGTCACCGAGCACCGTCACCATCCTGCGGATGTGTCAGCTGCCGAGAGCTGAGGAACCGGTTGATCGCCGCCGGTCCCGCCTCCGCTGCGCGCTTCTCAGCCACTGCCGCGTTGTACTGCTCGGTCAGTGCCTCAGGATCCCAGCCGGCCTCGAGAGCTCTCTGCAGCCGCTCGATCGTCGACTTCGCGACCAGTTGGAAGACCCAGGAGTCGATCCTGGCCGTCAGGCGGGTCCTCGTGCAGGTGGACGTTCAGCCGGTGATCATCGAGCTCTCGTGAGCCGGGAGTAAGGGACAGCGGTAAAAGGCTGCGCACAAGTGCGATGGAGCCGCGGTCGCCGGTTGCCAGGGCCGTTCGGGTGCGGTCGCGGAGACCCGCACCGACGCTGGACATCGCGCTCAACAGTGCTGACCCGAATGATCGGCCGCTCATGATAGTCGTCACCGCGACCCGCCGGGAGGCGGGTTGGCAGCCACGGCGTTCAAAAGGCTGTGTACCCTCCATCGACCGGGAGGACCGCACCGGTGATGTACGACGACTCCGACGAGGCGAGGAAGAGGACGGCGTCGGCGACCTCCTCGGGCGACGCGAGGCGCTGGAGCGGGATCTGGGACTCGCGCTGGCGCCGGTACGCCTCGGGGTCCGGCCTGCGCTCGAAGGAGGACTCGATGATCGGGGTCGCGGTCAGGCCGGGCGCGACCACGTTGACCCGGATGTTGCGCGGAGCCCACTCAATCGCCGCACCCTTGGCGAGCATGATCAGGCCGCCCTTCGCCGCGGAGTACAGCACTTCCCCAGGCATGCCGACCATGCCGAGCCGGGAGCCCACGCACACGAACGAGCCCCCGGCGGCGGGCATCAGTGGTGCGAAGTGCTTCATCACCAGAAACGCGCTGAGCAGGTTGCTGTGCAGCACGTTCCTCGCGTCGTCGTAGGCCATGTCGGTCAGCGAGCTACTGGCCTGCAGTCCGTGGTTAAGCACGACGACGTCCACGGTGCCGACCGACTCGGCAGCCTGGCGGGCCAGCGCCTCGACGACCGCCTCGTCGTTGAGGTCACCGGGGACGTACAGGTCGTCGGGCTGGGCGCTGTCGAGTCGTTCCCGGCGTCCGGTAAGGAGCAGCCGGGCGCCCTCGCGGCGGAAGCGGGCGCTCACCGCCTCGCCGATACCGCTGTTGGCGCCGGTCACCAGAGCGGTGACCTTCTCGAGTCTCATCTCAGCGTCTCCTGGGGGTTCTGGTGTGGGTGTGCGGGTATGTCTGTGCGGGCGGTCAGCTGAGGAATCCGCGAGCGTCGACCGGCCACCGCTCCAGCGACGTGCCCGCGCTGTCGGTGACGATCAGCTCCTCGAAGTTGACCACGACCGGGCAGACGTGGTTGGGCACCACCGGTACGACGGCTCCCACGCGCGGGCGGAAGTCCCTTGCGGGCAAGGGCAGGAAGCCGTGGTACTCGTTGAGCTTGGCCAGGACGGCCTTCGTGCCGGCGACGGCGCCGTAACCACGATCGGGGCTGCCTTCGCGGCCCAGGGCCTTGGTGCCGACGTCGAGGATGACCTGGTCGGGGACCCAGTCGCTGACCACGGTGGCCGCGACGAACAGCGCGACCTGGTCCTCGGCGCAGGCGCCGAGCCGGGTGTTGTTCAGGTCGCAGAAGACGTACTCGCCGGGCCGGATCTCGGTGATCAGGCTGTTCGTGGAGAACTCGGCGGTGGGTGTCGAGCCGGCGCTGACCACCTCAGCCGTCACTCCGACATCGGCGAGGCTGAGCACCGCGGTGGCCAGCGCGGCCTGCTGGTCCGCTACGGCGCGCCGGCGGACGTCCCGACCGGAGCTGCCGTGGCCCGGGTACGTGAAGACGCCCACCGGCACGAGGCCGCGCTTGCGGGCGGCCTGCGCGAGCTGGCCGGCGACCTCGGGCGGCGCCCCGGAACGACGAGCACCACAATCGACCTCGATCACCACCTGGAGCCGCTCCGGTTCGCCTCCCATCGCCTCGGCGAGTGCCTCGATGGCCGCCACGTTGTCGACGCCAACGCGCAACCGGATGGTCTCGGCGAGCCGGCGGATCCGCAGCCCCTTCGTACCCGCGGACCAGATCGGGTAGGCGAGGAAGATGTCGTCGAACCCGGCCGACGCGAAGACCTCGGCCTCACCGACGTTGCCGGCGGTGATCCCGCACGCCCCGGCTGCGAGCTGGCGGCGACCGATCTCCACGCACTTGTGCGTCTTCACGTGCGGCCGCACCTTCAGCCAGTGCTCATCGGCGAAGGCCTGCATCTGCTCGATGTTGCGCTGCATGACATCGGCCAGCACTATCGGCGCGGGTGTGTCGAGCCGGCCGGCCAGGCCGTCGAGTACTCGTTGAAGCCGGTGCACGCTGCACTCCTTGAACTCTCTGAAGAGGGTGGCGGGACGGCGCGGACCTACGCCGCCGTGATCACCATCTGGATCTCGACCGGACTGTTGAGCGGAAGACCAGCGACACCGATGGCGGTGCGCGCGTGCCGTCCGTTCTCCCCCAGCACGTCGATCAGAAAGTCGCTGGCGGCATCGGCGACGCGCGACTGCTGACCCAAGTCCGGGGTGCTGGCCACGAAGACCAGCATCTGCACGATCCGCACCCGCTCCAGGTCTCCCACCGCCTGTGCGGCCACCGCGAGCGCGTTGAGCGCCGCGTGACGGGCCAGCTCGCGGGCGGTCTCGACGTCGACGTCCCGACCCACGATGCCTTGGCCCAGCAGTTCACCGTCGTGGTAGGGCAGCTGACCCGCCACGTGGACACTGGAGTCGACCGCGCGGTGGTTCTGGTACTTCGAGCTCTCACGGACCTCGGGGAGGTTCCGGCCGAGGGCCTGGAGCCGCTCCGTGGCCGAACCGCTCTGCGTCTGAATGCCAGTCATCTGATCTCGGGTCTCCTGGTGGGTCGCCTTCGACGGCGAGGTCGGCGGTGAGGATGTACGCGCCCACCGCGTGCGGGCGCAGTGGGCTAGCGGGAGTTGCTCAGGCTGCCTTGGCCCGGGAGTCGCTCGGCTTCGAGCAGACCCTGCGATCAGGCGTTCCCCACGGGCGCGGCGTCCCGGCCGTCGGTCCGGCCGTGCAGCGCCGACTGGAAATGCCGCGCCAGTTCCTGCCGGAACGCCTCCGTGTCGCCCTCCAGGGCGACCGCGGCCAGCCTCTCGTGCTCGACGGCGATGTCGTGCAGCTCGCCGTACGAGCGGTGGTCGACCATGAGGTACAGGCGCAGCTTGGTCTCCCACCCGTTCCAGAGGTTGCGCAGGACTCCATGTCCGGACAGCTCGTAGAAGAGCCGGTGGAACTGCAGGTGGGCATCGATGCTGGCCGGGATGTCGTGGGTCTCCGTCGCCCGGCTGAAGTCGACGAGCGCCTGTTCCAGCCTGCCGCGCTCTGCACCACGGAGCGCTGGGAGGGCGAGCTCGCCGGCGTACGGCTCGACGAGCAACCGGACCGAGGCGATCTCGGCGACCTCCTGGGCGCTCACCTCCATCACGAACGCACCCCGGAACGGGATCCGCACGACCAGGCCCTCCTCCTCGAGCCTGGTCAGTGCCTCGCGGAGCGGCGACCGGCTGATCCCGAGCTCCGCCGCGATGTCCCGCTCGCGCAGCTGTCCACCGGGAGGAACCATGCCGTCGAGGATGGCCGCACGCAGGATCCGGTAGACCCCTTCCGGAGTCGTCGTCCGTTCCAGCCCGCCGAGCCTCAGGTCCATCGCGTTCCTCCTGGTCGTTTGTCGACCCTACTGGTCAGGGACGCGGCAGGCCGAAGAGCACGGGCAGGTCGGCGATGTCGGTGATCCGCTCGTAGCCGAGCCAGTGCTCGTCGTGCTCGAAGCCCCGGTCGACGTACACCTTGCGCTCGATGCCCATCACCGCCGCGGAGCGGAGATCGTACATGGGGCTCGCGGAGACGTGCACGAGCTCGTCCGGCGTCGCCCCGAGCTTGTCGAACATGTACTCGAACGCGCGGAGCCGCGGCTTGTAGACCCCCATCTGCTCGGCGCTGATCACGAACTCGAACGGAGCCTGGAGGTTCTCCGCGAGGCGCACCGCGTACGCGGTGTCACTGTTCGTGATGATGACCAGGGGGACTGCCTCAGCCAGGCGGTTCAGTGCCTCGGTGACTCCGGGGTACGGGCCCCAGGTCGGGATGATCTCGTACACCGCCCGCGCGTCGTCCTCCCGGTACTCGAGACCGACCCAGCGCGAGGCCCGTTCCATGGAGCGGGCGACGATCTGGTGGAACGGCTGGTAGTCGCTCATGCACTCGTCGATCCGGTACGCCTTGCAGGCCTGCAGGAAATCATCGGCGATCTCGGCCGGCAGCCGGTCACCCAAGACCTCACGGATCGCGTCGTTGATGGCGAACTTGATCAGCGTTCCGTTCATGTCGAACGTCACGAATTTCGGCTTCTCATCGAATGCCACGAGTCCTCCTGGTGCTTAAGCCCCGAGCGGTCAAGGTTCCGCTCCTGGTCGATGGTAGATGGTCGACCATATGTGTATGGTAGTCAACTGTCAACAACTCCGGCTGATGGAGGCATCCGCATGAAGTTCACGTCGTACTGGCTCGACACCGCGCCCCAGAGTTCGCCCGAGCGAGCGGCAACGAGTGTGGAAGGACGCACCGGGGTGGCCGTCATCGGCGGCGGACTGACCGGCGTCGTCGCGGCCCTGCACCTGGCCCGTAAGGGCGCCAAGGTGGACGTCTTCGAGCAGGACACCGTCGGGTTCGGCGCCTCCGGTCGCAACGGCGGCATGGCAACCACCGGCATGTCGATCGGCATCAGGCCCGCGGTGGAGAAGCTGGGCTTCGACCGTGCAGCCCGGCTGTACGGCGCCTACAGCGAGGCGATCGACCTGGTCGAGAAGCTGGTGACCGAGGAAGGCATCGACTGCCACTTCGCCCGCACCGGCAAGCTCAACCTCGCGACCAAGGCGGCGCACTACGAGGGGTTCGCGAAGACCGCAGAGCTGCTGAACACCCGCCTGGGAGGGGACTCTCAGCTGGTCCCGAAGGCGGAGCTGCGTCGCGAGATCGGCACCGACGTGTTCCACGGCGGCATGGTCGAGTCGAAGAGCGCCGGTCTCCACGTGGGCAAGTACGTCCGCGGTCTCGGCGAGGCCGCCGAGCGTGCCGGCGTGACCATCCACGAGAAGGCGCCCGTGCAGAAGCTGACCAAGGTCGGCTCCGGCCACCAGCTCCAGACCCCCCGGGGCCGGATCCACGCGGACCAGGTCCTCCTCGCAACCGGCGCGTACACCCGCCGGCCGTTCTACTGGTATCAGGTCCGGATCGCCCCGGTCGGCAGCTTCATCATCGCCACCGAGCCGCTCGACATGAGCGTGTGCGATGAGCTGTTGCCTACCCGACGGATGGCCTCGGACTCCAAGAACCTCCTGAACTACTTCCGCATCACGCCCGACCACCGGCTACTCTTCGGCGGCCGCGCGCGGTTCGCAGGCTCGAACCAGCAGTCGGACATGAAGAGCGGATCGATCCTCCGGGACGCCATGGTGCGTACCTTCCCCCAGCTGGCCGACGCCCGCATCGACTACTGCTGGGGAGGTCAGGTCGACATGACCCTCGACCGGATGGTCAAGGCCGGCCAGCACGACGGCGTCTACTACGCCATGGGGTACGCCGGCCACGGGGTCCAGATGGCGACGTACATGGGGCGCCAGATGGCCGCGTACATGTCCGGCGTCCCCGAGGCCAACATCTGGAGCGACTTCGAGTTCCGCCGCATCCCAGGACACTTCGGTCCGCCCTGGTTCCTGCCCTTCGCCGGCGCCTACTACAAGTTCAAGGACCGCGTGAGCTGACTTTCCGTCGCCTCCGCCAACGGCACCGTGGCCGAGGCGGTGGCAGCCGTCGGGTTCGCACAAGCGGCGCTGGACGTCTGGGCGCAGGTCAGCCCTCGGTCGCGCAGCGAGATCCTGCGCCGCGCGTTCTCGGCGGCGTGATCGAGCGCGCTCCTGCCGGGACGAACAAGATCGTGGTCCTGCGCCAGCCGATCGGCGTCTCCATCCTCATCACGCCGTGGAACTTCCCGGCTGCCATGGCCACCCGCAAGATCGGGCCGGCGCTCGCGGCTGGTTGCTCGGTCATCCTCAAACCGGCATCCGAGACGCCGCTGACAGCACTCGCGATCGTGGCGATCCTCGCCGAAGCCGGCGTACCGGACGGCGTCGTCAACATCGTCCCATCGACCCGGTCCAACGACCTCAGCTCGGCCCTGCTCGACCATCCCTTGGTGCGCAAGGTGTCGTTCACCGGGTCGACCGAGGTCGGACGCATTCTTCTCGAGCACGCCTCTCGTACCGTCGTCGGTGCGGCGATGGAGCTCGGCGGCAACGCGCCGTTCGTCGTTCTCCCCGACGCCGATCTGGACGAGGCGGTCGCTGGCGCCATGGTGGCGAAACTTCGCAACGGCGGCTCCGCTTGCACCGTGGCCAACCGGTTCATCGTGCACTCTTCGGTGGCCGACGAGTTCACACGGAGGTTCGCCGAGGCCATGCGCGGCCTCCCCGTGGGCCCCGGTCTCAACGAGGCGACCAAGGTGCGGCCGCTGGTGAACGCGAAGACCCGCGACAAGGTCGCCGAGCTGGTCCACTCGGCGCTGGATGCGGGCGCCGTCCCAGTCGTCGGCGGCTCGGCCCCCGACCGGGTCGGGGTACTACTACACCCCGACGATGCTGGGCGGTGTCCCTCAGGACGCCCACATCCTGTCCCAGGAGATCTTCGGGCCCGTCGCCCCCGTAGTCGCGTACGACGACCTCGAAGAGGCCATTGCCCTGGCCAACAATACGGAGTACGGCCTCGTGTCCTATGTCTACACGCGCGACCTGCGCACCGGGGCGCACGTCCGCGGATGCCGATGCGACAACACCACCGCCGGCGCTACCCCAGCGCAATTCACGCCAGGTGCCAGGAGAGCGCCGCCAGGTGAGACATGAGTTCCCCGCACGGCAGAACCACCGGTACTCTCAGATTGTCGACAATCTAATGCTTACAATCAACTCAAGGACGGGCCACGATGAGGAACCCCACTCCCCCAGCCGGCGCCTCGCTGTGGAGCGCGCAGGCACAGATGCCGGCCGCTCTCGCGAAGCGCGTGACGATCGTGGCCGGCCAGGGCGCGAGCGTGATCACAGCGGACGGGGCCGAGTTGCTCGACGCACCCGCGGGCCTGTGGCACGCCAATGTCGGGCACGGCCGCGAGGACATCGCACGAGTGGCCTATGACCAGATGCGGAAGCTGGAGACGTACCACGTCTTCGGCCGTTTCGTGAACGACGTCGCGCTCAGCCTCGCCGACCGGGTGACCGCGCTCGGCCCCATCCCCGATGCCAAGATCTTCTGGACCAGCGGCGGCTCGGACGCGGTCGACCTCGCCTGCAAACTGGCTCGCCGCCACTGGCAACTGGAGGGCCGGCCGGACAAGCGGATCATCCTCAGCCGGCACAACGCCTACCACGGCCTGCACGGATTCGGCACCAGCATCGCCGGCCTGGACTACAACCGCGACGGCTACGGCACCGACTCCCTGATCCCCGAAACCGCCCGGATCCCCACCAACGACCTGGCCGCGGCCGAGGCGATCATCTCTGACCTCGGCCCCGAGCGCATCGCCGCCGTCGTCGCCGAACCTGTGATCGGCACCGGTGGCGTCATCGCGCCGGCGCCAGGCTACCTCGAAGGCCTGCAACGTCTCGCCCGGCAGCACGACATCCTCTTCATCGCCGACGAGGTCGTCACCGGCTTCGGTCGCACCGGCACGATGTTCGCCTGCGAGCGCTTCGGTCTCCAGCCCGACATGGTGCTGATGGCCAAAGGCATCACTTCCGGCTATGCCCCGCTCGGCGGTGTCCTCATCGGGCGGCGCGTCTGGGAGCGGTACTTCAACTCCGACGACGCCCCGATCCTGCGGCACGGCATCACCTACTCCGGCCACGCCACCGCCTGCGCTGTCGCCCACGCCAACCTGGACATCCTCGAGCAGGAGCAGCTGCTGCAGCGGTCGGCCGAGCTCGAGAGCGTTCTGCACAAGGCGATCCAGCCGCTGGCCGACCACCCGTTCGTCGCCGAGGTACGCAGCGGCACCGGATTCCTCGCCGGCGTACAACTGAACGCCGACGTGCCGGGCGAAGCCGTCGTGGACGCCTGCCTCGACAGTGGGCTGCTGACCCGCCTCATCCACAACAACACCCTGCACATCTGCCCGCCGTTCGTCGTCACCGACGACGAGGTCTCCTTCATCGCCAAGACCATCCGCGTCGCACTCGACCACATCACCAACTGACCGAATCGGGCCGTCGACAGTTGCGTCGGTTGACGACCGTGAGACCGGTTGCGAACACCGCGAGCGCTGCGGTCGCGGTCAGCCACATGGCAGCCCCCATGGGTACGGCGCTGCCGTCGCCGAAAGCTCCCATGGTGGACGCGACGATGCCCCCGATGAGGAACTGAAGCAGCCCTTGGAACGAGGAGGCCGCACCGGCCGCGGAGCCGTGACCGGCCAACGCGAGCGAGGTGGCGTTCGCGAGCACTGGGCCGAGCATGGAGACGACAACGAAAAGGCACACGAGAAGCGCACCCAACGGCAGCCCGGCGATCGTGCTGACCAGTACACCGAGGCCGCCCACCGCACCAGTGGCCAGGCCGGCCCCCAGGAGTGTGTTCTCGTCCGCGACGCGGTGCACCAGCAGGCTGTTGACCTGACCCAGCAGCACGATGCCCAGCCCGTTCACTGCGAAGACGAGGCTGAACTGCTGTGCAGTGAGGCCGTAGATGTCTTGCAGGACGAACGAGGAGCCGGAGATGTAGGCGAACATCGACGCAAACATGAGCGCGGCCGCAACGACGTATCGCAAGTACGACGTGTCCCTGAAGAGCATCGCGCACGTACGCAGATTGGCGCGCAGATCGGACGGCTGCCTGCGTTCGGGGGGAAGGGACTCGGGAAGTGCGAGACCGACAATGGCCAGCAGTGCAGCGCCCACGCTCGCAAGGACGAGAAAGATGACCCGCCACGACGCCAGGCTGAGCAACTGGCCGCCGATGATCGGCGCCACGATCGGCGCGACGCCGTTGACCAGCATCAGCGAAGAGAAGAACCGGGTCATCGCTGCTCCGTCGAACAGATCGCGAACCATTGCCCGCGAGAGCACGGTCGCGGCCGCGGCGCCGACCGACTGCACAACGCGTGCGGCGATCAGCCAGCCGATCGTGGGCGCGAAGAAGCAGCCGATCGATCCGCAGATGTAGATCGCCAGACCAGCCAGCAGCAATCGCCGCCTCCCGAGTGCGTCCGACAGAGGCCCGACCAGAACCTGCCCGCCGGCCAGGCCGACGACGAAGACGGTGAGGGTCAGCTGGACGAGACCGGCACCCGTGTGCAGGTTGTCGGCCATCACCGGCATGGCCGGTAGATACATGTCGATGGTGAGCGCTCCGAAGGCGCTCAGCGCGCCGATCACCAGCGTCAATCGCGCACGTCGTGCCCTGCTCATCGGCTCCTCGGGCCGGGGCCGAGCGGTATCGGGGTGCGGTCGTATTATCTGCACATCATTATCTTGACATAATTCGCCTAGACTGGGCACATGCCGGACCAGAACCTGGACAACGGGCCGCAGGACGAAGACCCGCTGGCCGAACTCGCGGACCTCATCCTCAACGTCGGCCGGCTGGTCCGCGCTCGCACGCCCACCGGCCCGGACGTCGTACTCATGACCGAGACCGAGCGACAGGTCATGCGCGTCGTCGACCTCTATCCCGGCTCAGCTCCTAGTGAGATCGCCGCCCGCGCACACCTGCAGCGAACCAACGTCAGCGCAGCGCTACGCGCCCTCGAAGCTCAGGGAATGGTCACCCGCAAGCCCACGACCGGGCGCGGTATCGCGGTCCTGCCGACCAGGAAGGCCGCCGCGAACCTCCGCACGCTCCGGGCCGCCTGGTCCCGCGAGCTGACCGAGGCACTCGGCGGCAACCTGGCCGACGTCCGCAAGTGCAACAAGATCCTGAGCGGCCTCGAGCGCCACCTCATCGAGACCTGACCGGCCGGGGCAGGAACGCACGGAAGGCCTGGCCGTCGTTCCGACGCTACCGGTCCCAGAAGTGACAGGTAACGAGTCGGTTCGGACCGGGGCGGCTGACCTCGGGCACCACGGTCCGGCAGATGTCCTGCGCCATCGGACACCGTGGGTGGAACCGGCAGCCGTGGGGCGGATCGATCGGACTGGGCGGCTCACCCCTGAGTCGCTTCACCATGCCGGCCGGCTCTTCGTCCTCGGCCAGCGACGCCGCCAGCAGCACCCGGGTGTAGGGATGCCGGGGATTGGTGAACAGGTCGTCGCGGCCGGCGACTTCCACGATCTGGCCCAGGTACATGACCGCGACGCGGTCACACAGGTACCGCACCACTCGCAGATCGTGGGAGATCAGCACCAGGGTGAGGTCCAGCTGCTCCTTCAGCTCCACGAGCAGGTTGAGGATCTGCGCGCGGATGGAGGCATCCAGCGCCGAGGTCGGTTCGTCGCAGATCAGGAACTTCGGCTTCAGCAACAGCGCGCGAGCGATCACCAGCCGCTGCAGCTGGCCGCCGGAACACTCTTCTGGACGGCGGTCGAGGATCTGCTCCTCGAGACCGACCCGCTCGAGCATCCCGGCGACCTGAGCCTGGCGTTCCCGCTCATCCTTGACCCCATGGTGGCGCAGCGGCGCCTGCAGACTCGTGCGCAACGTCATTCGCGGATCGAAGGCGCTGTACGGGTCCTGGAAGACGAACTGCATCGATCGGCGCAAGGTCTTGACCTGCTTGCCCTTCACCCTGGTGATGTCCACGCCGTCGAACACGACATGTCCGGCGTCGGCTGGCACCGCCCGCAGAATGGTCCGGGCGAGCGTGGTCTTGCCGCAGCCGGATTCGCCGACCAGGCCGACAACCTCTCCCCTTCCGACTTCCAAGGAGACACCGTCGACGGAGTGCACAGTCTTGCCCCGCCCGGCCGGGAAGTGCTTCACCACACCTCGCAGCGTCAGCAACGGCTCGTGGGCCGGTGACTTCGAACCGGACATGACGCCTCCGTGGGGTCGCACA
This sequence comes from Kribbella sp. NPDC050470, assembly GCF_044458365.1. Taxonomy (NCBI): domain Bacteria; kingdom Bacillati; phylum Actinomycetota; class Actinomycetes; order Propionibacteriales; family Kribbellaceae; genus Kribbella; species Kribbella sp. NPDC050470. The sequence goes on along the minus strand of NZ_JBITHV010000011.1, from coordinate 45,310 downwards.
CTGGGTCGCAGCGGCTGAGGTGCAGATCGTTTTCCACGCTTCCATGACAGGTGTGGGTCCGCCGAGGAACCACGGAGGCGCAACTGCCCCATCCCACACCCAACCACCAGGCCTGTCAGTTGTCAACAGCTTGCAGTTGACGCCATCCCCGTCCTGGCCTCACAGTTGATGCCATGAACGAGCACCCGACAGCCTGGGAACCACCGGCCGGCGCCTTCTGGAACGGCGCCTGGCGCAACGCGTCCACCGCGCTCGCGGTTCACGACCCGGAGAACGGGACGCTGGTCGGTCAGGTGTCCGACTGTTCGCCGGCCGACGTCGACGAGGCCGTCGAGGCCGTCACGCTCGCGACCCTCGACCCTGATGGCTGGCCGCTGTGGCAGCGACGTACGGCGCTCAACCAAGCGGCGCGACTGCTCGCGGATCGTGCCGCGCTGTTCGTTCACCTGATCTCACGCGAGGGGTGCAAGCCGGTTCGCGACGCCGAGCAAGAGGTACGGCGAGCAACGGAGACTGTCCGGCTGTCGGCCGAGCAGGGCGACCGCTTGGAGGGGCGCACACTGCCCTTCGGCAACACCCCGCGGGGCGCGAACCGGATCGGCTGGTACACCCGCGAGCCGATCGGGGTCGTCGGTGCGATCACGCCGTTCAACGATCCGCTGAACCTCGTCGCCCACAAAGTGGCGCCGGCACTCATCGGGGGCAACGGTGTCGTGCTGAAACCGGCCGAACAGACTCCCCTGACCGCCCTCGCATTCCTCGAGGTGCTCCTGGAAGCCGGCATCCCCGCCGACCGGATCGCCGTCCTTCCGGGCCGCGGCGCCACTGTCGGCGCCGCCCTGGTCGGCCACACTCTGGTGGACATGGTCTCGTTCACCGGCGGCTGGGCCAGCGGGAACGCCGTTGCCCGGACCGCGGGCGCGAAGAAGACCCTGATGGAGCTCGGCGGCAACGGCACGGTCATCGTCCTGTCCGACGCCGATGTACCACGAGCCGCCGCCGCAATCGTCGACGGCGCCTTCGCCAACGCGGGTCAGAACTGTCTGTCCGTTCAGCGGGTGTTCGTAGCCCGCAACCGGGCTCAAGAGCTGGTCGATCTGGTTGTCGATCGCACCGAGGACTTGGTGGTCGGCAGCAAGACCGATCCGAGAACCGACGTGGGGCCGCTCGTCGACGAGGCCGGCGCGGAGCGGGTGGAGAGCTGGGTCGACGAAGCGGTGGAAGCGGGCGCGACCCTGCTGATCGGAGGGAAGCGCGACGGTGCATTCTTCTGGCCGACCGTGCTGACGGACGTCCCTGCGGGCTCGCGCGTGCTCACCGACGAGATCTTCGGTCCGGTGGTGTCGATCGAGTCGTTCGAAGACGTGAACACCGCGGTGCGTGAGGCGAATCGCTCCGATTACGGACTGCAGGCCGGCGTCTTCACCCACGACCTCGACTCTGCCCTGGCAGTGGCTCGCGCTCTGCGGGTCGGTGCGGTCATGGTCAACGACACCTGCGACTACCGCATCGACGCGATGCCGTTCGGAGGCGGCAAACGGTCCGGAGTCGGGCGAGAGGGCGTTCCGTACGCCGTCGACGCGATGACCGAGCCCAAGATCATCGCCATCCACACCTCGGCCTGAGTCCACCAGCACCCGGGACGCGCGAGTTCCCCCTTCCCTCGCGCGTCCCGGATTCCATTCCGGAGGGGCGTTGCATTCACCAAGCCGACACAGATTCAGGAGAGGTCCGATGGTCGACAGCGTGCGGGAGGAAAAGGTGGTCGGCTCGGTTCCGACGGGCTTGTTCATCGGAGGTGCCTGGCACCCGGCGGAGAACGGGACCACCTTCGCCGTCGAGGACCCGTCGACCGGTCGGGTGCTCGCGCACGTCGCTGACGCGTCCCCAGCGGACGGACTGCGCGCTCTCGACGCAGCCGCGGCGGCACAGTCGTCCTGGGCGGCCGTGCCGCCGCGCGAGCGGAGCGAGATCCTGTACCGGGCCCACAGCCTGCTCGTGCAACGGCAGGACGACCTCGCCCTGCTGATGACCCTCGAGATGGGCAAGCCGCTGGCCGAGGCACGCGGCGAGATCGCCTACGCGGCAGAGTTTCTCCGCTGGTTCGCCGAGGAGGCGGTCCGGATCGACGGTGGGTACGCCGTGGCGCCCAGCGGCCAGGCCCGACTGCTGGTGATGCGGCAGCCGGTCGGACCCTGCCTGCTCATCACGCCCTGGAACTTCCCGATGGCGATGGCCGCCCGCAAGATCGGCCCCGCTGTCGCGGCCGGATGCACGATGGTGGTGAAACCGGCAGAGCAAACCCCCCTCTCCATGCTGGCCTTCGCGGCCGTCATGACCGAGGCCGGCCTCCCGGACGGCGTGCTCAACCTGGTGACGACTTCCAACCCAGGCGGCGTGATGGAGCCGCTGATCCGCGACGGCCGGGCGCGCAAACTGTCCTTCACCGGATCCACCGCGGTCGGGCGACGGCTGCTCGCGCAATGCGCGGACCAGGTCATGCGGACCTCCATGGAGCTTGGCGGGAACGCCCCGTTCCTGGTGTTCGCGGACGCCGACCTGGACGCCGCGGTCGAGGGCGCGATGCTCGCGAAGATGCGCAACATCGGCGAGGCCTGCACCGCGGCCAACCGCTTCTACGTGCACTCGTCGGTGGCGGACGAATTCGCGCGCCGGCTCGCCGACCGGATGGGAGCCTTGTCCATCGGCCGCGGGGTCGAGGACGGCGTTGCGGTCGGGCCGCTCATCGACGACGATGCCCGCGCCAAGGTGGCCGAACTGGTGGGCGACGCCGTACAGCGCGGCGCGAAGGTTCTGGTCGGCGGCGAGCCGCTGGACCGCGACGGATATTTCTACCCGCCGACCGTGCTCTCCGGCGTACCGCACGATGCCCGGATGCGGCACGAGGAAATCTTCGGCCCGGTGGCCCCGATCACCACGTTCGAGACCGAGGACGAGGCGGTCGCCGCCGCCAACGACACCGAGTACGGGCTCGTCGCCTACTTGTTCACCCGCGACCTCGATCGCGCACTTCGAATCACCGAGCGACTCGAGACCGGCATGGTCGGGCTCAACCAGGGCATCGTGTCCAACCCGGCCGCGCCCTTCGGCGGGGTGAAGGCCTCCGGCCTGGGCCGCGAGGGCGGCCGGATCGGCATCGACGAGTTCCTCGAGACGAAGTACGTCGCCGTGGCGACGACGGCCTGATGGGAGCACAGGTGACCACCACACACGGGCGACGCATCGCGCTGATTCCCGGCGACGGCATCGGCATCGAGGTGGCCGCGTCGGCCCGGCAGGTGCTGGAGGCGCTGGACTCGCGCTACCGGCTCGGGCTCGTGATCGACGAGTTCGACTGGTCGTGCGAGCGCTACCTCACCGAGGGCGCAATGATGCCGGCCGACGGTCTCGACACCCTAAGGGAGTACGACGCCATCCTCCTCGGCGCGGTCGGGCGTCCCGGCGTACCGGACCATGTCTCGTTGTGGGGACTGCTGATCCCGATCCGCCGGGCGTTCCAGCAGTACGTCAACCTGCGTCCGGTGCGGGCCTTCGAAGGGGTGAAGAGCCCGCTCGCCGACGCGTCGGACCGCGAGATCGACCTGGTCGTGGTGCGCGAGAACAACGAGGGCGAATACAGCGAGGTCGGCGGCCGGTTCAACCGCGGTCTGCCGGACGAGACCGCCGTACAGCAAGCGATCTTCACCCGCCGCGGCATCGCGCGGATCGCGGACTACGCCCTCGACCTCAGCTCGGCCAGGCGACGGCGGCTGACCTCGGCCACCAAGTCCAACGGACTGGTGCACAGCATGCCGTTCTGGGACGAGGTCACCCGGGAGCGGGCGGGCCTCCATCCCGGCGTCGAGTTGGTGGAGGAGCACGTGGACGCGCTCGCGGCCAAGCTCGTCCTGCGGCCTGAGTCGTTCGACGTCATCGTGGCCAGCAACCTGTTCGGTGACATTCTGAGCGACCTCGCAGCAGGTGTCGCCGGAAGCATCGGAATCGCTCCCTCCGGCAACCTCGACCCCACGCGGGAGCACCCGTCGATGTTCGAGCCGGTGCACGGCTCGGCGCCGGACATCGCCGGCAAGGGCATCGCGAATCCGGTCGGCATGCTGTGGTCGACGGTGATGATGCTGGAGCACCTCGGAGCGCCAGCGGCTGCGGCCGTGCTCATGACCGCGATCGAGGAGTCGCTGCGCCGTCCGGAGACCCGGACCGCCGACGTCGGCGGCACCGCCGACACCGAGCAGGTGACCACCACGGTGCTGGATCAGCTGTGCTGAGACACGGATGCCGCGTCGCGGTCGTCACCGGCGGCAACCGCGGGATCGGGTTCGAGATCTGCCGTCAGCTCTCGCGGCTCGGTCTGCACGTCGTGCTCACCGCCCGCAACGAGTCAAGCGCCAAGGAGGCCGCTGACCGGCTGCAAGGCGAGGGTCCGGGACTGGTGATGGGCACCCGGCTCGATGTGACCGAGGACGACTCCGTCAGCTCGACCTTTACCGAGATCGCGCGCCGCCACGGCTCGATCGACGTCCTCGTGAACAACGCCGGTGTCGCGATCGATGGGCCGGCGCTCCATCGCGCCACCGCACCGAACTTCCCGCTGGTGGACGAGACCCTGGCCACCAACCTGTACGGCGCCTGGCGCTGTAGTGCTGCGGCGATCCCGTTCATGCTTGGGCGCGGATACGGCCGGATCGTGAACCTGTCCAGCACCATGGCGTCACTCGAGCTGGCACTGACTCCCACCTCGCCGGCGTACCGGATCTCCAAGGCCTCGCTGAACATGCTCACTCGGGTGCTGGCGGCCGAGCTCGAGGGCACCGGCATCCTGGTGAACGCGGCCTCGCCCGGCTACACGAAGACGGACATGAGCCCGGACGCCACCCGTCCGGTGGAAGACGGCGCCGATACCCCGGTGTGGCTCGCCACCCTCCCCGGCGACGGACCGACCGGTGGCTTCTTCTACGAAAGACAACCGCTCGCCTTCTGAGACGCTCTACTGACTACGGGAGAACACAGAGTGACCTACGTCCATCAGCCCGCTAGCGCCGAGGGGCCAGCGTCCTGGTGCGGACAGCGGTGACATCACAGACGGCGAGACCGGAGGCCGCTACGAGGTGTCCGCCGGCGACGTGATCGTCCAGCCACGCGGATGGTCCGGCCGGTGGCACGTCACCGAGACGATCCGGAAGGTCTACAGCATCGGCGTACCCGCGGCCGCCAACTGAGCTCAGGCGCCGACGGCGTGGCAAAGGTCGCGCAGCACCTGGACGCCGACGGTGAGCATCGCGACGTCCACCTCCGCGCTACCCGACAGGCCCGCGTACGCCGTACGTGCGCGGGCCAGCGCATCCCCGTGCAGCTCGGTCCACGACTCGAGGCCGCCGGCCCGCAACACGTCGGTGGCCAGGGTCACGGTCAAGGCTGCCAACTCGTCGCGAAGGGCTGCCTTGGCCAGCTGCACCCAGTGGGGGTCGGCGGTGCTGCTCGGAATCGCGGCGTAGAGCCACGACAGACCCACCGTCTCGCCGATCGCGGCATAGACGCGTTCGAGCCGGACCACGTCGAGTCCGCTCTCAGCGGATGCTGATGAGAGCGCCAGAGCCGCTCCCATGCGCGCTACCGCTCGGCAGCGAGTCAGAAGGTCTTGCGCGGCTCCGAGCGACCCGAGGTGGTCGAGTGCATCGGCGTACGCGGACCCGACGTCGGGTGACGGAGACGCAGCCAGAGCGTTGTGCAGGTCAGTGACAGCGTCTGCGAACGAGGCCACTTCGTCGTCGATCGAGCCCAGCGTGCTCTTCCGTCGTACCAGCCAGGACGCGTTGTAGTCCAAGACCCGTTCGAGCGCGCGCCTGATCGGGATCGTCGGCGCGACCGGGTACGGCGCCAACCCGTCCCACAGCTGGTCCAGGCCGAGCAGCTCCCTGACGATCAGGATCGCCCGGATCGTCTGCTCCGTGCTCGTGCCGGTCCGATCCTCGATCCGGTAGATGAATCCGGGGCCGACGCGGTCGATCAACTCGTTGGTCAAGCGGGTCGCGATGATGTCGCGGCCGAGCTTGTGCGCAGAGATCTGGGCGGCGTACCGACCGCGCAGCTCCGCAGGAAAGTAGCCGGTCAGGACGCCGGCCACACCATCGTCATCGGGTACGTCGCCCTCGAGCAGCAGCCCGTGGGTGAGGTTCTTCGCGTGGGCGAGGATGACAGCGATCTCGGGGCGAGTGAGGCCTCGGCCGGACGCGCGTCGCCGCTCGATCTCCTCCGCATCCGGGAGGTGCTCGCGGCCCCGGACGAGTCCGTGTTCCTCGAGGTTGTGGATCACCTGGTCGTGCCGGTCCAGCACGGTCACGCCGTACCCCTCGGCCACGCTGATCGCCAAGGCCTGCTGCTCGCAGTCGTCCAGCACCGCCGAGACCACGGCTGACGCGCACGCGTCGAGGACACGGTCGCGCTCGGCCCGGCCGATGAGACCGGCGTCCTCCGCCGCCCGCAGCATGATCTTGAGGTTGACCTCCCGGTCGGAGGTGTTCACCCCGGCGGCATTGTCGATGAAGTCGGCGTTGACCCGGCCGCCGGCGAGGGAGAACTCGACCCTCGCGGCCTGCGTCAGCCCGAGGTTCCCACCCTCCCCCACGACCCTGCAGCGCAATTCGTCGGCCGTGACCCGGACCCGGTCGTTGCCACGATCCGCCACCTCGGCGTCGGTCTCGTACGACGCCCGTACGTAGGTGCCGATCCCACCGTTCCACAGCAGGTCCGCAGGTGCGCGGAGGACTGCCTGGACCAGTTCGTCCGGGAACAGAGTGTCGGCGTCGATGCCGAGAGCTGCCTTCGCCGGCGCGGAGATCGGGACGGAACGGCCGGACCGCGGGAACACCCCGCCGCCCGCGGAGATGGCGGAAGGGTCGTAGTCGGCCCACGAGGAGCCCGGGAGTGCCGCTAGCCGGGTCCGCTCGGCGAAGGATGCGCCCGGGTCGGGATCGGGGTCCAGGAAGACATCGCGGTGGTCGAAGGCCGCGACCAGGCGGAGCTTGTCCGAGAGCAGCATGCCGTTGCCGAAGACATCTCCGGACATGTCGCCGATCCCGACGACGGTGATCTCGTCGCGCTCCGGGTCCAGGCCGAGCTCGACGAGGTGGCGGCGTACCGCGACCCAGGCGCCACGTGCGGTGACCCCGAGCGCCTTGTGGTTGAACCCGGTGGACCCACCGGAGGCGAACGCATCATCGAGCCAGTAGCCAGCGTCCCGCGCTTCGGCGTTCGCCAGGTCGGAGAACGCGGCGGTTCCCTTGTCGGCTGCCACCACGAGATAGGGGTCCGCGTAGTCCGTCGCGAGGACTCCGGGCGGACGGGTGATGCCACGGCCGGCCGTCAGGTCGTCGGTAACGTCGAGCAGACCTCGGACGAAGATTCGATAGCAGCGCCGCACCTCGTCGGCGGCCGCGGCCGCGGTCAGCTCGGCGAGCGCGGTCTTCACGACGAACGCGCCCTTGGCGCCCGCCGGAACGATGAGGGAGTTCTTGACCTGCTGGGACTTCGCGAGTGCGAGCACCTCGTCGCGGTAGTCCTCGATCCGGTCGGACCAGCGCAGTCCACCCCGTGCCACGGCTCCGTAGCGCACGTGGATGCCCTCGACACCGGGATGATGGACGAACGTCTCGACCTTCACCGCCGGATCGGTGCGAAACGGCAGCTTGCCGGGGTCGAGCTTCAGGACGATCGTGGCAGACAGGGCACCCACGTCGTCGCGCCGGAAGTAGTTGGTTCGCGTCACCGACTCGAGCAGACCGGTGTACCAGTCGAGGACCCGGAACTCGTCGCGGGTCGTGGCGGCATCGGCGTACTTGCCCAGCAGGTGCTCGGCCCTCGTCGGTCGGTCCGGGTCGAACCGCTGCTCGAACACCTCGACCCAATGACGGACGAAGTCCCGATGCCGGGTCAGGATGCCGCGAACGTACGACCGGCTTGCCGCGAGGCCGGCCTGCCGTAGGTACTGGAACGCCGCCCGCACGAGCTGCACCTGCCTCGGGTGGAGCTGGGCGTCGACCACCAGCGAGGCGAACACGTCACGGTCGACGGAGCCCTCCCACGACGCGATGAATGCCTCGGTGAGCAGCGGCATAACCTCGTCGGCGTACGAGTCCTCGAACCGCTGGAAGAAGAAGGCATCCGCCGCTGCTTCGGGCCGGTGATCCGCAAGCCTGAGGCCCAGTTGGTCGAAGGTCGGAAGCACCTGCGACAGGGCCGGCCGCTTGCCCGGCCACCGCACCAGGCATCGCAGACCGGACCCGTTCGCGTCCCAGTCGACCTTGGGCAGTCCTCGCGTTCGAGCCTGCCGGTATGACTCGGCCATGAGCCCCTCCACGTGACGCAACCGTACGCCTGCACGCTCGGTCGTCCCCGCGCTCGGCGGGGGGTTATCGCGCGGCCGCACTCTCCTGCGTCAGCGTGACAACCGCCTCCTCGAAGCCCTTCTTGAGGACCGCCACCGTCCCGTCGAAGTCGCCGGCTCGCATCCTGTCGACGATGTCCTCGTGCTCATCGACCAGATCCGTGCGGCGCTCATCCGCGCGGACGAGCACTCCAAGACACAGCCGGGTCTCGGAGATGACTGTGTGGAACACCCGGTCCAGCCGCGGGCTGTGCGCCGCTGAGACGATCACCGTGTGGAACTCCATGTCCAGCTCTGCCACAGTCTGCCAGTCGCCGGACTCTTCGGCGTTGCGCATCTGGCGGACGACCCGCTCCAGCGATCTGAGCGTCTGCACCGCCTCGGGACCGGACATGACCTTCCGGAGTGCCGCTGTCTCCAGGGCCAGCCGGACCAAGTAGATGTCCTCGAAGTCGGCCGTACTCATGACCGGCACAGAGACACCGTGATGGGGCTCGCTGAGCAGCAGACCTTCCTGGATCAAGCGCTGCAGGGCCTCCCGGACCGGCCCCCGGCTGACGCCGTACCTGGCAGCCAGCTCGACCTCGCTGAGCTGGGTCCCAGGCGCGAGCTCACCCTCGATGATGCTGGCGCGGATCCGTTCGCCGACCATCGTCGCGAACGTCGCCCGGGGGATCCGGGTCGGTGCTTCGTTCTTCCCCGTCACAATCGAGCTCCCTGACTGTTACCGGACCGAGACGCCGAATGCGGCTGCGGTCGTCGACCCCGTACGACGACGGGAAGACTGTCAACATTATACCAATGCGCAGACCCAAACCGGTCAACTGACCAGCTATCACCTGATCCGGTCCTGGAACTTGTAGTAGGCGCCGGCGAACGGCAGGAACCAGGGCGGGCCGACATGGCCAGGGATGCGCTTGAACGTGATGTCACGCCATGGGTTCGCCTCGATGCTGCCGCTCAGGTATTCGGCCATTTGCTTACCCATGTGGGTTGCCATCTGCACACCGTGCCCGGAGTAGCCCACCGAGTAGAACAACCCGTCGTGCTCACCGGCATGGACCAGCCGGTCCATGCTCATGTCGACCAGGCCGCCCCAGCAATAGTCCACCCGCGCGGCGGCCAACTGCGGGAACACCGACACCATGGCCTTGCGCAGAATGCGTCCACTCTTCTCGTCCGAGTGCGGACTGGACATCGCGAACCGGGCGCGACCGCCGAACAACAGCCGGTGGTCAGGCGTGATCCGGAAGTAGTAGAGCAGGTTCTTGGTGTCGGACGCCATCCGCCGGGTCGGCATGATCTGGTCGCAGACCTCCTTGCCCAGCGGTTCGGTGACGATGATGAAGCTGCCGACCGGAGCTATCCGCACCTGCAGCCACCGGAACGGCCGCCCGGTATAGCCGCTGGTCGCGACCAGCACCTGGTCCGCCCGGATGCTGCCCCGCGGTGTGACCAACTCGTGCCTGCTGTTGCCGAGTCGCCGTACCTGCTCGACCGGAGCCTTCTCATGGATCTCCGCCCCCTGCTGGGCTGCGGCCTCACCCAGGCCGCGGGTGAACTTCCCGACGTGCAGCCCGGCGCCGCGTGGATCGATCAGCGCTCCGGCGTAGTACTCGGAGCCGATCTCGCCGCGCAACTCGCTCTTGGAGACCAGCAGGGTCTCCTCGCCAAGTCGCTGCGCCAGCACCTCTTGGGTCTGCCGCAGGCCCTCCATATGCCCGTGCTTCGCCGCTAGCGTCATCTTCCCAGTACGCGCGAAATCACAGTCGATGCCCTCGTCGGCCACCAGCTTCTCGATCGTGTCGATCGCATCGTTGTAGGTCAGGTACAAGGCACTCGCGGTCGGGAACCCGTACTTGGCGACCGCGTCCCGGAAGCCCACCGACAGCCCGGGCGTCGCCATCCCCCCGTTCCGGCCGGACGCGCCCCACGCCACCGTCTCCTTCTCCAGGACCGCGACCTTGGCGCCTTTGCGAGCCAGGTGCAGCGCCGCGGACAGACCGGTCAGACCGGCGCCTACGACCGCCACGTCGACCTCACCACCCACCGCAGTACGAGACCGGTCGGGCCCCTGCTCGGAGGTGTCCAGCCAATATGGAATGAACTTCATCGCGGTGCACTCCCGTGTTCGTCAGATGTCGGTCGATTGCAGAACTGTGTGGAGGTCAGAGAACGCACTCGAGAAACTCCCGGGTCCGCGGCTCCTGCGGGCGGGCCAGCACCTCGCGCGCGTCCCCGCGCTCGACGATGACCCCGTCATCCATGAAGACCAGGTTCTTCGCCACCTCACGGGCGAACCCCATCTCGTGAGTCACTACGACCATCGTCATGCCGCCGGCGGCCACGTTGCGCATGACGTCCAGCACCTCCCCCACCTTCTCGGGGTCGAGTGCGCTGGTGGGCTCGTCGAAGAGCAGGATGCTCGGCTCCATCGCGAGAGCCCGGGCGATCGCGACCCGTTGCTGCTGCCCGCCGGACAGCTGCGAGGGGTACTGGCCCTCGAACTCGGCGAGGCCGACACTCGCAAGTAGCGATCGGGCGCGGTCCCTCGCCGCGTCGCGCGACATCTTCTTGACCAGCACCGGGCCGGCCATGACGTTGTCCAGGGCGGTCATGTTCGGGAACAGGTTGAACTGCTGGAACACCATGCCGATCCGGATGCGCTGCTGGGCGAGGCGCCGGCGGCTCACTGCATGGAAGGCGCGGGGATGTTCGACGTACCCGAAATCCTCGCCGTTGACCTTCAGCACCCCGCGGTCGACGGTTTCCAGGCCGTTGAGGCAGCGCAGCAACGTCGACTTGCCGGAGCCGCTGGGACCGATGATGCAGGAGATCTCGCCCGACTCGACCGTGAAGTCGACGTCGCGCAGGACTGGCTTGTCCCCGAAGCTCTTGCACAGCTTCCGGGCGATGATGCTTCCTTCGGCGCTCACAGCACGGACTCCTTCGGGGCGATCTCGACCTGGCCGGTCCGGCCGTCACCGTCGCCCGAACGACTCGGCCGGCCGGTGCGGGTGGACCGGGAGAACCGGCGCTCGATCATCGACTGCGGCACGCTCAGCGTCACGGTCATGATCAGGTACCAGAGGCTGGCCACGATCAGCAGCGGGATCGTCTCGTAGGTCCGGGCGTAGATCGACTGCGAGCTCTGCAGCAGATCGGCCACCCCGAGCACGCTGACCAGCGAGGTCTCCTTGAGCTGTCCGATGAACTGGTTGCCGGTGGGCGGGATGATCGTCGGCATCGTCTGCGGGATGATGACCGTACGGAGCTTCGTGAACCCGTGCATACCGAGCGATTCCGCCGCTTCGAGCTGACCCCTGCCGACGGCCGCGAATCCGCCGCGGATGATCTCCGCCATGTACGCCGCCTGGTTCAGCGTGAGTCCGATCAGAGCGGCCGTCAGCGGGCTGAGCAGTTCGTTCACGTTGATCGGCATCGAGATGCCGGTCAGCGGGATGCCGAGCGACAGGTGCGGATAGAGCGCGGCCAGGTTGAACCAGAAGATCAGCTGCACCAGCACCGGTGTTCCGCGGAAGAACGTGATGTAGAGCCGGGCCAGCCCCGACACCGGCCGCTGTGAGGACGAACGCATCACCGCCAGCACCAGCCCGAGGAGAATGCCCAGGGCCATGCTGCTGATCGTGAGCATCAGCGTGATCCAGATGCCGTTGATGATCGAGTCGGCGGTGAGGTACTTGAGCACCACGCCCCACCGGTAGTTCTCGTTCGTGACGAGCGTGTAGACGAGGCCGAGGATGGCAGCGACCGCGACAGCCCACGCCAGGTAGTCGACGGAGGTCTTGAGGCGGATGCGCGGCTTCACTTCGGGCGGGATCACCTGCATGGTTCGGTTCCTTTCCACGGGCCGGTGGCGTTGACCTCGGGGTCAGCTTTCGGCGATCGTCGCCTTGTCGAGCCCCCGGCCCTGGAATCCCCATCGGCCGAGCGCCTCGTCGTACTTCGGCGAATCGATGATCGACTGGATCGCCGCCTGCACCGCGGGTGTCAGCTCGGAACCCTTGCCCAGGGCAACCGCTACTTCGGAACTGGCGGCCGGCGGCTCCAGCACCTCGAAGGTCTTCGGCTGCTGGGTGGCGGCCCAGATCAGGGAAGTGGTGTCGTAGAAGACGCCGTCGATCCGCTGGCTGGCCAACTGGGTCAGACCGTCCTGCACACTGGGCAGAGACACACCCTTGATGGCCGGCTCACCCTTGGCCTCGCAGGACTCCTTGGACAGCTTGGGCAGCCGGATCAGCTCCTGCACCGAGCCCGACTGGACGCCGATGTTCCGGCCACACAGCGTGTCGACGGCCAGCTTCTTGGGGTTGCCGAACGGAACGACGATCGATGAACCGTTCTTGAAGTACTTGATCATGTCGAGCACCTTGAGGCGCTCCTTGGTCGGGGTCATGGTCGACACGGTGAGGTCGTAACGATGTCCCTCGAGACCGGGGATGATGGTGTCGAACTTGACGTTCTTGATGTCCAGTTGGAGATCGAGCTTCTTCGCGATCAGGCGAGCCATGTCGGGGTTGAAGCCGACCGCCGTCTTGTTGTCGGGGGCCAGGAACGTCGTGGGCGGGCTGGACAGGTCCATCGCGACCACGAGCTTGCCGGAGCTCCGCACCTCCGCGGGCACGAGCTTCGCGGCGGCGGGGTCGGCCTCGACCCCCTGAGAGATGTCGTCGGTGTGAATGCCGCCCTCGGCTGCCGCGGCGCGGGTGTCCTGGCTTCCCGTTCCACCGCATGCCGTGACGAGCACTGCGGCGGCGACCGCCACCGCAGCCCAAGTGATCCGCATATACCTGCGCATTGTCGTGCCTCCTGTGGTCTCTGGCTCGCCGGCGTGAGCGTCACACCGGTCAAGGCCTGTGTTGAGGTGTTGAATGTCAACAATCGATAAGCAGCCGCAGGCCGTAGCCGCTGGTTCGAAGCGCCACGTCATCCCGGGATGTGCGCCTGATGCTTGGCTGCACTTCCCTATCTGGGCTCATTCGGAGACGTACGGCGCGGCCGTCGATCCGGTGTAGGCGGGGCACCGGGTCTCGGGCGCTGCCTCTTCTTGCTTCTTGATCGTCCTCAAACTATGGGCCGCCAACTTTAGACTGTCAACAGTTTGTCGCCGACTGCCTGCAAATAACCGGGGTCAGGTCCCGGTCCACGTCGCCGCGACGGCGGTCATTCTGCGGTGGGATACCCACGCGATGCGTAACAACGGCTGAGGTGTTCGTGCTCGCCGCAGGTGTGCAGGGCCGGCTCGGCACTCTGGCATCGCTCGGTGAGTCCCAGCTCGGCTGCCTTCGGACATCGCGACAGGAACCGGCATCCGTGGGTCATTGCCCGGGCTTGGGCGACGCTTCCCGAGATCGAGAACAGCTTGCCGGGCTTGGCTTCCAGCAGCGAGGCCTTCAGCAACGCCTCGGTGTAGGGATGCTGGGGGTCGGCGAAGATGTCTGCCGTGACCCCGTCCTCGACGATCCGGCCGGCGTACATCACAGCCACCCGATCAGCCACTGAGGAGACGAGGCCCAGGTCGTGGGTGATCAGCAGGATCGACAGGCCGCGTTCGTCGCGTTTCTGCTTCAGCAGATCGAGGATCTGTGCCTGCACGGTCACGTCCAGCGCGGTGGTGGGCTCGTCGGCGATCAGCAGCTCAGGATCCGCGGACAGCGCGGCGGCGATCATCACCCGCTGCGCCATTCCACCCGACAGCTGATACGCGTACGACGACGACCGCCGAACCGGCTCCGGAATGCCCACATCCCGGAGCAGTTCCACCACCCGTGCCTTCGCCTCCCGGCGACTCATCTTGTGGTGGCGGCGTAACGCTTCGGCGACCTGGCTGCCGATCCGGGCTGTCGGGTCCAGCATCGCCTTGGGTTGCTGGAACAACATGGCGACCTTGCTGCCACGGATCTCGTTCCATCGCCTCGCCGGCATCGCCAGCAGGTCCTCGCCCTCCAGCACGGCGCTGCCCCGGACCACCTGGGCCCCGGTCGGCAGCAAGCCCATCACGGTCAGCGCGGTGAGGCTCTTGCCGGATCCGGACTCCCCTACCAACGCGGCGATCTCGCCCTCACCGACCTTCAGGTCCAAGCCGTCGATCGCCGGTCCGCCGGACACGCCGGGGAAGTCCACCCGCAGGTCGCGGACATCCAGCAAGGGGCCAGGCCCGCGGTCCGGCGACGTGCGCTCCGCCCGCTTCCTTGCCTCAGGCATCGGATTCTCCCAGGTGCCGTCTGCGCCGCGTGCCCGAGACGTCCAGACCCTGGCCGATCATGGTCACGCTGAGCGCGGTGACGAAGATCGCCGCGCCGGGCAGAATTCCCAGCCACGGCGCACGTTCCATGTAGGGCTGCGCGTCGAGCAGCATCGCGCCCCAATCAGAGTCCGGCGGCTGCACGCCCAGGCCGAGGTAGGACAGCGCGCCGACGGTGATCAGTTTGTGCCCGAAGCGCAGGAAGCCCATCGCCAGCACAGGGCGCAGCGCGTTGGGAATGACATGCCGGAACAGGATGTACGTCTTCGGCAGGCCCAGTATCTCCGCCGCCTCGACGAAGTCCTTGGAGTTGATCTCCAGCGCGAGGCCGCGCATCAGTCTGGCGAAGGGTGTCCAGCCGGTGACTGTCAGGGCCAGGACGAGGGTGCCGTAGCCGCTCCCGAACAGCGCGATCAGGAACAGCGCGACCACGACGTCGGGGAAGCAGATCAGCATGTCGACGCTGCGCATCACCAGCTCATCGAGCCAGCCGCCTCTGCGCGCCGCCAACGCCCCGATGACCGACCCGGTGACCGCGCAGATGATCAGCGTGACGGCGGCGATGGTCACCGAGAACCGGCCGCCCCACATCAGCCGGGACAGCACGTCCCGGCCCAGATGGTCGGTGCCGAACCAATACTCCCCCGACAATCCGGCCAGGCGGTTCGTCAGGTCCTGGGTCGCGGGGTCGTGCGGTGCTATCCAGGGCGTGAGCAGCAGGGCGAGCACAACTGCTGCGAGCATTCCGGCGCCGATGCGGAAGGTCCAGGGCCGGCTGCGGGCGCCGCGCAGCATGAGGGCCAGTGCGTTCGGCCGATGCGGGGTCGCGGATCGCACCGCTGACGGGCGCTGTTCCGGACGCAGGCTGCGGCGTGGGTGCCAGCGCGTCACATCACTAGGCATGGCTGGTCACTCTGATCGCCGGATTGAGTACGCCGTACAGCAGATCGGTCACCGTGTTGATCGCCACCGCGAAGGTGAGGATCGAGACCAGGCCGCACTGAATCACGGGCACGTCGTTGTTGACGACGGACGTGTAGAGCAGCCGGCCCATGCCCGGGATGTTGAAGATCACCTCGATCACCACGGCCCCACCGAGAAGTCCGGCGAACCAGAAGGAGAACAGCGTCATCACCGGTAGCAGGCTGTTGCGCAGACCATGCCTGACCAGGGTCTGCGGATAGCTCAATCCCCGAGCGCGAGCAGCCGTCATGTACGGCGCGGCGAGCACGTCGCTCATCGCCGCGCGCGTCACCTGGGCGAAGTAGCCCAGCGGCCGGAGCGCCAGAGCGACAGCAGGCAGGACGAGGTAAGCCATCCCTCTCCAGCCACTCGACGGCAGCCAGCCCAGATAGCGGGCGAAGAGCAGAACCAGCACCGGGCCGACCCAGTACTCCGGCGCCGACACCGCGCTCTGCGAGACGAGCGTGATCGCACTGTCAACCTTGCCGCCCCGAGCGGTGGCGGCCCAGGCCCCGAGCGGCAGGGCGACGAGCAAGGCGAGCAGAAGGGCGGCCAGAGCCAGCGATATCGATACGCCCATTGCCGGGAAGACCAGCTCGTCGACGGGCGTCCGGCTGGTGAACGAGTAGCCGAAGTCGCCCGTCATCGCGTGGCCCAGCCAGTCCAGGTACTGCACGAAGACCGGCCGGTCCAGGCCCAGCTCCCGGGTCAACGCCTCCACCTGGGCCGGATCCAGCACAGGGTCGTTGACCCTGGCCTGCAGGATCTTCCGCGCCGGATCCCCCTCCCCGGCATACGGGATCAGAAACGCCAGCACCGACACCACCAGCAGCGTGATCAGCAGGACCACCGTCCTGCGAATCAGGAAGCTCAGCATCGCCATCTCCGCTGGTTCTCCCGGCCGGACACCGTGTCCGGCCTAGTTGACGAGGGCAACCAAGCCTCAGCCGACCCCCAACTTCAGATCCTTGGTGAGGACGTAGAAGTTGAGTGGGTGCGGCTCGAATCCCCGGACCCCCGAGCGGACCGCCGTCACGAGTGACTCGTGCACGAGAAACACGCCGGCGGCATCGTCCTGGAGCTTCTCCGCGATCCGGGCCTCGAGGTCATGCCGAGCGTTCGGGTCGCTGGTTGTCAACGCCTCGTTGATCATGGCATCGGTCTGCTGATCGCAGTAGTGGGCGAGGTTGAAGCTGCCGCGGCAGGAGTAGTCCGACCGAAGGAACCCGGCCGGGTCACCGACGTCCACCAGGTAGCCGCGCGACAGGAGTGCGGCGTCGAACCTACCCGCGAGCATGTCAGGTTCCACCGACGCGTAGTCGCCTGCGCGAATCTTGACCTTGATACCGAGCTTGCCGACCTGTTCCTGGATGACAGCGGCCAGGTCGGCGAACTCGGGCCGGTCGTTGTAGGCGATCAGCACGAAGTCGAGCGAGTGTGGATCGACTCCCGCCGCATCGAGCAGGCTCTTCGACTCGTCGTGGTCGAAGGACGCCGGGGCCGCCCCCTCCGGAGTCCATGGGTCGTCGGGCGAGAACGGACCGACGGCGGGCGCCGCGACTCCCTCGTAGACGGTCGCGGCGATCGCCTTGCTGTCCACGGCGTGTTGCAGAGCACGTCGTACCAGCGGATTGTCGAACGGCGGGCGAACGTTGTTCAGCAGCATCACGGCGGTGCGCGGCGTCCGGACCTTCTGCAGCTCGATGCCGGCGTCGCCTTCCAGCGTGGCCAGGGAGACGGCCGGGACCACCGAGGCGATGTCCGCCTCACCGGTCTGCACCTGCGTCACGCGCGCGGCGCCGTCCGCGATGAAGCGCACCTCGGCCGTCGCGACACCCGGTGTGCCGCCCCAATAGTCGTCGTTGCGCTTGAGCTCCAAGGATTGGAGCGGTACCTCGTTGACGACCGTGAACGGCCCGGTGCAGGTCCCCCGGATGTTGATCCGCGGGCCGGCGTAGGCCTGCGGCGCCAGGATTCCCGTGCTCGGAGCGGCCATCCGCAGCGGCAGGAGTACGTCGGGCACCGAGGTGGCGACCTCGACGGTGGAAATATCAACCGCCTTCACGCCGGACACGACATCCGGGTTGAACGAGCGCGCCGGCGTCTTGGCCTTCAGCACGTGCTGCAAGGCCTGCACCACCGCGTTCGCGTCCATCGGCGCGCCGTTCTGAAACTGCACGCCGTCGCGAAGCTTGAACCGCCACGCGGTGGGCGTCACCTGCTCCCACGAGGCGGCAAGGCTCGGCGCCGGCGAGCCGTCAGCCTGGTAGCGGAGGAGCGACTCCAGGCAGCCGGCGCGGGAAAGCACTTGGGCATCGTCGCTTTCCGGCGCCCAGGCGGCGGCCGGCGCGAAGAACTCGGCGTACACCAGGCGACCGGTCGCGTTCCCGCCGGCCTCACCGTCGGCGCTCATACCGCACGCTGTGGCGCTCAGCGCGAGAACTGCCAAGCCGCACGTCCAACGCTTCCGACCCATTGTGGTCCTCCTCCCGCACCGGGCGGGACCGACAACCAAGAACGCCTATTGGTCATCATGACGGCCGTCGGACAGTCGCGCTACGACTTCGTTCACTGGTACGGCGAGGGCCCGCTCCACGTTCGTCCAGTCGTCCTTGGCATGGGCGAGCAGGTAGTCGCGGCGTTCCGGCACCCGCTGCGCCCGCCAGTTCGTGATCAATGCACGCACGGTGAGTCGCGCCAGCGCGGCGACTGGCAGCAACGGGCGTTCCGTGTCCTTGATCGGCCGGGTTCGTTCGTAGCCGGCCACGAAGGTGCAGGCGTCACGCCACGGATCCCCGTCCGCCCGGCCGATCAGGTTCGCCAACGACACGGCGGGGTCGAAGATCAGCGCGCTGCACACCGTGTCGCCGAAGTCGATGACGCCGGTGACGAAGTCGTCGCTCACCGGATCAACCACGACGTTGTACGGACTGTAGTCGCCGTGGATCACCTGCCGTTCCAGGGCGCCGAGCCGCGGCGCGATCGCGGCGCCGTACAGGCCGAAGACCTCGCGAGCCAGTTGACGGTGGCCGATGTTCGGCGTGTGGTCCACCAATTCGGTCAGGTGGTCGAACTGGCCAATGTCCCACACCAGGCCTCTCGTGTCCGCAGGGTGCGCGAAAGACTCGAGCGCCACGTCGATTCGCCCCAGCATCTCCCCCACCTTGGCGAGCTGCGCCGCGTCCGGATCCGTGCGTATCCAGACGGCGCCCTCGACGAAACCGAACACGCGCAGGACGCGAGTCCTGCCGTCGTTCAACGGGATGAGCACGTGGTCGTCGCCGTCGACGGTCAGCCTCACCCGCTGGACCGGCAACTCCGGAGCGGCGGTTTCGAGAAAACGCATCGCGGCAGTCTGCAACGAGACCACCAACTCGGCCTCGTCGGGTGGTGAGACCTTCACCAGGCAGTCGGACGCGCCGGTTCTGAGTCTGAACGTGTCGTCCTTCTCCGTCGCCAGCCGCTCCAGGCGCCCGCCGACCTGGTAGTGCTTCTCGAGCAGGATGTTCATCAGCGTCGCGTCGACGGGCTCATGCGACGGTCCCAGGCCGCTCTCGGCGAAGAGTCCCTGGGCAGGGCTCGTAGGCGGCGAAGCGCTCACTGTCGGTCCCTTCGGCCGGCTACAGCCGGACTTTCGCGACCTCGGCGAAGGTCTCCAGGAATCGGGTCACGTCGGCGGAGGTGAAGGCGAGCGGCGGGCGGATCTTCAGCACGTTCGCCGCCCTGCCGGTGCCGTTGATGAGGATTCGCCGATCACGAAGGTCGTTGATGACGTCCTCGGCACGCCCGCGGTCCGGGCGGTAGAGCGTCTCCCGGTCCCGGACGATTTCCACCCCGACGTACAGACCACCACCGCGCACTTCAGCGACGTGGGCGGAATTCCGCGTGATCTCCACCAGGCCGGCTCGCAGCGCCTTGCCGTTCTCCAGAACGCGCTGCTGCACGTTCTCCATCTCGAAGACATCCAGTACTGCGGCGCCGGCAGCCACCGGGATCGAACTGCCACCGAAGGTGTTGAAGTAGCGGACGTTCCGGCCGAACTCGTCGGACACCTCAGGGCGGAAGACCACACCGGACAGCGGCAACCCGTTGCCCATCGGCTTGCCCATGGTGACGATGTCCGGCAGCACACCGTGGCGGCTGAAGCCCCACATCGAATCGCCGAGCCGGGCGAACCCCGACTGGACCTCGTCCGCGATGTAGACACCGCCGGCTGCGTGCACCTCGTCCACAACAGGCCTCATGTAGCCGACCGGGTCGGTGAAGATCCCGTCGCTGGTGTACGCGCTGTCGGTGATCAGGGCCGCCAGCCGGAAGCCATGACGCCGGAGATCCTCGATCGCGTCACGCACCTGATGATGCATGTGCTCGGTCAGCACGGATCCGGACGCGGCCAGCCGCGGGTCGGGAGGATCGATGAGCCGCACGTTCGGGCCGAGCGGTGAACCGGAGCCCAGATGCGGCGAGAAGCTCGCCACCTCACGGGTAATGCCGTGATAGGCCCACCGAGTCACGATGATTCCCTCACCGCCGGTGTGGTACCTCGCAACCCGGATCGCCAGGTCGTTCGCCTCCGACCCGCTACACGCGAGGCTCAGCCTCGACAACTCCGCGGGGAACGTCGCGAGAAGCCGCTCGGCATAGTCCACCAACGACTCCTGGACGTAGCGAGTATTTGTGTTGACTGCCGCCAACTGGCGGGAGACGGCCTCGACGACGTGCGGGTGCGCGTGTCCAACGCAGGGAACGTTGTTGTACGCGTCGAGGTAGTCGTTGCCGTCCCGGTCGACCAGGTGGGCCCCGTAGCCGGAGACGAACTCGACCGGCTCCTTGTAAATGAGCGTGTAGCCGGGGCCGAGCACCTCGTCGCGGCGCCTGATGGTCTGCTGAAGGCGTTCCGGGAGATCGCTCAGAACCCCTGGGTCGAACCGATTCGGGTAGTTGACTACTGCTCGGCTCAACATCGAAGTCATCATCCTGCTCACGGGTCGGCGTGCGGCGGGCTGTGCGGCTCGAGTCAGATGCCGAGCATGCGGTTGAGCTCGTCGAGGGACTTCACCGTCACGTACCCGTAGCCCGGGGTGATCGGGTCGTAGCCGCGGTCCAGGAGGACCAGGTTCGGGAAGTGCAGGTCGTGCATCGGCATCAGGTCGTACCGGGTGTGCGAGGACACGTGGACGAAGTCCTCCGGGGACGCGTCGAGCTTGTCCAGCATGTACTCGAAAGCGGCGTACCGAGGCTTGTAGTACCCGGCCTGCTCCGCGGTCAGGACAGCGTCGAACTTGGCTCCGAGCCGCGGCACACTCTCCGCCAGGAACGAGTCGTCGGCGTTGGACAGGATCACCAGCTCGTAGTTCTCACTCATCGTCTTCAGCGGCGCCGGCACGTCAGCGTGCGGTCCCCAGCTCCGGACGCCGTCGGCGAACCGCTTCCCCGCGTTCGGGTCCACCTCGAGGCCCCACCTGCGGCAGACCCGCTCGTACGAGTCCTGCAGCACCTGCTCGTAGGCGTAGTACTCACCGCACACCTGGTCGTAGCGGTAGCCGCGGAACTCCGCCACGAACTGGTCCCAGCTCTCCGCGGGGACCTGGTCCCCGACGAGCTCACGGGTGATCGGGGTGATCTGGAAGTCGATCAACGTGCCGTAGCAGTCGAACGAGACGTAAGTCGGCCGGAACGTCGGGGTGCCCATAGTCACTAGCTGCCTCTCCGCGGGTTGGTCTGATGGCATCAACCGTAGGATCGCAGACTTTCTATTGTCAACAGTCTAATGCTGTCAGGTTGACCGAAGGCCTCCCCTTGCCGAACCGCGCCCCACCCCGCACCTCAAACGCTCGCGTTGGGTGGGCAGGCAGTTGGGCGGCGGGTTTCAGACGGCGAGTGGTCGTTGAGCGGTTCGGTGCGGGAGACCTCGGAGGCGGGCGGTCCTACCGTCGTGGCTGGTAAGTCGTTGAGAGGGGTCCTATGGGGGCGCCTGGGTGTGCGGGTTCCGGCTTGCCGGGTGGTGCCGGAGCTTGGTGAATTCGCCTCCAGGGCGGAGCAGGCCGGGTTCGACGCGGTCGATGTGCCGACTCGCAGACGTTCTGCCGTGATGCGTACCTGACCATGTACGCCGTCGCGCTGCGGACCACGCGGATCAAGCTCGACACCGCCGTCTCCAACGTCGTCACCCGCCACCCGACGGTGGTCGCGAGCCTCGCCCGGACGATCGACGAGATCGCCCCCGGGCGGTTCGTGCTCGGGCTGGGAGTGGGGCACAGTTCCGTCGAACCGATCGGCGCGACGCCCAGCAGGGGTGCCGAGCTTCGCGCGGCGGTGGATCAGGTACGGAGGCTGATCCATGGTGAGGAAGTCCGGTACGGCGAGGGTCGGGCGCGACTGCGCGATCCTGCTGTCCGGCGTCGCCGCGGAGCCGCTGCGGCGTGCCGTGACCGCGATCCGCGCAGGAGCCGAGGGGGCCCGCCGCGACAGCACCTCGATCGAAGTGACGGTGTCGGCGCATACGACGGTGACCGACGATGTCGATCGCGATGCTCGCGTCCCGAAACCGGTGCTCGCGGCGATCGCCCAGCGCGGCGGGCAGGCGGCACTGGAGGCGGCCGGCATCAACCTCGCTGTCCCAGAGCACATCCCCGACGTAAAGCCCGATCTGATACACGCCGAGAACTGGGACCAGGCCGTCGAGGTGTGTTCGAACTGGATCAGCGACGCCGACGCAGCCCGATTCGCCCGGCGGTTCCTGCCTGTTCGGTACCCCCGACGAGATTGCCTCCGGAATTCGGGAGATCTCGGCGCATGGGTCAGCGCGGCATGCCTGCAGCACGTCGGTTCGTGGGATCTCCCGACGACCTTGGTCGCCGAGGTGGGCCGCACAGTCCTGCCGTTGCTGAACCGGACCTGAGCACAGAAGGAGCCAATCCATGCGGAAGTGCTATGCGGACACCCGGCACGGCCAGATCCGCTATATCGACCAGGGCAGCGGCCAGGCCGTGCTACTCCTGCACCAGACGCCGAGATCGTGGGACGAGTAGCGGGTCGTGATCCCCCGGCTGGCAGGCCATCGCCGGGTCATCGCACCGGACACGCTCGGCTTCGGCGCCTCGGACACGCGGGCGCAGCCGTGGTCGGTGGAACTGTTCGCCGACGGCGTCGAGGACCTGGTGTACGCAGAAGGACTGGAGGGGTTCGATTTGGTAGGTCGTCGGCACCGATCAGATCACGAACCGGTCGCACGGCGTCATGCTGCGCGCCGCTTCCAGAAGCCGACGTGCTGCAGCGTCGATCTTCATGCAGCACCTCCTGGCAAGTCCGGCACCGTCGCCACACTGTAGGACCGCACGAACCACCCACCCGCGATTCGCGGTCCGCTCACCGAACGGCCCCCGATACCTTGAACGGCACCGCGGCGAGCCTGGCCCTGCTCCCGGGCAGAGACAGCGCGCCTGCCCGCACCGCTCCCCCACAGCCCTTCAAACAACCAACTGCGTGGCCAGTCAGTCGCTAAGAACCGGAATGCTCGTAACTCGGCACAACACCCTACGCCGATCTCAAGCATTCAACTCCGGCCGTGTGGTTAAGGTGCGTGTCCCTCCTCGGACACCAACGCTAAAGCCACGCAGAGCGGGGCTTATGGCGACTTCAGCCGATCTGGTCTCGTGGTTGTAGCTCACCTGGAGCCCAAGCGCTCGGGAACCTCGGCGGCCCTTTTGTCGGCCACCGCCGCGTTGTATTGCTCTGTCAGCGCCGCGGGATCCCAACCGGCTTCGAGCGCTCGCCGCAACCGGGCCATCGCAGCCTCCGCCGCCTCGATCCTCTGCGCCAACCTGACCGGAACGAATGCTGACTCGTGATCCTCTTCGACTGCTGCCAACGCCTCCGCGGTCTCGGCGAGATGCTCGGGGCTGAACAGCGTCGCGATCCAGGCGTTCACCTTCCGCGTCAGATGGTCCTCCCGCAGGTACACATTCGCCGGATGGACAGCCGCCACCTCTGACCCTGGCACCAGAGTTCGCGCGCAGCACCGGTAGAAGATGGCATGCTTCCGCGCAGCGCCTTGCATCTTCCGTCCGCACAACCCACACCGCACCCGCGCGCCCGGAACCGATAGACCCCGCGTGGTTGTCACACGCGTCCGCTCACGCCTGGCCTGATCCGCCGGTCCGCTCCCTCGGCGCACACGCAACTCCAGCTGTGCTCGCGTGAAGGCGTCTACGGACACGATGGCGGGGTGGGCGGGCTCCCGAGAACGTACGATCTTCGACTGCCGCGACCGCCGGAACCGTACGACGTGCATGCCGGTTCTGCTGTGGCGTGTGCGCCGATGGACACGGGACGCCATCGACGTTCAGCGTCTCAGCTATCGACTTCAGGCCCAGCCCACCGAGCTACAGCTCGAAGATCCGCTCAACAACCGGCGCCGCCTCGTTGTCGACGGCAAGCACCCGAAGCCTGTAACCCTCCTGCGCTTTCCGCGGGTTCGGATGCGGGCCGGCGTCGACGACCACATACCCGTAGGGCCCCTGCCGCCCTGGTACCGCCCATCGGTCACCACCTGAGCCGCCATCGCCGCCCGTACGCGGCGTTGCACATGCTGGCGTTCCGACTTCGACAACCCACCGGTGATCGGCATCGCCATGTCGTGCACAGAGTTCTCCGGATCGAACTGCGCACCGAGACTCGGTATCCAGAGCGAGACGCCGTACCGATGGAATTTCGGCACCCGGCTCGCCTCGTTCCGCCGCTCCCAAGGCAACGACCGCGACTGCCCGATGTCGAAGAACTCCGCTACGATCTCGCCGCCGAGCGGCTCGACAAACCGGGCGGCTTCACCCAACTGCCACGCCAGCGACGACTTCGGATCCTGGTTGTCCTCCGTCGAGCAACGCCCGTAGAACGCCAGCCGCCCGATCCCATCGCCTCCGACCGGACGAGCAGCAAGCGCCTCCATCCCGAGCAGCTCATCCAGCGTCGCCCACTCGTCCTGCCTGTCGCCGATCATGATGCCTTCTCCTCCGACCGCGAAGCGTTCTCAGCTGCACGCCTCTTCTGCGCCAGTCGTACAACAATCCGGCGCAGCACACGAGCCACCTGTGGATAAAGCACCGGCGGCCGATCGGGCGCTTCTACTCTCACCCGCGACTCTGGCTTCGCCCGCTGGACCTCTCGTCTGTTCGCCATGAATGCTCAACGCCCCGCACCACCAGCGAATCGGCAAATGAGGGCTCCTGCGAAACGCTGCGAAGTGCTGCGCTGCGCCCCCCCGGCCTGACACGGCGTCAGGAATCGGATGGACGCAGCTTCCGGGGCGAAGGCGGGACCAGGATCAGTGAGGGGCTGGTCATGAACTTCCGGTCGAACGAGGAACGGAAGCGGGGCATAGGGGACTTTGAGGAGAACGTGGGCTGCTCCTCAGCGCGTCCGCTCCCCCGGCTCGAGGGGCGATCAGCACGTCATGGCCGGATCGCGTGAGCTGGTCGCGGGCCCTCGAGGAGCTCGATTACCGCAGTTGCCCGGATCCGCGAACCGCCGGCATGAACCTTCCGCCACTCCACCATGCGATATCTGCGGGTAGACATCCGCTGAGTGATCGGACCGCGGGCCAGATATGCCTCCACGCACCAAGGGAGAATCTGACTGACGCCGTGTGGGTCGTAGCCCTCCGGCGAGACGCCGTTGCGCCGATCGACCGCCGCAGTCCTCAGGACCCACCGGCGCAACCGCCGGTCGCGGACATTTCGCCGCTTACTCATCGAGCCAGTCGGGGTGTGCGAGGTCGCCGTCATCAAGCCACTCGGTGCCGGCGTCATCCCGATGCGGACCCTGGTGATATCCGAGAACGCACGGTTGGTCGCCGCGAGGGTTCCGGCCATCGCAATCCATTTCCTGCGCCGAACGCAGGACCGGCCACTCCCGCGTTCGCGGCCTGGTCACGTCCACTTCCCCGTCCTCCGATCAAAGTCACAGCTTGGACAGGCCAGGGCGACAGGGCAGAGGAACCGCGCACTTTCCGGCGCACGCTCGGGCTCACCCACCGCCCTGACCATGCTCCAAATCTGCCGTCAGCAACGCGAACGAACCGCCGAGACAGCCAGTGACCATTAACCCCAAGCCTCCCCGTGCAACGGGGAGGTTGTGACACCATGGGAGGCATGAGCATCACCCCTGGCACTCGTCCGGCAAGAGCGAGCAGTCTGCGCCAGGAGCGACGAGACTGGGCCACCGAACTACGCGCTCAGGGATCGACCTGGGTTGAGATCGCCGACGCCTTCGCCGACCGGTACGGCGTAAACCCACGAGTGGCGTTCCGCCTCGCCCACGACTGGAGCCAGCGCGACGCAGCCGACCAATGGAACCATCGCTGGCCGGACGAGCCCAAGACCTTCAAGAACTTCTCCTACTGGGAGCAGTGGCCTGCATCAACCGGCTACGCCCCATCCCTCGATGTCCTCGCCCGACTGGCAGAGCTCTACCAGTGCGCCGTCGCGGATCTCGTGGCCGACCTCGCCGACTATTCGTGCCTCGACACAGCGCGAGCGACAAGCGGCAATCTCAGCGGACTCTGGCTTTCCCAGTACAGCTACTTCTCCGCCGGCCGCGACGCGACATTGGAGGGCCAACACACTATCCGCCTCTACCACACCGGAAACCGGCTCCACGGTTCGACCGATCCCGCCGATGGCGAATCACGACTCACGCTCGACCTGTCCGTCAACGGAGCCATCGCCACCGGAACCTGGAAGGAGCGAACGGCACCCACCGGCTACTACCGCGGCGCGGTGTACCACGGCACAATCCAACTCGTCATCAGCCCACACGCCCGCCGCATGAACGGCCGCTGGCTGGGCTTCGGCAAAAACTTCATCGTCAACTCAGGAGACTGGCACCTGGAGTGGCACGAGGCCTAGCAAATCAGAGTCCCGGCACGTCTCCGGAGCCGCTGATCAAGGCGACGATCGTCGTACCCCTTGGGAACGCGTCGCGAGCCACCTGGTCGAACAACGCGTACATCATCTTCGCCTCGTACACCCAGTCCAGCCGCAAACCATGCCGCGCCTCGAAGTCATCGATGAACTCGTCCAACTCCCGGCTCCGCTTCGCGTATCCGCCGAAATGGTAATCGCACTCGAGCCGCCAGGATCCCCTGCGCGCGCCGTACACCTGCCGCTGCAGTTCAACGATCTCCGCTTCGAGGAAGTCGCCACCCTTCAGAACCGGGACCCCGATCACCAACTGATCCGGCCGCGCGCCAGCCGCTACGCCTGCGAGTGTGCCCCCAGTACCAACCGCGCAGAACAGAACATCGAAGGACGAGTCCAGCTCCGCCGGCAGCTCGGCACAGCCGCGTACGGCGTCAGCGTTGCTACCGCCTTCGGGGATCAGATAGAAGTCGCCGAACTCCCGATGAAGCGCATCGGCCACCGCATCTGAGTTCTTGATCCGGTACGTCGTGCGATCGAGGTACGTGAGCCGCATCCCGCGAGAGACGGCGTACTGCAGCGAAGGATTGAGCGGCAGGTGCTCCTCACCCCGAATCACCCCAATCGTGCTGAAGCCGCAGTACTGCCCGACCGCCGCCGTCGCCCGAACGTGATTCGAGTACGCCCCACCGAACGTCAGCAAAACCTCGAAGCCCAACTCCCGAGCAGTCGCGATGTTGTACTTCAACTTCCGCCACTTGTTGCCCGGCACATCCGGATGAATTAGATCGTCCCGCTTCAGCAGAACCCGCACCCCCGCAGCCCTCAGCCGCTCATCGTCAACCTCAACCACCGGCGACGGCAACCGAAGCTCCGACATCAGCCCATCCTCCACCACGCCAGCATGGCACGTCGCCAAGAACCTGCTCCCGCAGGTCCTGGCACCAACGCTGGCACACATCTTGCACCCGAGGCGTTTCGGCGATCTGCAACGGGCATTTCGGCACCTTCGGGGGCCGGACGCTGAGTCATTTATGGACGATCTTCCACCCCCGTTTGGGCCCGATTTGAGTGCGCGCCAGCACGTGTGTGAGCACTGCGGAGACACCTACACCGCGGCCAGATTCGACCAACGGTTCTGCTTGGATCGCTGCAGTCTGCGCCACTGGCGGAGCCGTAAACGGGTCCGCTCGGCAGAGGCAATCGAGGCAGAGCACGTAGCCGTGCTCATCGCGGAAGTCGATCGTCTGCAGCGCCAGGTCACCGAACTTCAGCACGCGAACGCAACCCTCCGAGAGGCCTTGTGTCGTGCTCGGACGCGCCTGTTGTCCGCTCAAACCCGTATCGCGGGTGGGCCTGAATCGTCACTGTTGGCGCACCAACGCGATGCCGCCAGACGACGACTCGGGATGGCACCGCCGCCATGGCCCGCACGCTGAGCTGGTCCAGTAGTTGGTGATGCACGCGCCGTTGGGGCTCAGTCCGTCGTCACCGCCCCTGAGGAAGTCGTCGGTCAGCGGCCAGAACACGTTGAGCATCATCGTGATGAAGCGGTTGAGATCGAAGCCGGGGTAGCCGCGCATCAACTACGCGCGGCTACCGACCGGGCCGAGGATCTCGGCTCCGGTCGGCAGCCGCGGGGTGTTGCTCCTTACAAGTGCCAGAGCATCGTTTCAAGCGGCCTTGATCCCCTCTCGGTCCAGGAAGTCCAGCGCGGTGCGAGCGTCTGTCCAGCCCGAGTCGAAGACCGGAGAGCGGCCGCGGCCGGGAATCTCGACGAACTCGGTCGGAGCGGGGTTCTTCCGTTGGCGCCGGTAGGCCACCTGGCTGATCGCACGAGGCACGGTGCGGTCGTTCTCGCCGGACACGATCAGCAGCGGCCCTCGCTCGGGGTTTCGTGTCCGCCTTGGTGTGCGAGGCCGGGTTCACGTTCGCGACGGCGCTCTGGAAGATCGGCAGGCCCGGGGTGGCGACGTGATGGCTGGCATAGAGGAATAGTGCCTCCGCCTCGGGGATCGCGTTCGCGAACGCGTACCGGAACTGGTCGAAGGTCAGAGTGACCTCGCGGCCACGATTCAGCGGGTTGGCCAGCACCGGAAGGGACGATCGGATGGCCGGCAGCGGCAGCAGCCCTCGGCTGGGCGCCGGGTCGATCGCGACCGTGGCTACCTCGAGGCCGCCGCGGCCGAGGAGGGCGCCCCGACCCAGGTGCTCAACCGGGTGATCGAGGGCATTGCCGAGGACGCCCGCCGCTACCACCGTCGCGGTTGCCCGTTCATCTACGCCGCCGCCGAATAGCCCGACGCCGACGGCGAGATCCGCACCATCATCGCGCGGCACCGCACCTGGTTTCGGCAGACGCTGACCGCGGTCTGCAAGGCGGCCGGCGTCCCCAAGCCCACCCAGGCGGCGGCCGCGCTGGTGCTGCTGCGCGACGCCGCCCTCGTCGGTGTGTACCTCGACGGCGACGCAGTCACGAGCACGTTCAGCCGAACGGCGCGCCGCGGTCGGCCTCGCCTAAGCCTGCGGTCGCGACGTCGTCGTCCAACTGACCCGTCAGGGACCGACGATCGATCCACCGATGCGGGATGTAGCTGCGGCCGATCATTGCCCAGGGCAATGTTGGCTGTTCGTACTCGAGGCTGCGGAGGATGCGCCACAGGACGGGCTCGCGTAGCTGTTGTATCGGCCGGATCCGACCGGCATCACTTTCTTGACCTCTAGGTACAGAACCGGCTAGGGTCGTGATTATGGGACGGCCGAAGCAGTTCGATCCGGACATTGCGATTGATCAGGCCATGGAGCTGTTCTGGCGGAAGGGGTACGCCGCCACCACGCCGCAGGAACTCACCGAGGCCCTTGGTGTCGGCAAAGGCAGTCTCTACAACGCCTTCGGCAGCAAGCGAGCACTCTTCGAGCTGGCGCTCCGTCGCTACCGCGACAGCCAGTCGCCGGCCTTGGCCGAGATACTCCACGGGCCGGGGACAGTGAAGGACCGCCTGCGCCAGGCATTGCACTTCCTCGTCGACCTGGATCTGGCCGATCCGGACCGTCGCGGCTGCATGGTGGTGAACACCGCAACGGAACTGGCGGGCTCGGACGAGACCGCGACCGAACTTGTCCGGCAGGTCTTCAACCAGACCGAGGACGCCTTCCGCGGGCTGATCGAGGAGGGCATGCGGTCGGGAGAGATCAGTTCAGATCGTGACCCCCTCGCCGTCGGAAGCCTGTTGCTGAACACAACGATCGGACTGAGGGTCATTGGGCGAGTCACCGAGGGACCGGATCGCATGGTGCGGGTGGTCGACGCGATCATCGACGCCCTCTGACCCACGTCGGCGCCTGCGCCGAACCCTGCCCAGATTTTGTACCTGTAAGTCAAAATTCAAACGCTGATGAAGGAGACGACATATGTACGCACGTCGCACGTTCCTGACGGGCCTGATGGCGACGGCCGCGGCGCTGACCACGTCCGCGACCGGCGCCTTGCCGGCACCCGCTGCGCCCGACGATCGGGAAGGAGGGGACGCCTCGGACGACGCTCTCTTCCCCGCCACCATCGCCCTCCCCACGGGATTCTTTCCCGAGGGCATCGCGATCGGTGGCCGCTTCGCCTACCTGTCTTCCATGGCCAACGGCAACGTTCTCAAGCTCGACCTGCGGACCGGCAAGGGCCGGGTCCTCACCCGAGGTTCTGGCACGGCCGCGATCGGCGTGGCCCTCGACAGGTTTGGCAGGCTCTTTGTCGCCGGCGGTGAGGCGGGCAGCGCAAGGGTGATCGACACGGCCAGCGGAACGGTCATCGCGTCGTACCGGCTCGGCACCGGTACGACGTTCGTCAACGACTTCGCGCTGACACCGAATGCGGTCTGGGTCACCGACTCGATGAGCCAGGTTCTCTACCGGCTGCCGATCGGACCGAGCGGCGAGTTGCCGGCGCAGTCCGACGTCGCGCGAGTACCGCTCGGCGGAGCCATCGTCTTCGAGGAAGGCTTCAACGCCAACGGCATTGTCCGGACACCCGACGGGAGCGCGTTACTCGTCGCGCAGACCAACACGGGGCAGCTCTTCAGGGTCGATCCCGCAACCGGCAGAGGGACTGAGGTCGACCTTGGTGGTGACGACCTTCTCTTCGCCGACGGAATACTGCTCGAAGGACGGACCCTGTACGTGGTGCAGAACTTCCTCAACGCCGTGGCGGTGGTGCGACTCGACAAGTCAGGCAGCAAGGGACAGATCCTCGAGCGGCGCACCGACCCGCGATTCGACATTCCGACCACGGTCGCACGCTTCGCCAATCGCCTGTACCTGCCCAACGCGCGCTTCGGCATCGCATCACCGGAGACCGCCGAATTCACCGTAGTGGCGATCCCTGGCTGATCGCCGGCCACGCAGTCGCACGACCAGCCCGAGCAGTACTCAGGCAGGTCCGGACCCGCTCCGGACCTGCCAGCGCACGGACGACGTGAACGCTCCCGATGCGACTTGCAGCTCAACGAAGCAGACCGACGGAGGCGAGATCGGCCTCGAGTTCCGCATGCTGCGCGGGAGTGAGTCCGGCAAGCGGAGCGCGAGGGTCACCGCCCGACATACCGAGGAGCCCCGCCCACGCCTTCACGAACGGGATCGGGAGGATGCGCTCCCGGAGCCACTGTCCGTGCAGCCACTTCGAACCCAACGCACGAAGCGGTTCGAGGGTGGCCGCGATCTCGGCGGCCTTGTCGTATTCCCCGGCCAGAGCCAACTCGGTGTACTCGCGCATGGGCTGCCACTCCGCCGTTTGAAAGAGGAACGGCACGGCCGACGACATGTAGACCGTCTGGCCGTGGTCACGCATGTTCTCCAGCCACACGGCCTCGTTCGCCTCGCACGCCAGCATCCGGTCACCCACCCGAGCCAGGGTCTCCAGGTAGCGGGCGTGGTCGTGCCCGACCTTGATCCCGCAGACATGTTCGATGTCCGCCAACTCGTCGATGAGGTCCATCGGCATGGTGACGCCCGAGAAGCTCGTGTCGAACAACCACACGCCGATGTCGACCGACGACAGAACCTCGTGGTACCACGCGCGCATCCCCTCAGGAGAGCTGACCGGGTAGTACGGGGTCATCACGACGGCGAAGTCGGCACCCGCCTGCTCAGCGTGCCGGGTCAACTCGATGGTGTCCCGCGCGGAGTGGTGGCCCGTGTGAGCCAGGATCGGGCATTTGCCGGCAGCCGCCGCGACCACCGTCTCCACACTCCGCTTGCGCTCCTCCATCCCCAGCGACCAGAACTCCCCCATGACTCCCGTACAGAAGAGGCCGCCGGCATTCAGCCGGTCGGTGACGTGGCCGACGTCGCCGACCAGGCCCGCTTCGTCGATCTCGCCATCGGCCGTGAACGGCGTGGTGATGGCCGCCCACAGACCGGTGAACCTCTCGCGAGCGGCCTGCTTGGCGCCAGCGCGTGCGTAATCCATCCCGTACTCCATTCAATTGGCAATCTGGCTAGTCCAATTGAGTGTGGCGCTTGCCGAGAGTCGCTGTCAATCCGACCGCGCCAGCATGACACCTCGCGGCTGACTCTTGACAGCCACGCACGGCACCAGCACACTGGCAAAGCCACTTTGCCACTCGTGTTCGGCCACGGCGGCCCGGCTCCGGTCGGTCCCATGGTGAGCACCGGACCAGACGAGGACCAGACGATGTCGTTGCAAGAGTTCATCCCGACCCCGAGGTTCGACGACTATCGGGAGAAGTTCCGGGACTTCTTCCACCTGGAACGCGAGAACGGCGTGGTCGTCGCCGCTGCACACACCGCTGGAGGCTCCATCCAGCTGAGCGTCCAGAACCACCGGGCACTGGGCCAGATGCTCAAAACGCTCGGTGCCGACCCGGAGAACGAGGTCCTCATCCTCACCGGCACCGGTGAGGACTTCATGATGGACTCGGACCCCGCCGGGTTCGAACTCGAGGACGAGGACATGCCGTACTGGGCGTACGAGTACGCCTACAAGGACGGACGCATCAACGTCAGCTCACTGATCAACGATCTCGAGATCCCCACGATCGGCATTCTCAATGGATCCGGATTCCACAGCGAGATCGTGCTGATGTGTGACATCACCCTGTGCGCAGAGGACGCCACCCTCTTCGACCTGCACTACGACATCGGCTCGGTCCCCGGCGATGGTATCCACAGCTGCTTCCAAGAGCTGCTCGGTGTGAAGCGAGCGGCCTACGCGCTTCTCACCGGTCAGGCGATCACCGCTCAGCTGGCCCTGGACTGGGGCATGGTCAACGAGGTGCTGCCGAGGGACAAACTCCTCGAGCGGGCTCTCGCCATCGCCGACCACATCATGAGCCAGCCTCGGGTCACCCGGCGACTCACGACCCAGGTGGTACGGCGCCCGTGGAAGAAGCGCATCGTCGACGACCTCGACGGCGGCTTCGGCATCCAGATGTTCGGCCACGTCGCCAAGCAGAAGTCGATCCACCGTCGCGAAGCGATCTCCGAGACCGTGCGCTACGTCCGTGAGGGCCGGCGGAACAACTTCGACAAGGCTGATGCGGGAGGACAGACCGATGCCTGAGGTGCACGTGTTCATGGCCGTGGGTCGTACTGACGAGCAGAAGAAGGGCATGATGCGCGACATCACCCGCGCCTTGGTGGACAACCTGGGCTGTCCGATCGACGTCGTCACCGTGCAGATCATCGAGTCGGAGTGGACCGACAAGATGAAGGGCGGCAAGACGTTTGCGGAACGGTACGCCGACAGCACGCCCGCCGGGTATCAGGCCCGCGTACACGATGCTGGGCAGTGATGACCCTCCTCCTTCCCCCAATCTCCGAATCTAGGCTGCAGGGAGCCGTTCGACATGGATAAGCTCGGTTGGCTGGGTACCGGCCGGATGGGTGCGGCCATGGCCGCGCGGCTCGTTGACGCGGGCAACGACCTGCTGGTATGGAATCGCACCGCGGCCAAGACCGCGCCTCTGGTTGCCAAAGGCGCTCGTGCCGTCGGCGAGGTGGCCGGCCTTGGTCAGGCAGACATCGTCTTCGTGATGGTGTCGACCCCGAAGGATCTCGAAGAGGTGGTCGCCGCCCTGCTCAGCGGCGATCGCCTGCCGGAAATCATCGTGGACTGTTCGACGGTCTCCATCGAGATGTCGGCCAAGATCCGGCAGCTCACGGCCGACACAGGCGTCGGCTTCCTGGCAGCTCCGATCAGCGGCAACCCCCACGTGGTCGAGCAAGGCGGCGCCTGCATCGTTGCGTCAGGCCCCGAATCCACCTTCAAGTCCGTTGCGCCCTACCTCGCGCAGATCGCCAAGGTCGTCGTCCACGCGGGCAGCGAGGAGCAGAGTCGGCTTGTCAAGCTCTGCCACAACCTCTACCTCGGGATGATGGTCCAGGCGCTCGTGGAAGTCACCGCTCTCGCCGAGAAGGGTGGCACCGACCGAGCCGCGTTCCTGGAGTTCCTCAACGGAACCGTCCTCGGGTCGGACTGGGTGCGCCAACGCACCAAGGATCTCGTCGCGCTGGACTGGACGCCGACCTTCACCACCGAGCTCCTGCGCAAGGACTTCGACCTGGGACTGGCCGAGGCCCGGTCGCTCGAGGTGCCGATGCCCATCGGCGCATCTGTCCACCAACTGATCCAGTCCGCCATCGGAATGGGGCTGCGCGACCTCGACTTCCTGTCCCTGTTCGTCCAGGAGGCCCGCGCGGCGGGCCTGGACGTGAGTGACGGCTGATGTCCGCGCACTCCAACGTCAAACGGCCGTAGCCCTCTAGCTGAAGGAAGCTCGATATGTCCCAGACCACGACTACCAGCGTGGACCTGCGGCGCTTTGCGGACGCCGTCCGGCTGCGAGCGGTCCGCATGGTGGCTCCGCACGGCTTCGGCTACCTCGGCCAGGCCCTGTCCTCCGCCGAGCTGTACGCGGCCCTGTATTGCACGGCATATCGCCCGGAACGGGACCTGATCGTCTGCTCCCCGGGTCACTACATCATCGCCAACTTCGCCGCCGCGGCCGAGATCGGGCAGCTGGACGAATCGGCTCTGCTGACGTACGGCGAGGATGACTCCCCGCTCGAGGCCATCGGCACGGAGCGGTCCCCCGCCGTCGACCTCACCTGCGGATCCCTCGGCACCGGCTTGTCCGGCGGAGTCGGCTTCGCATTGTCGAACCGGCTGAGGGCTGACGACGAGGCGTACGTCTTCGTCCTCGTCAGCGACGGCGAACTCGAGGAGGGACAGACCTGGGAGGCTGCGATGTTCGCCGGCCACCACGGTTTCGACCGGCTGAT
Organism: Kribbella sp. NPDC050470; assembly: GCF_044458365.1. Lineage (NCBI taxonomy): Bacteria > Bacillati > Actinomycetota > Actinomycetes > Propionibacteriales > Kribbellaceae > Kribbella > Kribbella sp. NPDC050470. The sequence goes on along the minus strand of NZ_JBITHV010000011.1, from coordinate 10,473 downwards.
CGTGCTGCTCGACGCGAACGACTCCCAGGTGGACGGCCCGGTCAGCTCCATCACGACGCTCGAACCCATGGCCGAGAAGTGGGCGAGCTTCGGTTGGGACGTCCAGGACGTCGACGGGCACGACGTGGACGCACTGTCCACGGCGCTGAGCGCGGCCATGGACAGCGACAAGCCGAGCGTCGTCATCGCGCGTACGTCGACCAGGCAAGGGCTGAGCGTCCTTCCGCCCGACGCCGACGGTCATTTCATCAAGCTCCCGCCGAGCCTTGCCGGCGAGGCGATCTCGGAATTGGAGGCCCGCCTTGCATGAGCCGCCCTACCCCACCGTGCTCAAACCCTATGGACGAGCCCTTGTCGAGGTCGCCCTCCAGCGCGAGGAGATTCTGTGTCTCTCCGGCGACTTGACCCGCCAGTGCGAGATCGACCTCTTCCAGGAGAAGCTCCCCGAGCGCTTCATCCACGCCGGCATGGCCGAGGCCAACATGATGAGCATGGCCGGTGCCTTGGCGCGTCGCGGCCACATCCCGTTCGTGCACACGTTCGGTGTCTTCGCCACCCGAAGGCCCTATGACCAGATCGTCAACTCGATCGCCTATCCGGGTCTTCCGGTGCGCATCGTCGGCTTCATGCCGGGCGTGTCAACGCCGGGAGGACCGAGCCACCAGGCGATCGAGGACGTGGCCATCATGCGCGCGATTCCAGGCATGACCGTGATCGACGTCGCCGATGCCGTGGAGATCAGTCAGGTCGTGCCGCAGGTCGTGGACGTCGCGGGCCCTGTCTACCTGCGATTGAAGCGTGGCGAGATCCCCGTCATCTTCGACGAGTCGCACTCCTTCTCGCTCGAGCGCGCGCAGGTGCTCCGTCGCGGAGACACCCTGGCGCTGATCTCGAACGGCATGATGCTGTCGACCACGCTCGCGGCGGCCCGCATCCTCGAGGGCGCCGGCGTCTCGGTCGCCGTGCTGAACGCACCGATCGTGAAGCCCTTCGACGCCCGGACCGTCCTCGATGTCGCTCGCGGTGTGCAGGCGGTGGTGACCGCGGAGAACCATTCGGTCATCGGCGGGCTCGGTTCGGCTGTCGCCGAGACGCTGGCCGAAGCCGGATTGGGCCGGCCGCTGCGACGGGTCGGCCTGCAGGACACGTTCGCCGAAGGCTCGAAGACCGGTCCGCACCTGTTCCGCAAGTACGGCCTCGGGATCCGCGACGTGGTCGCGGCCGCGTGGTCCGCACTGGGCCGGAGCGACGAACTCCCGACGGTGACCGAGGTCGCGGTCGCTCCCGGCGAGTACGCACCGGTCTGACCCACAGCAGCTTCGCACCCTGAAGAGAAAGAGAACGCATCGTGCCGCACCCGATCGATTCGCTCGTCTCGTCCGTCCCGCGTCAACTCTTCATCGGCGGCGCGTGGCGGGACAGCAGCGACGGCGCCACCGTCGACGTTGTGGACCCGGCGACGGCCAAGCCCATGGTCTCGGTCGCCTCGGCCAGTGTTGACGACGCCCTGGACGCGGTGTCCGCGGCGGAGTCAGCGCTCGCGACCTGGCGACGTACGGCGCCACGCACCCGCTCCACCATCCTGCGCAGAGCGTTCGACCTGATGGTCGAGCGAAAGGAGGAGCTGGCCCTGCTGATCAGCGCCGAGAACGGCAAGGCACTTCCCGATGCCCGCGCCGAGGTTGCGTACGCCGCGGAGTTCTTCCGGTGGTTCTCTGAGGAGGCGGTCCGGCTGAGCGGGACGCTGGCCACCGCGCCGAGCGGCGACTACCGCATCATCGTCCAGCGGGAGCCGATCGGGGTCGCCGTGCTCGTCACGCCGTGGAACTACCCGGCGGCGATGGCGACGCGCAAGATCGGACCCGCGTTGGCGGCCGGGTGCACGGTGGTGCTCAAGCCGGCCAGCGACACGCCGCTGACAGCCCTGGCACTCGCCGACCTGTTGCGTGAGGCCGGCGTACCGGATGGCGTGGTCAATGTGCTCCCCGCCCACCGTTCCGCGTCGGTGGTCGGCGCTCTGCTGTCCGCGCCGGTCGTGCGGAAGGTGTCGTTCACCGGCTCGACGGAGGTCGGCGTCAAGCTGCTGCATGCGGCCGCCGACCGAGTGCTCAGCTCGTCGATGGAGCTGGGTGGGAACGCACCCTTCCTCGTCCTCGAGGACGCGGACGTCGACCAGGCCGTCGCGGGCGCGATGGTGGCCAAGATGCGGAACGGCGGTGAGGCCTGCACGGCCGCCAACCGTTTCTACGTCCACGAGGCGGTCGCCGAGGAGTTCGGGAGCAAGTTCGCTGCTGCCATGCGGTCGCTCACCATCGGTCCCGGCTATCACGACGGGGTCGACCTCGGCCCTCTCGTCAACCTGGCCGCACAGGACAAAGTGCAGGAGTTGGTCGACGACGCAGTTCGCCGAGGCGCCGACGTACTCACCGGAGGCCAGATCCCGGACCGGGAGGGCTACTACTATCCGCCGACGGTGCTCCACAACGTTCCGGAGGAAGCCGACGTGCTGCACAACGAGATCTTCGGGCCGGTGGCGCCGATCGTGCGGTTCACCGGCATAGCAGAGGGGATCGCGGCCGCGAACCGGACCGAGTTCGGTCTCGTCTCGTACGTCTACACCACCGACCTGAGTCGGGGAATGCAGGTCGCCGAGGCTCTGGAAACCGGCATGGTCGGGCTCAACCGAGGCGTCGTGTCCGACCCCAGCGCACCGTTCGGCGGCGTGAAGCTCAGCGGACTCGGCCGTGAGGGTGGTCACGAGGGAATGCTCGAGTACACGGAGGCGAAGTACATCGCCACCGCCTGGTGATCACGACCGGAACTGGGAATGACATGGAGAACCACAAGGATCCCGCTACTCACCGGTTGTTGCTGCGCGGCGGAACCGTCTTGTCGATGGACCCGGCGGTCGGCGATTTCGCGCCGGGCGATGTCCTCATCGAGGGAACGCGCATCAAGGCGGTGGGGCCACGGATCGACCTCGACGCCCCGGCCATGGACTGCACTGGCCGGATCGTCATGCCTGGGTTCGTCAACTCCCACCACCACATGTTCCAGACCGCCCTGCGCGGCTACTGGAGTGATGCCCTCGCGGTTGACTACTTCACCCAGTCTCGCCAGGGCGAGAACGCGATCTTTCACCACTACTCCCCGGGCGACGTCTATTGGGGCCAGTACGCCGGGGCCCTCGAGCAGCTCAACGCGGGCACGACCACCGTCGTCGACACATCCCAGTGCACGTACACCCCGGAGCATACGGACGCTGCAGTCGAAGCCCTCCGCGAGTCCGGCCTGCGCTGCGTCTATGCCTACTCAGCCACTTCCGGGAGCGCGGTTCCACACCCGCAGAGCCGCCATCCCCTCGATGTGTCACGCCTACGCCAGGCGGTGTTCGGCTCCGATGACCAGCTCGTAACCCTCGCTCTCGGTACTCCGGTCAATCGGGCCAACTGGCAGCTGGCCCGGGAGCTGGACCTGCCGATCTTTTCGCACGTCAACGACGAGGCTGCCGGGCTGCAGGTGGAAGAGCTGGCCCGGCAAGGGCTGGCCGGGCCATGGAACACCTACATCCATTGCACGGGCCTCGCGTCGAGCACCTGGCAGGTCATCGCCGCGACGGACGGCAAGGCCAGTCTGTCCAACCTCGTCGAGCAGACCCTCTGCACCGGAATGCCGGGCATGCAGGCCGCGCTGGATCACGGGGTCCAACCGAGCTTCAGCACCGATGCGGTCAGCCTGGGGCCCACCGACTTCTTCACTCAGATGCGCGCTGCATACGCATTGCAAAGGAGCCGGCTTCAGGAAAAGGCAGTCCGCGGGACAGTGGATTCTCGGAGGATCAGCACTCGAGACGTCCTGAGGATGGCGACCATCGAGGGTGCGCGAGCGGCCCACCTGGACCACAGGGTCGGATCGTTGACACCCGGCAAGGAGGCTGACGTCATCGTGTTGAACGGCGGCCTCATCAACGCGGCGCCGGTCAACCAGGCGACCGGAGCTGTGGTCATGATGATGGACACCAGCAACGTCGAGTCCGTTCTCATCGGCGGTCGCCCGGTCAAGCAGGACGGCCGGTTGCTCGATGTCGACGTACCGGCGGTGGTACGGGCCGTCGAAGCCTCCGCAGAGGGGTTGATCGCGCGGTCGGGTTATCCGGACCTCCTGCTTGGCAGCTGTCGGAACTGAGGTGAAAAGTTCCCTAGCCATTTGACCAATTCGGCAGCGCTCGGCATTATCGAAAGGGACGGAGCTCACGACTGACAAGGGGCCGCGATGAGCCTGGACGGATCGAGACGGTCTGCGAAGGCCGACGACGTCGACTTCAGCGACCTGGAACCGGTGTCCGCGCCGCCGCGGCTGTCCGACACCATCGCCGGGCGGATCCGCGACTTCATCATCAATCAGGACCTGCAGGAAGGGACGCGCCTGCCCTCCGAGCGCACCTTGGCCGAGCGGTTCGGGACCAGCCGACCCACGGTGAGCCAGGCGATCCGGACGCTCTCGCTGATGGGACTCGTCGAGAGCCGGCGCGGGTCGGGCGCCTACGTACTGCGGCGACCCGACAAAGCACGCGGCTCCCACGGTCAGTCACTGCCGGCTCCGACCGCTGACAACCTCGAGCACCTGGTCGAGTTGCGCCTGTGGCTCGAGAGCCTCGGCGTCCAGGAGGCCGTCAGCCGAGGCCCGGAAGCCGACCTGAACGCAGCGCGCGGCGCGCTCGCACGTCTTCGCGACAGCGTCGGAGAGACATCTACCTGGATCGCCGCCGACACCGTCTTCCACGCGACGCTGGTCGACCTGGCCGGCAACCCGGTCCTCACCGCCCTGTACGAGCAGGTCCACACCTCGCTTCTCGAGTACGAGTACCAGCACTGGGTCGAGAGCGATCGGGTCCCGCGCTGGCTCGCACCCAACCAGGCCGAGGCCCAACTGGCCCTGCACGCGCCCATCGTGGACGCGCTGGAGCGCGCGGATTCCGAGGCCGCTCTCGCCGCCGTCCGCCGGCACAACGACGTGATGCGCGAGCACCTGCTGAGTCGCGAGGGCTGACGGCCCGCCGACCGGCGCGCCAATCGTCTGCAGAATTGGCCTTTCCACTTCTCCAAAGTCTTGACTTGCGGACACCCTCCTACCATTCTGAATTGGCATAGCCGCAAAGCCAATTCGGGATGAAGGAGCGTTCCCATGAGGACGAGAAGCTGGACCGGGGCGGGCTGCATCGCCGTCGCGACGAGTGTGCTGGCGCTGGCCGGATGCGCCGGCGCCGAGGGATCCGATCAAGCGGACGGGGACTGCAGCAACTTCAAGGTGGCGGTGGCCGACGACGACGTCCGGAGGGCAGCGCTGTACGCGATCGAGCACGACAAGATCGACGTCGCCAAGTTCCCCGGCCTCAAACTCAGCTATCTCACCTTCCCGGCGCTCATCCAGGCGACCGGCACAGACCAGTTCGACGTGATCGAGTCGTCCCTGGTCGGTGTGCCGCAGGCGCGCAGCAAGGGAGTCGATCTGAAAAATCGTCGCGCTCTCGTCGGGACGCACGGCCGACGAGAACACCCCCGGGGCATCTGGCGTCTACGTGCGCGACGGCAGCGACATCAGAACCCCCGAGGATCTCGCCGGCAAAACGATCGGCGTGACCAGCTTCGGGTCGTCGTCGACCATGGTGACGCGAATCCTGTTGCGCGACGGGCACAAGCTGAACTCCGCCTTGCAGGGCGGCGACCTGAAATGGGTCGAGATGGATCCCGCCCAGCTCACCGCGGCCCTGGAGCGTGGGCAGATCGACGCCGTCAGCGACTTCAGCTTCACCGCCTACAAACTCGGTCACGACTCCCAGTTCAGGCGGATCATGACGTCAGATCCGGCGTGGCGGAAGCTCACCGGCCACAACCCGGTCTTCGCCTCCTACCAGGCGCTCGCCACCCAGACCGAGCGGAACCAGACCTGCTACAAGCAGTTCCAGGAATTGCTCGCCGCGTCGGTGGCCTACGCCCGCGACCACATCGACGAACTGGCGAACGCCATCTCTGCCAAGACCCGCCTGCCCGCCGAGTACATCACATTCCAGTGGAGCGGCGCCTACGACTACATCGGCGGCCTCGACCCGGAGTGGCTGGAGTCGGCCCAAGTCATGTGGGACAAGGCCGCTGCCGGCGGAGACATCCCCAAGGCCCTACAGATCCAGGACGAGATCATCAAATGAGCCACTCATCCCGAGCCTCGCTGCTGAACCCGTTGTCTGCACAGACCAGATCCTCGCTACGGCGAGGGCAACAGGGGCAGCCTCGCCGCAGCAGGCTGAGCTTCGCTCTAGCCAACGGAGCACCGCTACTCCTCCTGCTCGCTTGGCAACTCGCGGCTCCGCACCAGCCGGAGTACCTGCTCCCGCCACCGATGGACGTTGTCCGTGACGTCAAGGAGTTCCTGATCGGTGACCTCGCCGCCCACACGCTCACCTCGCTCGTGCGCATCACGGCCGCGATGGCTCTCGCCATGGTGATGGGCGGCGCACTCATCCTCCTCACCCAGGTGGCGCCATGGCTGGACACATTGATCGGCGGCCGGTTCCTGCCCCTGCTGAACGCCGTTCCGGGCGTGGGCTGGGCCATCCTCGGAGTCATCTGGCTGGGCGTCAGCGACTCGGCCGTGGTCTTCGTGGTCACGCTGATCCTGCTGCCCTTCACCATGGTGAGTCTGCGAGAGGGGCTCAAGGCAATCGATCCGGAGCTTCGCGAGATGGGTCGCAGCTTCACCCGCAATCGACTCGCCGTCCTGCGCCGCATCGAACTGCCGCTGCTGCTGCCCCATGTCCTGGCGGCCACGCGGCTGTCCTTCTCCGTCGGATGGAAGGTCGCGATCATCGCCGAGTTCTTCGGTGCCGAGATGGGGCTCGGACTCGTGATGAACCAGGCACGGCAGAACTTCCAGACCGCGCAGGTCTTCGCCTCGATCATCACGGTGGTGATCATCGTGTATGTCGTCGAATCCTGGATTCTCGACCCACTGAGCAATTATGTGGCCAGGCGGACCGGCGCATCCACCTCCCAGAGGACGCGACCATGACCCTCAACAGTCCCGACGTCGAGCCCGCCATCGCGATCAGCGGCCTGAAGATCGCCTACGGACCAGACACGATCCTGCAGGACTTCGACCTCACAGTGATGCCTGGTGAGTTCCTGTGTGTGCTCGGAGCCTCAGGATGCGGCAAGTCCACCACGCTGCGCATCCTCGGCGACCTCATCCCGCCCACCTCCGGCGAAGTCTCCGTGCTCGGGCACCAACCCGCCACGGCATGGCCGGACCTCGCTTACGTGTTCCAGAGTCCCCGACTGCTGCCATGGCTGTCTGCCCGCGACAACGTCGTACTCGGCATGAAGCTGCGAGGGACGCCATCGAGGAGGAGCGAGCTCCGGGCGGTAGCCCGGGAGAAACTCGCGCTCATGGGCCTCGACCACGTGGCACTCAAGCCGGCCCACCAGCTCTCTGGCGGCGAGCGGCAACGTGTGGCGATCGCCCGGGCGCTGGCGGTACAGCCGCAGCTCTTGCTCATGGACGAGCCCCTGAGCGCACTCGACGTGAAGACCCGCGTCAAGCTGCGTTCGGACCTCATCGAGCTCTGGCGCCAAACGGGCATGACCATCGTCTTCGTCACTCACGATGTCGAGGAAGCCGTCGTGCTCGGAACCCGTGTCGTTGTCCTGTCGTCGAGACCGGCAGCCGTCATCCACGACGTACCGCTCGACGCACAGCACCCGCGCGACCCCGGCACGCCGGAGCTCACGGATCTGCGACAGCAGCTCGCGCGTGGGCTGGATCCGACCGAGATCCGCGGAATCTGACACACATCCACTTCGCCACTGACTTGAAAGGTCGACGACAGTGCAGAGCGACCCAGCCGTGAAGACAACACCGGCCGAGTACCCAACCGAGATCCCCATGCCGGACGGATCCGGACCCGAGAGCATCGTCATCGGCGACGGCCCGTTCGCCTACGTGTCCTCATTGCAGACCGGCGCCGTGTACCGAGTGGATCTTGCGACCGGCACGTACGAGGTCTTCGCCCCGCCGGTTGGCCCCACCGCTGTCGGAATGGCGCTCGACTGGCACGGGCGCCTCTTCGTGTGCGGCGGAATCGACGGTTCCCTTTCGGTGATCGACACCTCGAGCAAGACCGTCGTTGCCCGGTACCAACTGGGCAGTGACCGATCGTTCATCAATGAGATCGTGCTCACCCCGCACGAGGCCTGGGTCACCGACTCATTCGCCCCCGTGCTGTACCGGCTCCCGTTCGACGAACGAGGCGAGCTGCCAGCCGAACAGCAGGTCCTCCGCCTGCCGATCACCGGCGTGCTCGTCTATCAGGAGGGCCCCACGTTCGCCGAATGCTTCAATTCGAACGGCATCGTCCGTACGCCGGACAAGCAGGCCCTCCTGATCGTTCAGACCAATACGGGAAAGATCTTCCGGGTCGAGCCGAGCACCGGCGAGGCGAGTGAGGTGGATCTCGGCGGCGAACGAGTCCTGTGGGGCGACGGAATGGTCCTCGAAGGCACCGTCCTCCACGTCGTACAGAACCTGGAGAACACGGTCTCTGTCATCGAACTCGATGCCACCGGAAGCACCGGCAAAGTCATCGAGCGCTGGACCGATCCGCGTTTCGACACACCAACCTGCATGGCCCGATTCGGTGACCGTTTCTACCTGTCCAATGCGCGATTCACCACGCCGTCCCCGGAAACGGCGGAGTTCCGACTGATCGCCGTAAAGCGCTGACACCCACCCCGGCAAGACTGAGAGATAGGACAACATGACGAACGCCCTGCGATGGAACAGTCTGCCGGCAGACGATGCCGTAGAGAGCCTCGACGACCGCGATCGGCTCCTCCTTGACGCTGTGCGGAGCTACGTGGACGAGACGGTCGTACCGGCACGCGACGAACTGGACGCGGTGATCGACCGCGACAGCTTCCCGATCTCAGTGGTCAAGCCGGGGATCGATCTGGGGCTGAAGTCCTTGGCGTTCGCCTCGGAGGACGGCGGTCGTGGGGCAAGCGCCGTCCTGCTCGGCCTGGTCGTCGAGGAGCTGGCCCGCGGTGACCTCGGAATCGCCTACTACTTCAAGCACAATTGGCGATTCTCACAGCTGGTACGGCGTCTTCCACCGGCTCTCCGCCGGGACGTAACCAAGCAGCTCAGGCAGGATCCGTGGTACCTCGGCGCGAGCGCGATCACTGAAGCGAACGTCGGCAGCGACAACCATCTACTCAGCTCGAATCCCGAGCTTGGAGTCCAGTTGGAGGCCAGACGCGACGGGGACCATTGGGTCCTCAACGGCGAGAAGGTGATGATCACCAACGCCACGATGGCCGGCATCTACTTCGTCGGAGCCCGGACGGACCCCGGCGTTCCAGCCGAGTCGGGGGTCACACTCATCGCCGTCCCCGGCGACACCGACGGCATCAGCTTCGGACCGCCGTACCGAAAGCTCGGCCAGCGCTCATCGATCCAGACCGACGTACATTTCGACAACTGCCGGGTCCCGCTCGACTATGCAGTGAGCGAGGTCGGTCGGGGGCTGAGCTCGACCCGCACCGGCGCGAACACGGGCTCCAACCTGGTCAATGCGTTCATGTCGATCGGTGTCGCCCGCGCGGCGTACGAAGTGGCGCTCGATTGGTGCACCAGCCGGGTTCAGGGCGGGAGCCTGATTTACCAGCATCAGCTTGTAGCTCACCAGCTCGGCTCGATGCGCGTCGAGCTGGACGCCGCCTTCGGCCATGCGTACTGCGTTGCCCGTGCCCTCGACAAGGTCGGGCCCCAGGAACTCGATCCCGCTGCGGCCTGGGCTGCCAACGTCTCGGCGAGCGAGATGGTCGTCCGAGTCGCCCGGGCTGCGATGGAACTGCTGGGTGGCCGCGGGATGATGGCCGGCTGGGAAACGGAGAAGCTCATCCGGGACGCACTGACTTTGCAGCACGGGTTCGGCACCAACCCACTCATGCTTTCCAACATCGGGACCCTCGACTCGGAGAGAGTCCTGGCTCGACGGCGAAGCGACGTGAGGTGACGCACAGTCGCGATCGGCGGAGGTGGGCACAAGCAACCCCGCACGTCGCGCCGCCCGCTCGGCGACGGATTGCCGACATAGTCCGCCGTACCACTAGGCGTTGAGCTTGAGGCGTGTGGTTAAGGTGCGTGTCCCTCCTCGGACACCATCTTCTGTAGAGCGCACTCTCGCAGTCACTTCCTTCGTCGCTCCGCTTCTCAACGCACCCGCTACGTCTGCTCCCACCCACGCCCCAGGCTGTCGCCCGGTACGCATGCTTGCCGACTACCGCCGCACCAGCCGACCCGCGGCACGCGTGAACGGGACGATTTGTCGACGGCAGCTGAAAACTGACCAGTGGGCGGCAACTGAAAATTGACCAGCTTCCCGGAGAGATCCTGGCTTGAACCGAGCCGGGGAGGGAG